>NZ_JBHZBX010000016.1:0-156639 GCF_042755165.1 Nocardia sp. NPDC059177 | reverse complement strand
GGCCGTTAGTGCGTGAAACCGCCGCTTCACGCGACCATCACACCAGGTCAAGGCGATACAGGTCCGAAAGTTCTGGTGACCTGACCAAACTCAGGCGGCGTGCTGGACACACCCTGACTGCTCACAGCTCCGCTCGACTGCGCGTCGTTGCACACGCCGAAGACGGGACAATGCGCGCAGCCGACCCTAGATCGGACATGCTGGGTTGAATCAGGTCCATACGTAGCATTGCGGGTCCATCCGTCGCCACGCGCGATTCATTTTGGCGTAGGCGGCCCGGCGATATTCCGTCCATGTGTACCCGCCGGCGCGCAGCGCGCGGTGGTGACCGACCCATACCAGGAGCATGACCGCGAGGAAAAGGACGCGGTGGACGACCCTGGTGCAGTGGAAACGCGGGCGCGATCGGTTGCGGTACAGCACCGCGAGTCGCTCACATTGCAGCCGCACATGGGGCACCTCGTCGGCGAGGATCTGGGCGCAGACCGCGCGCAGGACCGGTGACCCGGTAGCCCGGCGAATCGCGTTGTAGTAGATCATCGCCAACACTTCGACCATGACCACGGGAGTGGTCCAGACTTCGATGTCGGTGATGCTGTACCGAAGTCGGCGAAAGAGCGTGTCGCCCCAATCAGCCTGTCGCCGCGAGATTCCCGCATCATCCAAGATGCGACCCAGCAGCGCACCGTGACGTTGCTCCTCACGGATGAACAGATCGATGACATCGCAGTACGCGGGATCGTCGGTGGCAGCGGCAAATCGGGCTGCGGACGCCGCCAAATGCCGCCCATCCGATGTTTCGCCCAGCTGCCAGGCCTGGAGCGACCGGCGAAGGGGTGCCATCTCGGCCGGCGATGCCCCGACACCGTCCGACTGCCACGGAATCTCGCGCTGCTGGAGCGCATTCTGCTGGAAGTAGGCCAGCCATTCCTCGGTGGGACGCACTCGTCGCCCACTCACCCGTTCACCGACCACTGATACGGCGTTCTGCGATTCCTGCACAGTTTCCCCCTCTGCTCGCCTCCAGTCGTACCCGAAGCGGGAGTCGGCCGCCAGGTGGACCTGCGACCAGACCGACGCCGAACCACCCGGAACCTCTCTCCCGGCAGGCAAGATCTCCGACAGATCCACCCCGATCGGCGAACTGCGCGCGGCGACCCGCACGACGTCGTCGCGAAACTCTTTCGGATACGGCTTGGGCACTGCGACGTCCTCTCAGGATTACCCCGTGGCACGCTATCTCGGTTGTCACCTACCCGTGCAGCAGCCCCGTCCGGTCTAGGACACGCTCGGGCCTTGACGGCGTTCCCGCGTGGGTCTTCACCACTGCCCTGAAGGGCGGCGCACTGGCCCGCACCCGGTAGCTGCGTCCTCACGAAGCTCCCCGTACTGCTCCAAGGCCCGACCGATCTCGACACCGACGTGGTGAGCCGATGTCGCGGCGGTCGCGCCGACGACCGTGCGAGCGCGGGTGCCGGTCTCGAGGTAGCGGCCGTCGTGGCGATCGTGCCATTGGATCGCCGCGACCCGATGCGGTGGTTTACCGCCCGTGGTACGCGGGCCTCGGAAGACCTGGATCACCCCCGCCGACGTACAGGGTTCTTCCCGCAGGCGACGGTACTGCTCGCGCGGATTCGGTCCCTCGATGATGGTGACCACGTCGGTGTCCTCGGGCCGCATATCGTGATTGTCGAACCGTTGCCGTGGCCGTTTCCCTGCTTCGGCAGCGGGAAGCACCTCGACCACGCGACGGGCGAGACTGTCCGCGGCGAGGATGCTCACCCGGACCTGCGTGCCGTCGGTGGACTGCTCGGCGATCGCCCCGTGCCGGTCGTGGCGCGCGCCGACCACCCGCAGGGGCCGGTGCCGTCGGTGACCGTGGATCTCGACCCATACCTCGGGGCCGGTCAACACGTCGAACGCCCGTCGCAGTTGCTCAGCGGCATCGAGGTCCAGGCGACCGTGTTCAGACCACTGCTCGCGCACCGCCGACCGGTACTGCTCGAGCGCGTTCAGGTGCGTGAAGCGGCTCGTGTAGTGCAGCGGGAACACCATGCGGTCGGCGGCCGGGCCGAACCACAGCGCCGCGAATTCCTCGATGTCGAAAACCCACGCCGTCATCGATCACCGATCACCGGCGGGACATGCTTGATCACGCCCAGCAGCTCGGTCGTGTTGTCCCCGTGGGTCAAACTGACCTTCTTGTCGGACTTGTCCGGCTCGTCGCCACGACCACCCCCGCGACCGGCCGCGCCGGGCATACCGTGCATCCCCGTGCCGCCCGCATGCGCGGCAGCGGGCAGCCCGCCACGGGTACCCGGTGATCCCCCGGCACCGGCCGACCCCGGTGGCTGCACGGCACCAGGAGACGGAACCGGAGAACTTCCGCCTTGGCCGCCGGGCAGACCGGCTCCGCCGCTCGGGCCGCCGTACGGTGTGCCGGCACGAAGGGAGTCACCCGGCACCGACGGTGTCGGCGTGGCGGTGGTGGGTGCCGACGTCGGTGTAGTCGACGCCGTCTGCGTCGAATCGTCTTGTCCGCCAGTATCAGTCGACCCGTCCTCGGTCGACCCGTCCGAGGACGGGCCCTCGGGTTCGGAATCTGTGTCGGTCGGCGCGTCCGAGTTGGGGTCGGTGACCGGGTCGGCGGCCGGCTCGGGCTCGGTGCCGGCGGGTTCTGTCGAGGCCGGGTTCCGCGGCACAGCGGACTCATTCGGCCCACCGGAGATACTGGAACCAGGTTGGCCGGCCTGTGGGGTCTGATCATCGCCGATCGCCATCGCGGCCGGAAATGTCGGCAATTTCGCGTCCAGGTCCTGGAAACCCACGACGTAGCGTTCGGCCATGATCCTGCGCGCCTCGGCCTGGGCGGTCTGAGCCTGGCGGGTCTGGAGGTCGAAACCTTCCGGGTCCGCGCTTTGATCAGCGGTGACTTCGACCACCGGCGGCAGAAAGGATTTCGTCATGACGGCGGTCATGGCCGTATTGCCGACGACCTGGGAAACCTCGTCGAACAGCTCGGGCAGTCGCAGCGAATCATCGCAGTACCGCGCGACTGTCGCTACCGCCGCGTCCGCGGCCGCGCCGGTCCAGGCACCGTCCACTGTGTTCCGGACCGCGGCGAGCATCTCCGTGGTCGAATCAGTGAGGTCCGCGTCGCCCTGCTTCCACGCGACGACGATCGAGCTCGTGGAATTCGCGACAGCGGCGAACGCGTCAACGATCTGCTGATGCGTCAACCCGTCGACGTTCTCCGGATCGGTGATCCCCGGCGGATCATACTGGGTCGTCATCGGTCCCCTCCGACATCCAAACCTTGTGCGACAGCGAGCTCTTTGAACTTCGCCGCGAAGTCAGCGTCAGCCTCTTCGAGGCGCTGGCGGATCGTGCGGAACAGTGTTCGCAGTTCATCGGCCGCGGTGAGATGACTTTCGAGCACCGCTACGGCGTTATTCGGCCCACCGTCGGCCTTTTCACGAAACCGACGCACCAGCGTCTGTGCGGACGTGAGGACCGCGGACGACTCACCCAAACCCCAGATTTCCTGCTCAGCGACCTTTCGAATCTTCTGCTGAATTACGCCCAGCTGCACAATCCGCGTAGACATCGCCTTCTCCAATGCGACGAACGCAGCGGGGTCCGCGTCGAGCGAAAGGTTTCCGTTTTCGGCCTGGGTGACGAGTTCTGAGATGGAGCTAGCCATGGTCACGCACCCGCCGGGATCGATGGGACAACCTTGTTGATGAGACCGGTGACGAGATCGCAGCTATCCAAGTGTCCTGTCGTCCGCCTGGTGGCAGGATTGCGAAGATCGAATTGCAGGCTCCCGGTCTTCATCTCCAGATTCACGGTACAGCTTTCCGGGCTTTCGAACAGCTCGTAGAAGGCGCCCGTTCTAGGGCCGAATTGCTGCTCGCGATAGGAGTCCGGGAATTTGGCCTTGATGTCGGCCAGGGAATTCGTCGTTCGCACGACCCGTACGTCGTACCCGTTCTCGATCACGATGTACCCACAGCCGTGGGCCTTGATACCGTTGCGTTCCCAGTCCTCCGGGCCGGTGAGCACGAGACCCTCCGACTTCAGAACGTCTTGTGGGAAGTCGGTGCAAGGGTCGAAATCAGCTGGCTTCACGGTCGTCGTAGTTGAGGCACCTTCGGCGGGTGCAGGTTGCGGGTCTGAGCACCCGGCAGTGGCGAGGGCGAACACGCCGACCGCGAGCAGCCCCGGTCGCAGCAGATTTCTCGTTCGCGGCAAGTTGCGCATTACTCGGAGTCTCCAAATCTACCTATCGGTGCGACCACAGCGGTCAACGCTGACCGGTTGGTGTCGCGGCTGCGGTTTCGGTTCGCGACGGCCGACACCCGGTGTAGCCGGAAATCGATAGATATCCATTCGGGTCATACTCGAGTCGGATTCTTCCCTGCACGTTGTTGTATATACTGATTCCGTACCGGTCACTGTCACGCGTGGGCTTGTATTCACTTATTTCGTTGAATCCGAGGCGGGCACCAGCTTCATTCATCGCCACCTTGAATTTATCCCAATTTCCCAAGACTATTTTCTCGTCGTCGATCCCGATCAGTCTCGACATCTTCATTTGATATTGTGACGAGGCGCGTCCGATGCTGAGATGAAGTGGGCTGTCGCACGCATCGTATCGCCGGGGCCATGGTTTTGTTTCCAGCACAAGTCTCTGATCGATGGCATAGGCAACGTCGGACAACTTGTGCACCTCCCGGATCACTTCTTTATCGAAGTCCTCCACAGGAGAAAGCCCGATGATCATCCGTTCCGCATTGTCACGTTCTTCCTGCGTTGTCAGATCCGGATACCCCGGACGGGGCGTACATCCCGCGACCAGCGCGAGGGCGGCTGACATCGCCACCGAAACGAGTAGCCCCCATCGTCGAACAGACCGGAATCGTCGCGTCATCGCTTCGCCACCACGTTGTCCGGCAAACCGGCGACGATAGCCGCGACATTGTAGGTGGTGACCCGGGAACCTCCGTCAGGACCGGTGCGGGGGTATTCGCTGTGACCGGACGCGCCAGGCAGTTCCCGGGTTTCACCGTCGTAGGATTTGGAATCGTGGGTTTCGAGTTGGGTGAAGTTGGGGTTCTCGGCCGGGTCCGGCCCGAAGCCTCCATTGTCGGATGAGGTCCACGCTTCGGCGATGAACGGCACCGGTCCACCCACAGGGATTCCGGCGTCGTTGAGCCTGCCGGCGATCTGCGGGCCGTCCTGGGTCCACTTGATCGGATCGTCGTCGGTGCGCATCACATATGCATGGCCGTTGTCGAGCCCGAGTTCTTGGGGCGTCGAGGCGGCGATGCCCGGCGAGCCGTAGACGACCATGTCCGAAACCGGGTGTTCACCGCTTTGGAGCGCCATGCCGGTGGTCAGCGAGCCGTATGAGTGGCCGACCGCGGTGATATGCGGTCGCTCACCGCCCTCGTGGGATGCTTCCAACCCGTTGTAGAAGCGATTGAGCGCCTGGCCGCCCTCCGCGGCCCTGTCGGTGCTGCCGACATCAGCGACACCCGCTGCGGCATCGGCGTATTCGCCCTCGCCGAACACCTTCTTGACCTGCGGTGTGTCGTAGCCGATCCAGGCCACCGTCGCCACGGATTCGCCTTCTCGCCCCGGTTCGCGAGTGAGCTGAAATTCGGCTTCCGCACGCACAGCAGCAGCCTCGTTCGTCATACTCACGATGTCGTCGCGCACTCTCGTGTCGAGTCCCGGCGTGGTCACCGACACATGTGTCGACTTGTCCGGATCGCCGACCGATACCGCCGCGCGGGTCGATCGCCCGCTGGTCGTGTCGAGCAGAATCAGCTTGCGATCGACCCAACCTTGCGGAGGATGATCCGGCTTCGCGATCGCCTTCTCGACAGCCTTCAGATCCTCGAGCTTGGCAGTAGCGGCCTTGTACTGATCGCTGTCGGTGCCGAACTGCGCGGCGACGGTTTGCAGTTCACGCTCAGCGAGCGGGATCAACCCCTCCAGCCTCGAACGATTGGCCTCATCGCGGGCTTCGATCGGAATCCCGTCCCGGTTGCCGATCAGATCCGGGTAAGTGTCGATCAGCTGCTTCTGCTGGGCTTCGGTGAGCGTGTTCCACCAGTGCCGGTTGGTTTCCACACTCGCGTCAGCCGGTGGAACCTCACCGATCGGTGTGGCCCACTTGGTCGGGTCGCTGGTCGCGAACACCTCGTTGTCGAACGCGTGCCGAATCGCTGACTCCGCACGCAGGTCCGCGGCGAGCAGGTCCGCCAACGCTTGCTGGACAGTGGCGGTGCGGTCAGCGGCATCGGCGACCAGCCTGGCCCACGCCTTGTGCGCCAACGTCACACCGACACGAGCGACCAGCGTCGTGTACATCTTCTTGCTGGCCGAGACCGTGCCGTCGTCGGCGACGTCGTAGGTGTTGGCGATCGCGTCATCGACATGCTTGACGACCGTCTGGCGATGCGCCGAGATGTCGAGCGAGCCCGTGGTCGCAGTAGTCGCGGCCGTATCCAGCGCGGTAGCAATCGTGGCCGCCTTCGTGTGGATCGCCGCCACACTGCCACGAGCCGCGTCGCCGGACCCACCCACCCAATAGCTACCGGAATCCGCTGCCGCCGTGGTGACCGGGGTCAGCTCGTGCATGATCTTCTGGGACGCGAGCTGCCAGGCGATCCCATGCAGTCCGAGGGTCTCCGGCTTCCAGCCACGCGCCTGCGAAACCGTCATCGTCGCAACCGCTTTCGGGTCAGGACTCATCGCACGCCCTGCCCGACCCGCGCGATATCGCCGGCGATGGTCTCGTCCTTGCCGGTGAACTCGCTCACCGCGTGCAGCGTGGCCGCGCTGACGGACAACAGGTCCGTCTGGACAGTCTTCAGCGCGTCGCGCGCGAGGCCGGAGACCATCTGACACATCGACGCGGTCAATGCCCCAGCGAGATCGGTCTGCAACAGGTCGCTGTTGCCGTCGATGTCAGCGGCGCACACCGTGTGAGCGGCCGTGTCGAGGCTGGTTCCGAGCGCGCGCACGCGATCGGGATCGAAATCGAGCGTGGACATAGCGGATCCCCTCCAAGGCCAACGAACCCGGCTCCCGTTCCCGGCTCACTGACAGCGATCATGCCATATATAGTTGGCATCAGAGACGGGGTCGAAACCGGGGGGCAGGACCATGACTTCAACGACTGACCCGGTAGACCTGCTCGTCTTCGCGCTGAGCGAGCAGCGAACGGTCACGACGGACCCAACCGGCTCGGTCACCGTCGAACTCACCGCGAGCGGTGCCATCACCGCGATCCGGCTCACCGAATCCGGTCACCGGATGACCCCGGCGATGGTCGCCGAACTGATCATGTCCCTTCACACAGCAGGCTTGGCCCAGGCGCAGAAGGCGATAGAGGCCGCCTTGGCCGACGCTGAGGTGCCGACCATCCCCGAACCCGACCTCGGGGACACCCCCGCTACACCGGCCACACCCGCCGCAGCAGAGCAAACCCCCACCGTGCCGACCGATGTCCCTACCGTCGAACGCTCCTCAGAACCCGCATTGCCCAATCCGCCGCCGTTGCCGGCACCCGCCGAACGCACAGTCGAGCAACCGGCCCGCGACCTGCCGTCGACCGCTCGAAATCCGGCAACGGAATGGGCAGCTCACCCACCTCACACCGCTGCCACCGCGCCGCCACAGATCCCCCGCCCAGGCCCCGGTCCCGCACCCGGCTACGCCGATGACCCCGGCGACGAGGACGAGTACTTCCGCGCCTTGAGCGTCTTCGAATACGACGATCATCGCCCGCGCGGCTGAGCGCCCGGTCATAGGCGTCGGCGGGGCTGGACAACTCTCGGTCCCGCCGTTGCCTATGCGTGCGTTGGATCGCTTGTTCGCAGGGCGTCGGGGATGGCGGCGAAGGCTTCGTGCAGGCGGGTGATGAGCGCGGATCGGCCGCCGGCGCCGTCGGTGGCGACCCAGCCACGCCCGGCGATGCTCCACGCCGTAGTGGTCAGCTCGGCGAGGATGCGCAGGCGCAGGTCGTCGGGGGGAAGGGCCAGTTTGCCCGAAAGGTGTGTTGTCACTTCGGTTTCCACACCCGAGCGGGTGTATTCGACGTAGCCGAGCAGGCTGGGGGCGGTCAGGATCAGCCTGCGGGTGGCGATGTAGCGCTCGTCCCAGTCGTCGGGAAGCGCGGTCGCGGTGTCGGTGAGAACGTCGCGTAGCGCGGTGAGGGTCGGCCCGGTGAGTTCACTCGCAGCGAGGGCGTGGAGATAGCCGGCCCAGAGCTCGGTCTCGGCCTCGACGGCCACTGCCTCTTTGGTGGGGAATGCCCGGAAGAACGTGCTGCGTGAGACCTCCGCTGCCTCGACCAGTTCCTCCACGGTGGTGGCGGCGAAACCGTTCTCGGTGAACAGTGCCAGGGCGGCGTCGGCCAGGGCGCGGCGGGTGCGGATCCGCTTGCGTTCCCGCAGCGGCAGTGCGCGGTCGTCTGAAGGCATACCGAGATCCTACTGCACAAAGAACCTCAAGCCCAAAAGGTGCTTAGTTCTAATTGTGACTTGCGCACATATGACACTTGGTATCAGAATTGTTGACGACACCGAGCATCATCCGAACCAGGAGATCGCAATGAGCACCGCTACCGCCCCGACCACCCTGACCCCCTCGATCATCGGTCAGGCCGAGAAGCACCACACCGCGGTTCTGGCCCGCGCACTGGCCGGCACCACCCTGAACGAGCGGCAGTGGATCGTGCTGAATCAAGCCGTCGCCGCCGGCGAGCCGGTCGATCCGAGCGCCCACATCACCCGGATCGCCGCGATGACTCAGTGGGCCCGCACCGAGGTCGAAACCGCGATGAACGCACTGTTCGCCAGTGCTCTGCTGGCCACCACATCCCACGGAATGCTCGAGGCCTCCGACACCGGCAAGGCCGTGGTGAGCAAGGTTCGCGCCGAATCCGGCGCGATCGTGGCCGCCGCCTACGGCGCGGTCCCAGCCGAAGATCTGGTCACTGCGGCTCGGGTCCTGGCCGTCATCACCGCTCGCATAGCCGAGGAATTGGCCCACGCCTGAACCGAATTCGCCACCGTTGCGGGTTCGTCCATCCACAGAAGAGGTTTCACGAAATGAACAGCAGAATCACCGTTGTCGGCGTAGCGGCCTCAGCCATCGGTGCGGCAGTGCTGCTCACCGGTTGCGGTGCAACGACCACCGAGGCCGGCCCGCCCGCGAGCAGCACCGCCGCCGCCGTGACCCCATCAGCCCCGGCCCCCGCCACCTTGACTCCATCGATCATCGGCCAGGCCGAGAAGCACCACACCGCAGTGCTGGCCCGCGCACTGACCGGCACCACCCTGGACGAAAAGCAGTGGATCGTGCTGAATCAAGCCACTGGCGAGCCGGTCGAGCGAGCCGCTCACATCAACCGGATCGCCGAACTGACCCAATGGCCCCCTGCCGAGGTCGAAACAGCCCTGAATGCACTACTCACCAAGGGCCTACTGGCGACCACACCTCACGGCAGACTCGAACCCACCACCGCGGGCAAGGCCGTAGTGGACAAGGTTCGCACCGAATCCGGCGCGATCGTAGCCGCCGCCTACGGCGCGATCCCAGCCGAAGATCTGGCCACCACGGCTCGAGTCCTGGCCACCATCACCACCCGCATGGCCGAGGAATTGACCCACGGCTGACCGAATCCCAGGTCGGTTAACAGTCGACACACGCGCGGAGCGCGGGAGATGCGTATAGAATCACTGTTCAGGCAGGTAGAAGCTTCATCAACACCGCGCGGCAGATCGCCTGGTGCCGTATCCTCAAGGCGCAAGTCGACTGCGCATTGCAATGCGCAGATCGATTGGGTTGCTTCCCGCTTAACGTATCGACGGTGCGAGCGAGACAGCCTCGCCCCGGATGATACGGAGGAATTCGATGTCACAGTCTGCCCGAGTCCTACTGGCGATGGTCGCCACACTGTTCGGTGCGATCGTCGGCATCGTCGCCGGAATCCTTGTTGTTGTCGATGGTGGATCGTTGGCATCCGCAGTCGTTCTCGGCGGCGCCGGGTTCGCGGGAGCGAGTGTCTTCGCCCTGACAGTGATCGCCTTCGTGTTCGGATTCCGGCAGTGAACAAGGCCGAGAACCGTTTGGTGTCGCGGCAAGAGATCGCGGACCTGGCAGGTGTCAGCAGGGCGCTGCTGTCGGTGTGGAAGAAGCGGCACCCGAGCTTCCCTCTCCCACGGTCATCGGCGGAGGGTGAGTTCTTCGTCTTCGCGGAGATGCTCGAGTGGCTCACGACCCGCCCGATCCCGGCCGGTCAACTGCTGCCAACCGAAGTCAAGGGCTGCACTTATGCCGATCGGATCCTGCAGAACACCCGTGCAGCGACGACTGAGCCATCCAGCCAATCGGTGGCCGGCAAGGGATCTGGCGAGCAACGCACCGATCAGGCCGATGCCTTCGATGAACTGTTCGGGCCGCTCGCGCAACGGGTACGCGGCGGCGGCCCGCAGATGGACTACCTCCAACTCCTCTTGTGCGCGGTCTTCGTACGCGTCTGCGCCCCCGGGCAGTGGGCGAGAGCTACCGACCTCGTCGCCGAAGCAGTTGCAGATCAAGGTGATCCGGCGAAGCTGCTCGACTCGATCGCGACCATCGCCGACGTAGTCCTGCGTGAGCACGGCGTGCTGCCAGGTATGCGTCCGGTCTTCGCGCGGTTGCAGCCGACCGCGGTCGAGGACGTGGCCCAGGTCCTGCGGACGTGTCACGGTCTGGACCGCGACTCGTTCGAGCCGATCCTCGATCGTTTCGCCGAGTGGAGCCATCGCGACAGCAACGAACTCTTCACCCCACGCGCCGTTGTTCAGCTGGTTACTGATGTTCTGCTCGGCGAGGTCACCGGGACAGTCCAGTGTCATGATCCGTATCTGCGTTCTGGTGAGTTCCTGTCAGGGGCCGCATCGATGCTGTCGGAGGCCACGTCCATGGTGCGCGGCATGGCGACATCAGGGTTCGGACGCAGCCCGGAGCAGCTTCGCATCGCGGCGATGCACACCGCTGTCCACGGTGTCGATGTCGCAGACCTACGCCAGGGTGATGCGCTGGCTTCGGGAACAGTGTCGGAGCAGCCGATGCGGTTCGACGTCGTCATGACCAACCCACCGTTCAACCAGCGGAGCTCCAACGACTGGCCCGCACCGCCCGGCGGCTGGCCATTCGATGCGCCGCCGAAGAAGAACGGCAACTTCGCCTGGCTACAGCACGTCTACGCCTCGCTCGACGACGGTGGCCGCGCGGCCGTGGTCATGCCGAACCAAGCGGGTGTGTCGGAAGACAAGGCCGAGCACGCTATTCGCGCGGCAATGGTCGAACACGGTGTCGTGGAATGCGTCGTAGCGCTACCGCCAGGACTGTTCCCGACGACACCGGTTCCGGTGAGTGTCTGGTTCCTTGCCCGCAGGAAGGAGGTCCCGGATTCCGTCCTGCTGATCGATGCTCGCGCCGCAGGTCAGAAACGAGGCGGCCGTCGGCGGTTGAGCGACCAGGACCTACGATCAATCGTGGATTGCCTACAAGAATGGCGCACGGGCGCTGCCGATTTCGACACGAAGGATCTCAGCTTCGGTGGCATCGCGGTCGCAGCCGATCTCGCCGCCATCAGACGACTCGCGCACTCCCTCAGCCCCGCCGACTACCGTCCCGTTCCCGGTGTGACCTCCACCGAGAACGCGGTGCCCCTCAGCGCCTTGTGCAAGATCCAAGCCGGCCCCTCGAACGACGTCATCAAGAAGCTGCCGTTTACCGACCACGGGGTCCCGATCGTCGCGCCCGCACAGCTACGCCATCGTGGCATCACCGATGAGCATACGAAATGGGCACGCCCGGAAGACGCCGCCCGACTCGGCAAATACCAGCTCACGGACCAAGACATCCTCTGTTCCAGAACGGGAACTCTCGGCCCCTGCGCTATCGCTGACAGCAGCGCGGAAGGCATGTTGTTCGCCACAGGGCTGATCCGTTTGCGCGTACGCGACCCCGAGGTCGTGGATCCGCGCTATCTCATAGCGTTCCTTTCGCTCCCGTCGACCGTGACATGGATCGCGAACCGGGCAGCCGGCACAACAATCCCGTCCATCAGTTCCGCGAACCTCGGCAAGCTACTTGTTCCCTTGCCGTCGCTCGACGAGCAGGGACGAATCGGCGCTGCGGTATGCGCCGCGGACGCAGGCATCATGGCGCTGCACAAGCAGATCCAGATCGCGGAAGGAGCGCGAACCGATGCCGCGATCGCACTTTTCGCCGGCCTACCGTCATCCGGCCGCACCGCCGCCAGGCCCGAGCATCGGAAAGTTATGCCCGGCTCTTACCGCGACAGCGGTAACCACCGCTGCGCCGGTCAGCCCTGACGGCCGACACCAGGGCAACGCACAGGCCGCCGAACACTATGCCTCCCGCCAGCAAGATTCCCACGCCGACAACGGCGGTAGCGAGCGCAGGAGTGCCGAAGCCGAAGTACACGGCGAACGGACTCGACAGTATTGTGCCGATCAAGCCCCCGATCGTGGCCACGATCAGGACAGGTCGGTCTTTCATGAATCCGATTCCAGTCTTCGAGTAGTCATTCGCTCCGCCCAAGACACCAGCATCACAGACTTCCGCACATGCCGCATGTCACGCGGTTCGAAACGGCCACAGTCTCTTCGAGGCCCATCGAGGTGTGCCGAACCAGGCCTGGGACTGCTGCATGGATAGGTGACATGCCCTGCCTTTCGGGTTCCAGTAGAGCAAGGTCAACGACAGATCGGCGCAGTTTCGCGAACACGACCCGAACCCAGGCATGACCGATATCGCGATCGCTACCCGCCAGGGCACTGAGATTGCTCTGACCGCGGAGCGGAGCAGGTGGTGCAAGATCATCAACGTATTGCGTGAAGTTCCGCCGCGCCCAGTGAATCCGGCCGGCCACGCTTACCGCGACCGCCCGGATCGTCGATCAGGCTGCGACGTAAAAGGTTCCGATACTCGGGGTTTGGAAACCGCCGACACCGGGCAGCGAGGCGGTAACCACGATCTGGCCCGCTCCGGTGACGATTTCCGTCCTTTCCCCGGACCAGTCGGTGATGGTTCCCGAAGCGCCGGTCGACAGGTTCTGCCAGGTGTAGACATAACGATTCCCCATCGGCACCGGATATATCGCGCCGTGCCCGTGCGACACGGTCGTCTGAACCAGCGCGGCCCCGTTCGCGGGGTTGGCCGCGATGATCAGACCTGGCACCTGCAGCTGAGTTTCCGACGGATAGGGAGTTTGCGCCGCAGCCGCGCCTGCCGATATCACCGCGATCCCGGCGAACACACCCGCAACCCCGAACAACGCTGTCGCTCCGACCACTCGATGCACCTGCACTCACCCCGTCTGTAGTTTCGGACACTCCGCGGATACATCCCAACGTTGCCGCAGACCGTTACATGCCAGGCAAACCCATGGCATTCAAATCCGGATCGACCTCCCACGCCCACTCACCACCGATCCAGGAACCGATCCGGCCCCGGCGGAGAGGGCAAGGGCGAACAATACGGTGATTGCGACTCGACGGCCGGAATTCTCGTTCACTTCCGCTACATCGCCGCTACCGTCAGCTGCGTTAGGCCGGGTGTTGTCGCATCGCCTTCAACACCGCGAGCCAGGCACCGGACACCCACGGTGCCACGACATACCGATGTCGTCCGTCGCGTGCGAGCCGACGAACACACGGGTGCCCGGGTTCAGCCGACCAGTCCCGCGATGATCCCGGCGATGCGACGCACCCTGGTTTCGGCCCGCTTCGCGGAGCGGACGGCATCGACTCGTTCACGCTGCTTGCTGTAGGAGAGTGCCTCGAACGCCGCTCTCGCTCCTGGGCTGGAGTCCAGCGCTGTCGCCAGTTCCCCGGGAACCTCGACCCGCCGCTCCGCGGTGTCACGCTCGAGCGCCACAGTGACGGTGTCACCCGCCTCCACGTCGGCGGGCCGACGATTCTCGGCGCTCAGCGGCAACATGGCCACGCCCCCGTACACAGCGACCGTGCTGCGGTAGCTGTGTCCGTTGACGGTCACCACCACCTTCGGCTTCTTCCCATCGCCCATCGCCTCGACGACGTCGGCGGGAACCCGGAAGCCGGTGGCGGTTTTACCGCCCAGCTCGATCCGTGTGCTGAACGACCAGCTTGTCGATGACATCTCGCGCTCCTCCATCCGCGACCGGAACGTGCGCGGTCGCGACAGCACTCTTACCAAACCTACCCCCACAACGGCATGCTCCTGCGCGAAGAAGCCACCACCTATCTCACCGCCATCGAATCCCGCTCCGAAGCCGACCTCCACGCCTCCGTGACACCACCCCCTGGCCGGACACTCCTTCGACACCAACGGCCGTATCGCCCTCGAATGGGGCGAACGCTTCCACCGCATGAACAAGGAATGGGCCCAGTGGGCAAAACACCAGGTCACCTAGGCGATTTGGATTCCAGCACCGCGTCGGATAATCTTTTGGCACACCAGCAAGTCCGGGTGGCGGAATGGCAGACGCGCTAGCTTGAGGTGCTAGTGCCCGTATTAGGGCGTGGGGGTTCAAGTCCCCCTCCGGACACGTTCTTTACACACACACGGATGGAATCGCTTCGGCGATCACCATCCGTGTGTTGTCGTTGTAGGCCAAGTTTCAGACCGAGTTCCCGATACACACCTGATGGTTGTCGACAGGATCGGCTCGGTGGAGGGCGTTGAGCAGTCCGCCCAGGGAATCGACGAGACATGGGACCTCCTCCCTGCCGACCGGCGTGCGCCCAGGCACACATGCTGCTCCAATGCGGTCAGACGGCTCTCGGTCGCCTGCTTCTCGCTGAGCACCTGCCTGGTCCAGGAAGCTACGAGCTGCGGATCGGTTCCGGCCCCGAGGGCGGTAGGTTCCAAGCCTTGCGGCCGCCGAGCCAGCGCGCGCACGCGACCGGCCACTCAGCTCGACGGAGCGACCGCGCCATTGTCGATGCGGCCCCGGTCGACACCGCGACGTACGGGCGCACCGAGTTCGGCGACCCCGCTATGCGCCGCTCAGGCGGCGCGGGCGGGCTCCTCGACGGTGACGGGGGTGTCGTCGGCGCGGACCGGGCGGCGGCCGGTGACCAGGAACAGGACAACCAGGGCGACGGCCAGCCAGACGTAGGTGTCGCCGACGAAGTGCTGCCACCACAGCCAGGCGGTCTCGCGGTGTTCGCCGTCGGGCAGGAGGTTGTGCGGGCCGACGAAGAAGACGGCGGCCACTGCGACCGCGGTGAGGTACCAGCCGCGGGCGCTCGCGAACGGCAGGGTGCGGGCGTGGCAGACCATGGCCAGCAGGGCGGGCGCGATCCACACCCAGTGGTGCGACCACGAGATCGGTGAGAGCAGCAGAGTGAAGACGGCGTTGAGGGCGAGCGCGATCGCGGGGGCGTCGGCGGCCTTGCGCATCGCGACCACGACCAGCGCCAGCAGCAGCGCGCCGAGGACGAGCCAGAGCGCGTCGAAGGGCAGGCCGGTGATCTGCAGGCGGGCCAGCACGGCCTGGATGGACTGGTTGGTGTGGAAGGCCGAACCGCTCAGGCCGGAGACGTTGCCGAGGCCGCCGAACCAGTAGCGGGTGGACTCGCCCGGCAGCAGCGCGAACGAGGCGATGGTGGCGATGGCGCCGGTCGCCGCGGCGGTGGCGGCGGCCTTGTAGTCCTTGCGAACCAGGAAGAACAGCACGAACGCCGCGGGGGTCAGCTTGATCGCCGCGGCCAGGCCGATGAGCATGCCGCGCGGGTAGCGGGTCTTGGGCAGCAGGCAGTCGGTGGCGACGAGCACCATCAGCAGCAGGTTGACCTGGCCGAAGTCGACGGTGGCGCGCACCGGTTCGAGCACCATCGCCACCGGCAGGGCACAGGCGGTGACGAACAGCGCGACCTGCTTGCTGTCGGAGTGATAGCGCCGCGCGACCAGGTAGAGGGTCCAGGCGACCGCGGCGACGGAGGCCACCACGTAGAGGGTTTTCGCCACGCCCCAGGGCAGCAACGCGAACGGGCTCAGGGCGATGGCCGCGAACGGCGGATAGATGAACGGCAACCCGATGCCCGCGGTGGTCTTGGGCAGCTGCCCGTACATGTCGGCGCCGTCGCGCATCGCCTCGATGCCGAGCCGGTAGACCTGCAGATCGATGAAGCCACCGGAATAGCCCTTGAACGGCCAGCCGGGGAGCTCGATGTAGACGATCGAGGCGATCGTGAGCAGCACCGGCAGCAGCCACCATGCTCGATTGATCGGGCGTGGGGATCGCTGCTGCGCGGGGTGGGTGGTGTCACTACTCATCCGCGGCGACTATACCGACTCTTGCGCCTGGTCGCGGAACCGCCCGTGGCGGGCGACCGCGGCGCGCAATAGCCAGCGGGATGCCGTATCAGGGTGTTCGTGGTGATCGGCGGGTCGAGCGCCGGATTCGCCCGATGCCGTTCAGTCGCCGTGGTTGTAGCGGATCAGGTAGGACGCGAGGGCGGCGACATCGGCGTCGGTCCAGTCGGCGAAGCGGGCGGTGAAGGCCGCGCGGCGGCGGCTTTCGGCGGCGCGGGCGGCGGTGCGACCGGCGGGGGTGGCCTGCAGGATGTGGTTGCGCCGGTTGCCGGGGTCGACCTGGCGTTCGAGGTAGCCGAGCTGCTCGAGCGCGCGCACCTGCCTGCTGACGGTCGATTTGTCGAGCAGGAATTGTTCGGCGAGGTCGGTGGCCTGGCAGCCGCCGCGTTCGAGGACCAGGTCCAGGATGCTGTAGGCGACCAGGCTCAGCTCGGGGTGGAGTTCGGCGGCGCGGCCGCGGGCGCGGCGGGCGAAGGCGGTGAGCTCCCGCTGGATGGTGTCGACGTCGTCGGCCCTTGTGTCTCGCGCGTTCATAGTTGTATCCTACAACTAATTATAGTTGCATTTACCAACCGTTTGGAGAACGTCCTCGATGACTCGCACCCAGTTCCGGCACCTCGCCGGGCACCTGCTGACGCCGCTGCTGATGTGTCTCGGCATGGCCTTCGCCTACCTCGGCGCGTTCCACCAGCCCACGCCGAACCATCTCGAACTGGCCGTCGTCGGCGATTCACCGCAGACGCTGATGCTGGCGCAGACGATGCAGGACAAGGGCGGCGCCGGGCTCGATGTCATCACGGTGCCCAGCCGGGACGCGGCGATCACCGCGCTGAACGACCGGGAGCTCATCGGCGCCTACCTGCCCGATCCGGCGCGGCCCGAGCTGCTGGTCGCCACAGCCGGCTCCGACACCAGCGCGATGGCCGCGGAGCTGGCCTTCCGGCAGGTGTCCGATCATCAGGGCGTGCCGCTGGCCGTCACCGATGTCACAGTGAAGGCCGACGGCGATCCGTCCGGACAGGGGCTGTTCTTCCTGCTGGTCGCCCTGAGCGTCGGCGCCTACGGCAGTGTGGCGGTGATCGGCGCGGCCGGGGCGACGTTGCGGATGCGGGTGCGCGCGGCGGTCGGGGTGGTGACCGCGCTGGTGGTCAGCCTGATCGGGGTCGGCGTGGCCGCCGGGGTGTTCGAGGTGATCGATCACGGGTACGCGGCGGTGTTCGGCTTCGCCTGGCTCTATACCTCCGGGATCATCCTGATCGGCATCGGGCTGCACACCTTCCTGAAGCGGTGGACCACGCTCGCGCTGATCACGCTGTTCGTGATGCTGAACTTCACCACCTCGGGCGGGGTGTACGGGCCGCAGCTGCAGAACGGCTTCTTCGGCGCGCTGCACGCGTTCTGGAACGGCGCGGACTTCGTCGAGGGGCTGCGCAACCTGCTCTACTTCGACGGCGGTGCGGGCTTCGGTGCGCGACTGTTCGGGCTGTTCGGCTGGCTGGCTGCCGGGCTGGTCCTGGTGGTGGTCGCCGGGCGGCACGAGGCACGCATCGCACCTCGGCCGGTCGCGCCCGCGGCCGTGGAGGAGGAGATCGGCGAAGCGGTCGCGGTCTGAGGCGACCGACCGGTTTCGGCTACACCTCGGCGAATCCTGTTGCCGACCCCACGGATCCACCGGTTCGGTCCTGGTCAGCAGGGTTGCCGGGGGTTGTCGCGAATCACCCCCGGCACCGCCGCGACCCTAGTACGGTATAGCGCGCAACCGCGGGACGGGGTCGGGTTCCGCGAGGGGGTCGAACGGCGGAAAGGTGGGCTGCACCGATGAATGTTCCCGGCGCGCAACACCCGCCCGATCCGCTGCCGCTCGAGCAGCGGTATACCGGTGCCGATCCGATCGACTGGTGCGGTGCGGCGGTGTATCCGATGTACGCCGAGGCGCTACCCGCTGGGACGACGGCGGTGCGGCTGCGGGCACTGGCGGCGATGCCGCCCGCGGAGGTGTCCGGACTCGGCCTGGGCCTCTCGGTCCAGGACGGGCACGTGGATCTGAACGGGAAATCCCTGGCGGGGGTCGACATCTGGTACGACGCGCTGGTCGACGGCGTGGACATCACGGTCACCGCCGATGCCCCGGAGGCCCTGTTCACCCTGACCCCGGTGTGGGTGGCCGGGGCGGGCGGGCAGCAGTCCTGGACCGGCAACTACGGGGTGGTCGTCGACCTGCTGCCCGACGGGGCGTCCACGCTGTGGTGCAGCACAGGACCGGGCACCCCGGACTTCAACGAACTGGTCGTGGAACTCAGCACCGCCCCCGCGCCCGATCCAGTCGTGCTCGATCCACCCACGCTCGAGCATCCGCCCCCGATCTCGACCGCTCCCCCTCCGCCACCGACCGAGCCCGGTTTCGGCCGCGCCCTGCACGAGCTCGGCACCGCGATGTACGAACGCGGCGAACACGATTCGGCCCGCCTGCTCTGGACCCAGGCGGCCCGGGCAGGCCACCACGGGGCCGCCTACGACCTCGGCGCGCTGGCCATGGCCGCGGGCGACCGCGCCACCGCCGAACACTGGTGGCAGGCCGCGGCCCCCGACGATCCGCGGGCCGCGGCCTCCCTCACCGAGCTGTCCCAGCTCCCCTAACGCATCTGATCGGCCAGGCCGGCGATCCGCTCCGGCGAGTACTCGCGCACCGGCGTGAAATCCCGGGCGGCGATATGGCGCGGACGACGCTGTGGTGCCGCGAACGGTTCTTCCAGGGTGTTCTCGACACTGTTGAACACCAGGAAGATGTTGGACCGCGGATAGGGCGTGATGTTGTTCGACGACCCGTGCATGACATTGGAGTCGAACAGCAGCGCCGACCCGGCCCGCCCGGTGAACTGGGTGATGCCGTAGCGGGCGGCCAGGAAGGTGATGTCGTCGGTGGTCGGCACCCCGATCCGCTGCTCCTGCAACGACTCCCGGTAGTGCCCGGCCGGCGTCTCACCCAGGCACGGCACGAAGGTGCGATGCGATCCTGGCATCACCATCAGGCTGCCGTTGAACGGGAAGTTGTCGGTCAACGCGATCGACAGGCTCACCGCCCGGGGCGCGGGCATGCCGTCTTCGGCGTGCCAGGTCTCGAAATCGGAATGCCAGCCGAAACCGTTGCCGCCGAAACCGGGCATGTAGTTCACCCGGGTCTGGTGCAGATACACCGCCGAACCCAGGACCTCCTCGGCCAGGCCGACGACCCGCGATTCGGCCAGCAGCTCGGCGATCGGCTTGCTCAGCTGATGGACCTGGAAGACCGACCGCACCTGCCCGCTGCCGGGTTCGGTGATCACCCGCTCGTCGCCGTAGAGCAGCGGATCGGCGGCCAGGTGGCCGATCTCGGCGCCGAAGGCGGCCACCTCGTCCGGGCTCAGCAGGGCGGGGATCGTGGCGAAACCGTTCGCCTCGAACTCCGCCAGCTCCGGCGAGGTGACCCGGCCCCATACCGTCGGGTCGGTGCGCTCGACGTGCGGGGCCGGCTCGGCCAGCCGGGTGGGATAGCGGTCGGGCCGCTCAGACACTGGCATCCTCCTCGACGATCAGCGGGTACACCCCGTTCTCGTCGTGTACTTCGCGGCCGGTCACCGGCGGATTGAACACACACAGCATCCGCAGCTGGGTGCGGGCTGTCACCTGGTGACGTTCGTGGCCGTCGAGCAGGTACATCGAACCGGGGCCCAACGGGTAGACCTGCTGGTTGTCGAGATCGAGCAGACTGCCCTCGCCCTCGACCAGCCAGACGGCCTCCACATGGTTCTGGTAATGGAATTCGTGGACGGTGCCTGCCTCGATGGTGGTCTCGTGGAAGGAGAAACCGACCCGGTCACCGGCCAGCACGATGCGCTTGCTGCGCCAGCCGTTGTCGGCCACATCGCGATCGGTACCGGTGATCTCGGCGGTGGTGCGCACGATCATGCGGCACCGCCGCACACGGTGTCGATCGAGGAGCTCAGCACGGTGAGTCCGCGCTCGAGTTCGTCGCTGCCCAGGGTCAACGGCGGCAGCAGTTTCACCACCTCGTCCATCGAGCCCGAGGTCTCCACCAGCAGACCCTGTTCGAACGCGGTGCGGCACACCTTGGCGGCCTGCGACGGGTCGTCGAAGACGATGCCGTGCACCATGCCGCGCCCACGGGTGGACACCCCCGTGTGCCGGTCGGCGACCGCGGACAGGGTCCGGGCCACGTATTCGCCGTTGGCGGCGGTCTTCTGGGCGAGCTTGTCGTCGGACCAGTACTCGCGCAGCGCGGCGGTGGCGGTGACGAAGGCCGGGTTGTTGCCGCGGAAGGTGCCGTTGTGCTCACCGGGCGCCCACTGGTCGAGCTCGGGCTTGAGCAGCACCAGCGCCATCGGCAGGCCGTAGCCGCCGATCGACTTGGACAGCGTGACGATATCGGGGGTGATGCCGGCGATCTCGAAGGAGAAGAACGGACCGGTCCGGCCGCAGCCCATCTGCACGTCGTCGACGATGAGCAGGATGTCGCGGGCCGCGCAGAGGCCGGCCAGGTGGCGCAGCCATTCGGCGCGGGCCAGGTTGACCCCGCCCTCACCCTGCACGGTCTCCACGATCACCGCGGCCGGGCGATCGAACCCCGAGGAGCTGTCGTCCAGGACGCGCTGCATCCAGCCGAAATCCTCGATGGTGTTGTCGAAGTAGCCGTCGAACGGCATCGGGGTGGCGTGCTCGAGCGGCACCCCGGCACCGGCCCGCTTGGCGGCGTTGCCGGTGACCGACAGCGCGCCCAGGGTCATGCCGTGGAAGGCGTTGGTGAAGCTGAGCACGGTCTTGCGGCCGGTCACCTTGCGGGCCAGCTTGAGCGCGGCCTCCACCGCGTTGGCGCCGGTCGGGCCGGGGAACTGCACCTTGTAGTCGAGCCCGCGCGGCGAGAGCAGGGTGTCGCGAATGGTCTCCAGCAGTTCGCGTTTGGCGACCGTGGACATGTCGAGGCCGTGGGTGATGCCGTTGCCCGCGATGTAGTCGATCAGCGCGCGCTTGAGGATCGGGTTGTTGTGGCCGTAGTTCAGCGCACCGGCGCCGGCGAAGAAATCGAGGTATTCGCGGCCCTGCTCATCGCGCAGCCAGGCACCTTCGGCGGTGGAGAAGATGGCCGGCCAGTCACGGCAGTATCCGCGCACATTCGATTCCATCGAATCGAAAATGCTGGTGTCGGTGGTCGTTATCATCGTCGTTCCTCCTGGCGCTGAGCGGGTGAGATGACATACAGCTGCTCGGCCTCGTGTGAATCGGGAAAATCGTTCTCTTCGAACAGGGAGACGACACGCAAATGCGCACCGCGTTCCCTTGCCACCGCGGAGAACAACGCCTGCGAGGCGGTATTTCCGGGTGAGATGGTGGTTTCCAGCGTGGTGATACCGGCATCGGCGACCGAATCCAGCAATGCGTGCAGAATGCCCGCGGCGAGGCCGCGGCCCCGGAATTCGGCGTCGACCGCGATCTGCCAGACGAACAGGGTGTCCGGCGCCTCGGGACGCACGTATCCGATGACGAATCCTACTGCGTGCCCGTCACTTTCGGCGACCAGCGAGCTGGCGGCGAAATCGCGGCACCACAGGAGATAGGCGTAGCTGGAATTGACGTCGAGCACCTGTGAATCGCGGGCGATCCGCCACAACTGCGCGCCGTCACCCAAACGCGGCGGGCGCAATCTGGTTTCCGGGCCGGGCACCGTCGGGGTGGCCGCGGGCTCGATGGGCATGGTGGACGTTGGCATACATCTAACATGTCCAACCGACTTTGCGGTCCTTGTGTCGAGCTCTTTGCGGTTCTATGACGAATCGTTTACTACGTCTGCACGTCGAGGCGATAACCCAGCCCGCGCACGGTGACGACGATGCGCGGATCCGACGGATCGCGTTCGATTTTGGTGCGCAGCCGGCGCACATGGACGTCGACGATTCGTTCGTCGCCGAAAAATCCTTGATCCCACACTCTTTCGAGCAGTACGGATCGGCTGAGCACACGCCCCGGGGTCTCGGCCAATTCGCACAGCAACCGGAATTCGGTGACGGTGAGATGGATTTCCTCGGCGCCACGCCGGACCGCGCCCGCGTCGGCGGCCAGCACCAGGGGTGCGCCGGGATCGTCGTCGAGCACGACTTCGGGGGTCAGGTCGCGATCGGCGGTGATGCGGGCACGGCGGCGCAGCGCGCGCATCCGCGCGGTGATCTCCTTGATCTCGAACGGCTTGCTGACGAAGTCGTCGGCGCCGGCCTCCAGGGCGGCCACCACATCGTGGGTGTCGTAGCGGGTGCTGATCACGATGATCGGCACGTCGTGATCGCGGCGGATCTCCCTGATGCAGTCGAAGCCGTCGGTCTCGCCGCGCATCAGGTCGACGATCATCAGATCGGGCGGCCCGTCGCTGCGGAGCCGATCGAGGGCGTCGGCGGGGATGCCTGCCTCTGCGACAGCATACCCTTCGTCTTCCATGGCGCGGCGGAGGCTGCCGCGCATCTGAACGTCGTCGTCGACGATCATGAGGTTCGCGCTCATGCCCGCACCTCGCTGTCGCTCGGCGCCGGTATTGCCGCGGTCGCGGCGGTGTTGTTCGGTCGTTCGCTTCGCTCGCTCATGTGTGCACATCCTTTGCTGACACGCCGGGGTGTGCGTCGGTCCGGTTGGGGAAGTTCGCGTCCCCAGACCGACACGTCATCCCGCCTTCGAGCTTGTTACCGATCTGTTATGTACCCAGTCGCCGGCCTCCGTAAACCACCCGCAACAATTCAGCCGGTCAGCCCGGCGGTTCGACACGCCGGGGCACGGCTCGCCACGGTGGCATAGTCGAGGCGTGACCCCCACCTATGCCGACATCGCCGACGCTGCCGCCCGGATCGACGGGCTGGTCCGCCCGGTGACCGTCGCACCGGCCGCTCCCGGGCCGGATCCGCTGTGGTTCGCCCTGGAGTTCCTGCAGTTCACCGGCTCGTTCAAGGCCCGTGGCGCGCAGAACTTCGTGCGCGCGCACGCGGCCGCCGGCACGCTGCCCGAGGCCGGTGTGACGATCGCCTCAGGGGGCAATGCGGGGCTCGCGTGCGCGTGGGCGGCCAGGGACGCGGGCGTGCCCGCGACGGTGTTCCTGCCCGAGACCGCTCCCCCGGTGAAAATCGCCCGGCTGCGCGGCTACGGCGCCGAGGTGCGCCTGATCGGGCCGGAGTACAAGCAGGCGCTGGCCGCGTGCCGGGAATTCGCCGCGAGCACCGGTGCGCTGGCCGCGCACGCCTACGATCATCCGCTGATCGCCGCGGGCGCGGGCACCCTGATGCGCGAGCTCACCACACGCATCCCCGATCTCGACACCGTGCTGGTCGCGGTCGGTGGCGGCGGCCTGTTCACCGGCACCGCGATCGCGGCCCAGCACGCGGGCGTGCGCACGGTGGCGGTCGAACCGGCCGGGTGTTCCTCGCTGCACGCGGCCTTGGCGGCGGGCAGGCCGGTGCCGGTCACCGTCGATTCGGTGGCCGCCGACGCACTGGGCGCGCCGGATGTGTCGGCGATGGCGCTGGCCGCGGCCCAGCACCCGAATGTGCGCTCGGTGCTCGTCGACGACGACACCATCCGCGCCGCCCGGCGCCTGCTCTGGGACGAGCACCGCATCGCGGTCGAGTACGGCGCCGCCACCGCGCTCGCCGCGCTGCTGGACACCGGGTCGGGCGCGGTCTACCGGCCCGAGCCCGGCGAGCGGGTCTGCGTCGTCCTGTGCGGCGCGAACACCGACCCGAGCGACCTGGTCTAGCCGAACTCAGCGCATCAGGGCGTTCTTGTTCGCGTAGTTGGTCATCACGTTGTTGAGTCCGCGCATGGCCAGGGTGTAGCCGTAGGGGACGTAACGCTGGCCCCAGTGGGCGAGCTGGATGTCGCGGGAGGTGTAGACGTGGTAGCGGTTGCGCTCCACACCCTTGATGACGGCGGTGGCGGCCTGGTCGGGGGTGACGGCGTGGCGCAGGAACAGCCGCATCGCCTTCTGCAGGGCTTCGGAGTCGCGGTCGACGCCGGCGATGTCGAGACTGTCGACCATCGGGGTCGCCATCGCGCCCGGGCAGACCAGGCTGACGCCGATCTTGTGACGGCGCAGATCGAAGCGCAGCACCTCCGAGACACCGCGCAGCCCGAACTTGGTGGCGCTGTAGGGCGCGTGCCAGGGCAGGCCGAACAGCCCGGCCGCCGAGGAGACGTTCACCAGGTGCCCGCCACGGCCCGCGGCGATCATCGGCGGCACGAACTCCTCGATGACGTGGATGGGCCCCATCAGGTTGATGTCGACGGTGCGGCGCCACTGCTGGTGGGTGAGCTTGTCGACGGTGCCCCAGGTGGCGATGCCGGCCACGTTCATGACGATGTCGACCCGGCTGACCGCCTCGAAGGTGTGCGCGGCCAGGCCGACGACCGCCGCGTGGTCGCTGACATCGGCGGCGTGCGCCAGATGCACCGTCGCGCCCTTGGCGCGCAGTTCGGCGGCGGTCTCGGTGAGCGCGTCCTCGCTGATATCGGTGAGTACGAGGTCAGCGCCCTTGGCGGCGGCCGCGAACGCGGTGGCCCGGCCGAGGCCGCTGGCCGCGCCGGTGATCAGGCAGGTCTTCCCGTCGAACTTGGTCATGGTCTCCAGACCCTACGGTTCGGTGAACATCTACGTCTACCGTTCCGTACTGATCGCGATGGTGGTCCAGCCGCCGACATGGATCCGGCTGCCGTCGCGCACCGCGACCGGCACCTGCGCGGTGATCGGCGTTTCGGCGCCGTCGAGGCTGGTGCCGTTGGTCGAGCCGAGATCGGTGACGGTGAGCGCGCCGGCCGCGTCGATCCTGATCATCGCGTGCGCGCGCGAGACCCCGATGTCGGCCGGGGCGATACCCAGATCGATCTCGGGCACGATGCCCTGGGAGGCCGAGCGTTTGCCGATCAGGATCTGGCTGCCGCGCAACACGATCCGGCGTTCGGGATACAGATCAGGGAAGGCGACGCGTTCGGCGTCGGGGCCTTTGCGGGCCTGGACGCGGGTGTAGAACTCGCGGTCGGCGAAGACCCGCGCGACCCACTGCCCGGTCGTCGGCGTCTCGGGCGCGTCAGCGCCGGCCGGGACCGGGCGGTGCTGGGCCGGGTCGTGCGGTAGCGCCGAGTCGTAGCCGCATACTTCGCAGAACCGGCCGCTGGTCGGCGTGGCGCACGACGGGCACAGCCGCAGCACGCCGGGGTCGGGTGCGGGCGGGTCGGTCAGTGCCGACCCGCACACATCGCAGTAGTCGATCGCCTGTGACTGGTGCCCGTCCGCGCACACCGGCATGTCAGCCTCCCTCCGGCCGGACCCGCGCTGTCTTGGTGGAGCGGATGTCGAGGGCGAGCTCGTCGGCCGCGGCGACCTGGCCGCGCAGCTTCACCGTGCCGTCGCGATCGTCGACCTCCACCACGCCGCGCAGCAACTTCGCGGTGGACTCGTGGCCGGAGACGGCGGCCAGTTCCACCGCGCGCCGCAGCTTGGCGGTCGCGGTGGACAGGTCACCGTTGCGGCGCGCGGCCAGGCCCTCCTGCACGGCCTGGGCGAGTTCGACCTGCCCGGTGTAGTGCGCGACGCGGGTGCTGATCCGGGTCGACAGCGTGGTGTCGGTGGTCCACACCGCCCGCACCAGACCCTGTCCGAGGACCTCGTCACCGGCCAGCACGCTGAGCCGGGCCGCGAGTTTCTCCCGGCCCGGCGCGGCCGGTTCCAGTTCGATCTGCAGGTGGTATTCGCGTTCCTCGGCGGCCCACGACGAGAGCGGGTACTCCCCCACCTGTGCCCCGGTATCGGTGCGCCGCGCGGTCAGGTCCTCCAATACGGGGGCGACCTGTTTGACCATCCGCACGCGCGCGCCCGCGGGCGTCCACACCCGCAGCGTCAGCTCCGGGATCACCCGGGCGGCCGAGGAACGCATCATGGCGGCGAAATCGCGGGCCAGGTCATTCGGGTCGGCGACCAGATCGGCCTCGCCGGAGAGCTTCGAGGAGATCTTGTGCAGGTCGGCCGCGGCCCAGTCGGCGCCCACGCCACGACAGTCGCAGACGAAAAGCCCCTCGGCACGGTCGAGTTCGGTGGCCAGCTGCTGCGGGGTCTCGTGCTCGTTCTTGCCGTCGGTCAGCAGGATCGCGTGTGCCTGGGCGCCGGGATGGGCGGCGGCGACCTGGCGGGCCAGCGCCAGCCACGAACCCATCGCGGTGCCGCCGTCGGGGCGCAGCGTGTCCAGGGCGCGACGGGCGGCGCTGCGATGGTCGAGGCCGGCCGGCGCGGACAGGCTACCGTCGGCCGGATAGATCATCCGGGCCGTGTCGGTGCCCTCGATGATCGCGAAGGCGGTGCCGTCGGGGATCTCGTCGAGGGCGGCGCGGGTGGCGGTGCGCGCGTTCTCGAACTTGTTCTTGTTGCCCATCGACCCCGAACAGTCGATGATCAGCATCTCCAGCCGCGGCGGCGGGGCGGCCACGACCGCGAGCTCGGGGCCGGTGGCCACCGTGAGCACGGCGTCCACGACACTCGCGCCCTCGGCGAGGAACTCGTTCTGATCGACGGCGATCGAGATGCCGGCGGTCGTCTCCGATGAACTCATAGCACTCCTGATTCGGGTGACACGGCGCCGGACACCGTCACCGGAGCCAGCGCGACCGTGATGTTGTCACTACCGCCACTGTTCAACGCGAAGTCCGCCAATGCGCGAGCAGCGGCCTGCGGCGAGGTCTCGACGGTGAACCCGGCCAGCGCGACAGCGTCGGGCAGGTAGTTCCACAGCCCGTCGCTGCACAGCAGCAGTGTTCCCGGTTCCGTGGCGATCATGCGTTGCAGGCAATTCGCCGACCACGGCGTCTCGGCGCCGTCGGCACCGAGCCAGCGCAGCAGGGTGTGCGCGCGGGGATCGCGCATGGCGGTCTCCTCGTCGCAGGCGCCCGCGTCGACGAGGGCCTGGGCCCAGGAGTCGTCGACACTGAGCCGGCGCGAGGCGGTCGGGACACCCGCGGCGAGCCAGAAGGCGCGGCTGTCACCGACATTGGCGACGGTGATCTCGGTGCCCGCGCGGGTCTCGCGCACGATCGCCGACACATAGGTGCACGAGGGCGCGTACTCGGGGGTGCGCGACATGCCGCGCACCGCCGCCGTCGCCGCGGCCAGTCCGGCCATCACGCTGTCGGCGTCGGAGCGCCCCTCGGCGAGGGCGGCCAGTGCCGCGTCGACGCCGGTGCGCGAGGCGGTGCCGGAGGCGGCTTGCGGGTCCTGGGAGGTGGAGACGCCGTCGCTGACCACGATCACCCGGATGCCGTCGCCCTCGCGGACCGCGGCCGCAACCGAATCCTCGTTGCGGGAGTGGCTGATCCCGCGATCCGAGAGCACATAGACCGCGCCCAGGTCGTCCTCGAACCGGTCCGGCACCGGCTTGGGGCTGCCGCACTGCACGCAGTAACCGCCCTCGTAACGCCGTTCCCCGCAGGTCGAGCACTGCGGCACGATGACCGGATCATGCACGGGGACAGCGGTTTTGCGGACCCCGAGTTCCCGGCCGCAGCCCTCGCAGAAGCGGTGCCCGGCCCTGGCCGAACCCCCGCAGTCCGGGCAGCCCGGGGCGCTCACAGAGTGGTCCTGGGCCGCACCGCGTTCGCCTGGTCCACCAGGACGAACCGGGTCCACATGTCGTCGGCGTCGCGCGCCAATGTCCGCAAGCATCGTTCCAACCCCGTCCGCACGCCCTGCTCGGTGAATTCCACGTCCAACAGCTTGCCTGCTGTGCTCGGCCGCTGTCCCGACCGGATCCAGTTCAGCGCCGCCTCCAAGACATACATGCGCACCTGCGCGGCCCGCTTGCGCGAGTCCAGCCGCAGCCGTTCGACCCGCTCACCGGCTTCGCGCAGCAGCGTCTCGTCCAGGTCGGCCGGGGCACGCCCGGCCAGCAGCGTTTCCACCGCCGACACGCGCGCCTCGGTGAACATCGAGGAACTGCGGTCCACCTGGTCGAGCACCGCGACCGCGCCGGTCCGGTCGTCGAGCGCGCGGCGCAGCCGGGCGGCGCCGAACGCGGCGGACAGATAGGTGTGGTCGGTGTGCCAGACCAGGTCGTAGAGCTCGAGCGCGCGGCGCAGTTCCGCTGTGCCGGTGGTGGCTTCGGCCGACCGCACGCCGAGCTCCAGCGCGGCGGCCAGGGCCAGTTTGGGCGCGGATTCGCCGGGCAGGGCCGCATAGACGGACTCGAAATCCTGGGCGGCGGCGGCGTGCTCGCCGGTCAGCAGAGCGGCCTGGGCGCGGTACCAGACCGGCCGCCAGTCGTACTCCAGCTCGGCGTCGAGGGCGGCCAGGCGGTGCAGCGCCGCGGTGGCGTCGCCGGCTTCCAGTTCCGCGCGGACCAGGCGCAGCGGGATCTCCGTCGACTCCGCCGCACCGCTCACGACTGCCCGCTGCCCGGCCGTGAGCGCCTGCTCGAGCTCGGCGGGGGTCGCGGCATCGGTGGTGGCCAGCAGGGCGGCGCCGCTGTCGCCCGGGTCGACGAGCGGGGCGGGCAGCGCGGTGACCAGCGCGGCGGGTTCCGGTGTGGCGCTGTCGATCCCGAAGACGGCGCGGGCCGGGCCGAAAGAGCTCGACATGCCGGGACGCGGGATACCGTCGGCGGTGGCCAGCACCTCGCGCAGCACGCCGGTGAGCTGATCGGCCATCTCGCTCATCGAGGCGAACCGGTTGAGCGGATCGGGATCGGTGGCGCGCAACAGGAACCGGTACAGCGAATCGTGTTCGGCCAGTATCGGTTCGGTGTCCGGGGTGGGCAGCGGGCCGAGGCGCCCGTCGACCGAGGGCACCCGCATCATCAGCACGGCCAGGGTGCGCCCGGCGGTGTAGACCTCGGTCGCCACGGTCGGGCCGGTCTCGGCGATCTCGGGGGCCTGGTAGCCGAGGGTGCCGTAGATCGGGCTGGTGCGGTCGTCCATCGCGATGACGGCGCCGAGGTCGATCAGCTCGAGGCGTTCCTCGGTCTGCATCACGTTGTCGGGCTTGAAATCGCAGTAGGCCCAGCCGCGGGCGTGCAGATAGCCCAGCGCGGGCAGCATCTCCAGCACGTAGGCGATGGCCTGGGCGGGCGGCAGGTAGCACTGGGTCTCGGCGCGGTGCGCGCGCAGGATCTGCTTGAGCGAGGTACCGCCGACGTAGGCCATGACGATGTAGCCGACCGGGTCGCCGTCGGCGTCAACATGCTCGGTGAAGTTGTGGATCTTGACGATATTGGGGTGGTCGACCTCGGCGAGGAACCGGCGTTCGGCCAGTGCCGCGGCGAGCGCGTCGGGGTCGCCGGTGTCGATGAGGCCCTTGAGCACGACCCACCGCCGGTTCACCCGATGGTCGGTGGCCAGGTAGATCCAGCCGAGCCCGCCGTGCGCGAGCGCCCCGGCGACCTCGTACTGACCGCCGACCAGGTCACCCGCCCGCAACCGCGGCACGAACGAGTAGCGGGTGCCGCAGTGCGGGCAGAAGCCCGCGGTGCGGCCGGTGACGCCGTCGTGGCTGCGCCCGACGGGCTTGTCGCACTTGCCGCAGTAGCGATCGGACTCCGGCACCTGCGGGTCGGCCAGCACCGCGGTCGCGGGATCGACCCGCGGGACCGGCGGCACTTCGACCAGGCCTGCGCCGAGCCTGCCGCGCGCCGCCGACCGGGCCGACCCGGAGCGGGTGCGCACCGAGCGGCTCGAGGTGCGGCCGCGTTCGCTGATGGTCGGCGCCGACGGGCTGTAGACGGTGCTGGTCGGCGCGGTGCCGCAGGTCTCGCAATAGCCGTCGACGATCGTTCCGCCGCACTCGGGTTCGCCGCAGCGGCCCGGGGCGGGTGGTGGCGGTGCGCCGTTGCGTGGCTGCGCGGTGGTGCGCGGGGACCGGCCCGACGACGACGGCGGGCTGCTCGGCGCGGACGCGGTCGCCACCGGGGCGGTACCGCAGAGCGCGCAGTACCCGTCCTCGACGGTGCCGCCGCACCCCGGCTCACTACATGTCATGCTGTCCGCCCCGCTTTCTCCCCGATGATCGAACGATAGTCGGCGACCGCTCGGGTGACCGCGGCCAGATCGCACGGTCGCCGGCCGAGCAGACCGCCTGCGATGCGATCGGCGGCGAGGACGTCCCGGTCCTCGCTCAGCCCGAGCCGTGCCGCCTTGGCGCGGTAGGCGGTGAGCCGTCCGCGTAGTTCGGCGCGCCGGTCCAGCAGGCCGCGCGCCAATTCCTGTCGCTGCGTCGCGGTGTCGACGGCGTGGCCGGTGCGCACCCGCAGCGCGAGCAGGTGCTCCACGGTCGGCCGGGCCGGTTGCGCGCCGAGCGCGTCGAGCTCGGCCAGCAGCCGGGCCGCTGGTTCGCCTGCACCGGGGAGTTCGCCGCCGGCGACCCGGTGTTCGGCCTGGGCCGCGGTCTCGTCGGCCTGCTGTTGCAGCGTCGCGAGGTCGCTCAGCCGGGTCCGCAGCGCGGCGACCGCGCCGGGCAGGTCGGCCGACACCGCGAGATGGTCGGCGTGGCGGGCGGATTCGGTATCGATCAGCGCGGTCAGCGCGGCGAGCGCGGCGGTGATCTCACCCGGCCGGAATCCCAGCGGGTCGGTGCCCGCGCGGCTGAGCAGGTTCGCGAGCGGTTCGGCGGCGGCGTCCAGCGTGCCGTGCGCCTGCTCGACGCGCTGTTGCAGCGGTGCCAGCGCGCCGATCACCTGCCGGTCGACGGCCCCGACCTCCTCGGCGAACGGCGCGACGACAGCGAACGCGGCCCGCATCCGGTCCAGCGAATCGGCGATGCCGACCGTCACCAGCGTCTCCGCGGGGCCGGTGAGTCCCCGCTGCGCCAACGGGATCGGCGTCCGGCCGATCTCGTGCGGGCGGCCACGCAACAACTCGGTGAGACGCCTGCGCGCGCGGTCGTCGACCCGGCCGCGCCCGCCACGCACCGTCTCGGCTTCCGACAGGATGGCGCGCACCCGGCCGAGGTCCTCCCAGAGTTCGCCCAGCGCCCGCTCCACCAGCCCCCACCGGCGCGCGGTCTCCCCGGTCGGCGGATAGCGGCGGACCAGGGTGAGCCCGGGATGGCGGTCCAGTTCCAGCAGCGTGGCGGTCACCTTCGCCAGTTCCGCGGTGCGCGCTGCCAGTTCACGATCGATCTCGACGAGGCCGAGCAGCGGGAAGGTCATCCGACATACCGGGGTGTGGGCGGGCCCGGCGAGGGTCCGAGCTCGTCGAGGTGCTGGGAGTAGAGCCGCTGCCAGGTGCCGTCGGTGCGGGCGCGGTCGAGCACGCCGTTGACGAAGCGGACCAGGTCGTCGCTGCCCTTGGGCACACCGACGGCGTAGGCGCCGGTGCCGATCTCGTCGTGGATCAGCTCCAGGTTCTCGTCCTGGGCGATCAGGCCGGCCAGGATCGGTGCGTCACCGCTGATCGCGTCGACGGTGCCCTGTTGCAGGGCGACCAGGCAGTCGGTCCAGTTGGTCACCCCGAACACCGTGGGCACTTCGGGCAGCGCGAACAGTGGCGCGGCCGCGGTGGTGCCCTTGGTGACACATACCCGCTTGCCCGCCAGCCCGGCGGCGTCGGTGATGCCCGACCCCTTCGGCGCCGCGATCACCTGCGCCGCACGGTAGTAGACGCTGGAGAAGTCGACCTCGAGGCGGCGTTCGCAGGTGGCGGAGAAGGTGCGCACGATCATGTCGACCTTCTCTTCCTGCAGCAGCGGGATGCGTTCGGCGGCGGTCACCGACCGCAGTTCGATCTTGGTGGGATCGCCGAAGAGGTCCCGGGCGATCTCCCTGGCCAGATCGATGTCGAAGCCCTCGAGCAGGCCGCTGGTCGGATTGCGGAAACCGAACATGTAGGTGTTCTGGTCGACACCGACGCGCAGCCTGCCGTTGGCCACGATCGCCGCCATCGACGAACCGGCAGGCATCGCACCGGGTCTCGGCTGCGCTGTCGGGGCCAGGGTCGCCTCGTCGTCGCAACCGGCATTGCCCTCGGCCGCCGGTGCCTCGGTGATCACCCCGGCGCCGGGCAGGGGCGGGTCGACGGCGGTCGCCGTGATCGCCGTCGGCGCGGGCGCGTCCCCGCAGCCGGTGGTCAGCAAGAACACCGCGGCCAGCGCCGCGGCCAGCAGGGGACGCCGGGTGCTCACAGGAACTCCTTCAGTCGGGGCCACAGCCCGGTGACCACCGCGCCCGCCGCCGCCAGGAGCAGCAGCAGCGTGCCGAACGGGCTGAGCAGGAAGGTGGTTCCGGCGGCGTCGACCCCGTCGCGCAGGTCGGTGCGGGCCTGGGCCAGCGCGGCGCGCAGTTCGTTGTCGAGGCGGGCGAAGCTGGTGGCGGAGCTGTCCGGGCCGGTGCCGATGGCCTGGGTGACGGCGCCGCGGAAGTCGGCCTTCTCGTAGGCGGTGCGCTGGGCGTTGTGACCGGCGTTCCAATTGGTCAGTGCCCGAACGGCTTCGGAGTCGCCGATACCCGCGGCGGTCAGCCGCTGTTCGAGGTCGGTGAGGTGGGTGCGGAAGGACTGTTCCGGGCCGGTGATGTCGCCGCGGGTGATCAGGGCCAGGGTCTCGTCGGTGCGGGCCTGCTGGGCCAGGATCCGCGCGCCCGCCAGGTGTTCCACCCGGGCGCCCGCGCCGCCGTCGCCGGTGTCGAGCAGTTGCGCGGCCGTCACCGTCGCCCCGGCGGTCCACAGCAGGGCCAGCAGCGTGGCCGCCGCGGCCAAGGCGATACCGGCGTTCACCAGCCGGTTGGTGCGGCGCAGCAACACCACCGAGCCGGCCGCGCAGGCGATCAGTACCAGCAGCAACAGCACCACGCTCGTCCACGGCAGCGCGCCGACGCGATGCTGGTCGGCGCGGACCGCGGCGAAGCGGGCCTCGTTGAGCTGTTCGGCCTGCGGCAGCAGCGAGGTCTGCATGAGATCGGAGGCCTGCCGCAGATAGGCCGAGCCGACCGGGAACCCCTGCCGGTTGTTGGCGCGGGCGGTCTCCACCAGGCCGGTGTAGGTGGGCAGGTCGGCGGCGATGCGGGCGACGATCGCCCGGCTGCGCGCGTCGGTGGCACCCGCGGTCGCCTCGGCCAGTGCCGCCGCGGCCTCGGCGAGCGCCTGCTCGTAGACGTCACGGACCTGCGGGGATTCGACGCCGCCGGACAGGAAGGCGGTGGCCGCGCCCGCGTCGGCCGCCGAGAGCGACACGTACAGACTCTGGGCAGCGAAGGCCAGCGGCTCGGTGCGATCCAGGACCTGTTCGGTGCGCCCGATCTTGGCGTCGAGCTGCTGGCCCACGGTCAATCCGGCGATCAGGCAGACGATCGTGGTGACCACGAGTACCGCGCCGATGACGCCCGGCGTCGTCGCGGCGAACCGCCGTATCCACGTCCCCGTGTCACGGATGGTCGCCGGTAGGCGAACTCCCACACCGTCCTCCTTCATCTCCCCGGGCGGTGTCCTCGCCCGCGATAGTACGGGAGACGCTGAAAGCTCGCCCGGGTGAACCGAACCCACCGGTCCACACCGACGGCGGGGCCCGGCACACCGTGGTGTGCCGGGCCCCGTCGCGGGTTTTCCGGGTCAGGCGTCGGCGACCTGCTCGCCGGGTTCGACGGCGGTGCCGACCTTGCTGAACCGCAGGACACCGTCTTCGATCGGCGCCTTGTGCATCAGCGTGCGGTCGCGGTAGTAGTTGTTCACCAGTTTCCAGGCGCCGCGCGCGCCCTGCCGGGGCATCGCGGCGTTGCCGCGCTGGATGTAACCGGAGGTCAGCGCGCCGCCCATCAGCGATTCGTCGGCGATGTCCTCGGGGTTGGCGTGCACCTCGAAGGTGGTGTAGCCACGGTCGCGCATGATGTTGAGGACGCGGCACAGGTACGCGGCGGCGAGGTCGGCCTTGAGCGTCCAGGAGGCGTTGGTGTAGCCGATGATCATCAGGAAGTTCGGGATGTCGGAGTACAGCACGCTCTTGTAGGCGACCGTCTCGTTGAACTTCACCGGCTCGCCGTCGATGCTCATCGCGATGCCGCCGAGCATCTGCACGTTGAGGCCGGTGGCGGTGACGATGATGTCGGCCTCGAGCTCCTGGCCGGACTCGGTCCGGATGCCCTGCTCGGTGAAGGTCGCGATGCGGTCGGTGACGATATCGGCCTTGCCGCTCTTGAGCACCTTGAACAGGTCGCCGTTGGGTACCACGCACAGGCGCTGGTCCCACGGGTTGTAGCTGGGGGTGAAGTGGCGCAGGTCCACGTTCTTGCCGACCTGCAGCCGCACCTGGGCCAGCATCAGTTTCTTGGCCAGCTCCGGGTTGGTGCGCGAGAGCTGGAAGCTGGCGCGCTGCAACGCGATATTGCGGGCACGGCCGATCTTGTAGGCGATCTGATCGGGCACCCGCGACTTCTTCAGGCCGATGGCGACCGGGTCGTCCGACGGCAGCGCCTGGATCCAGGTGGGCGAACGCTGCAGCATGGTGACGTGGGCGGCCTTGTCGGCCATCGACGGGATCAGCGTGATCGCGGTGGCGCCGGAGCCGATCACCACGACCTTCTTGCCGGCGTAGTCCAGGTCCTCGGGCCAGTGCTGCGGGTGCACGATGGTGCCTCGGAAGTCGTCCTGACCGGGGAAGGTGGGCTGGTAGCCCGCGTCGTAGTCGTAGTAGCCGCTGGCGCCGACGAGGAAGTCCGCTGTCCAGGTCTCGGTCTCGCCGGTCGCCTCGATCAGGGCGGTGACGGTCCACCGGGCGGCGGCGCGGTCGAAGTCGACGGTGACGACCTTGCGGCCGAAGCTGATGTGGTCGGTGACGCCGTATTCCTTCGCGGTGTCCTCGACGTACTGACGGATGGCGGCGCCGTCGGCGAGGACCTTGGTGCCGATCCACGGACGGAAGCCGAAACCGAAGGTGAGCATGTCCGAGTCGGAGCGGATGCCCGGGTACTTGAACAGGTCCCAGGTGCCACCGATGTTCGCGCGGCGCTCCAGGATCGCGTAGCTGCGTCCGGTCTGCTCGCGGGTGAGGTGACAAGCCGTGCCGATTCCGGACAGGCCAGCGCCGATGATCAGTACGTCGACATGCCGCGTCATGGAGGAAACTCGTTTCGTAGGGTCGTCGCCGCCCGGGCATCGTCGCCCGAGCCTCCCCCGAGGTTACGTGTTTCGCGTAGTTACGTCTAGTTCCGGTGGTCCTGAGCGGGGGCGGCGGCCTATTCCGCGCACGGTGATCGCAATCGGTGACGGGGCAGGCCGGGGCCGACAGCATCGACGGCATGACCGAACAGCGACTGTCGTTCCACTGGTTCCTGCCCACCTACGGCGACTCGCGCGGGCTGGTCGCGGGCGGACACGGCAGCTTCATGTCCGGTGACCGGCCCGCGACCCTGCGCTATCTCAACCAGCTCACCGCCGCCGCCGAGGACAACGGCTTCGAAGGCGTGCTCACCCCCACGGGCGCATGGTGCGAGGATGCCTGGCTGACCACCGCCATGCTGATCCAGACCAGCGAGACGCTGAAGTTCCTGGTCGCGCTACGACCCGGCCTGACCAGCCCCACCCTGGCCGCCCAGATGGCGGCGACCTTCCAGCGCCATTCCGCCGGGCGCCTGCTGCTCAATGTGGTGACCGGCGGTGAGCAGCGCGAGCAGGAGGCCTACGGCGATTTCCTGGACAAGACCGAGCGTTATGCCCGCACCGGCGAGTTCCTGCACATCGTCCGGAGCCTGTGGGAGTCGGCCGAGCCGTTCAGTTTCGCCGGGCAGCACCTCCGGGTGCAGGACGCGGTCCTGAGCGCGCGTCCGGATCCGATCCCGCCGGTGTTCTTCGGCGGGTCATCGGCGCCGGCCGGCCCGATCGCGGCCCGCTACGCCGACACCTATCTGACCTGGGGCGAGCCGGTCGAGGCGGTGGCGAAGAAGCTGGACTGGATCCGCGGGCTGGCCGCGATCGAGGGCCGCACCGTCGACTTCGGGCTGCGGATCCATGTGATCAGCCGCGACACCGCCGCCGAGGCGTGGGCCGAGGCCGACCGGCTGCTCGCGGGCATCGCGCCCGGTGAGATCGAGCGGGTGCAGGCCAACCTGGCCAGGAGCGATTCCGAGGGGCAGCGCCGGATGGCGCGGCTGCACAACGGGCGCACCGACCAGCTCGAGATCGCGCCGAATCTGTGGGCGGGTGTCGGCCTGGTGCGGGGCGGAGCGGGGACCGCGCTGGTCGGTTCGCACGCCGAGGTCGCCGAACGGCTGCTCGAATACGCGGCCATCGGCATCGACCAGTTCGTGCTCTCGGGGTACCCGCACCTCGAGGAGGCGTACTGGTTCGGCGAGGGTGTCCTGCCGATTCTCGAGCGCGAGGGTGTGTGGCGGCATCCGTCGCGGCCGGTGGCGGTGCCGTCGGTGGCGCCGTTCACCGCGGCGGCCAGTAGCTGATCGCCGGGGTAACCAGGGCGTCGTCCTCGATCGGGCGGTGCCCTGTTTGCCGTGTTGGTCCGGAAGTTCAGCAGTCGGTGCACCATTGCAGTCGACGCGGAGTCCGAGCGGCGGTTCGACGCAACAGCTTTCGATGCGCGCCCGGTGAGGTGCTGACCTGCTGATCTGCGGTCGATGCACGCTGCGCAACGGGCATCCGCTCCCCCCACCGGTTTTCGGCAGCGAGTGCATCGGGGGTTCCACGTGAATCACGATCCGGCTACGGTGCCGTCCTGGACGATCGCCCCGGGTTCGCCGGCCCGCTGCCCGGTCACGCGGCGGGCAGATCCCGAAACCGTCAACGCGCACAAGACTTTCCGCCCGGAACCCCGCGCGGCTCCGGCCCGTTGACCAGACATGTCGACGGACCCCTATTGGAACCACAACACCCACTACCACCCCTGGATCCTCGAACAGGTGCCCGCCCACGCCCGCACGGCACTCGACATCGGCTGCGGCGACGGACTCCTCGCCAGCAAGCTCGCGACCCGCTGCGACGCGGTCCTCGGCGTCGACCTCGACGGCGCCGCGCTCGCCACGGCCGCCCCGGCCCCGAACGTGCACTTCGAGAAGGCCGACTTCCGCGACCTGGACGACACCTTCGACATGGTCACCGCCGTCGCGACCCTGCACCACGTCCCACTCCGCGAGGGCCTCACCGCCCTGCGCCACCTGGTCGCCCCCGGCGGCACCCTCGCTGTTGTCGGCCTCTGGAAACTCCATCCGCTCACCGACTTCGCCTACCTGCCGCTTCTCCTCGGGAGCTGGGCCACCAACCGACGCCATCGCGACCACCACCCCGGTCCCACCGTCACCGTCCGCGACCCCGAGGACCCCTTCCCCGACATCCGGGCCGCGACCAGAGAATTCCTTCCCGGCGCCCAGCTACACCGGCGGCTCCTCTGGCGCTACACCCTCCTCTGGCACCGCCCCCGCTGACCAGCGATCACGCCCGGACACCGGGCCGCCGGAGGCTCGGCAGGCCCGTGCGTGAGGGACCGGAATGTCCGGATCGAGGTCGATAGGTGATAGAGTCCGTCGAGTTTTCGACGGGGAGGGTTCTTATCAATACATCGCCGACAGTCGTGCGGCGCACCGGGTTCGGGGTGCTGTGGTGAACCGGACACGATGGATCGTGGCGGGGGTGCTCGCCGTGGTGGCGCTGATCGTCACCGTGCTGGTCATCGTCTGGGTGACCAGGGACGCGGATCCGCGCGAGTTCGTGGCCGAGCGATATCTGCGGGCCAAGTCGCTCGATCAGGTGAACGACGGGCTCGCGTTCACCGCGACGGCCGCGCCCGCGGCAGTGGCGGCGGCGATCGCCAAGGCCACCGATCCGCGCGACAAACGCAACACCGGCGACAACCACTATCTGCGTTTCGACCGTGACCTCATCGCGGTGTCCCCGCACGCGGGTGGCTCGCTGATCCTGGTCGACAGTTTCGCCAACGGCACCCGCCGCCATCACTCGCACGTCAACAGTTACGGCTGGAACAGCGGTTCCGCGGCGGGCGACTACCGCGGCGGCGGCAGCGATTCCGGCGGCAAGTAGAAGGAGAACACTCATGCTCGCCGACCTGGCGGCGGACGCGGGCGCCGCGCTCGCCTATTCCGCGGTGGGAATCGTGTTGATGGCCGTCGGTTTCGGTCTTGTCGACCTGCTCACCCCCGGTGACCTGCGCGCCCAGATCTGGCTCGAACGCAATCGCAACGCCGCGATCCTGCTGGCCTCGAACCTGTTCGGTGTCGGCATCATCGTCGCCGCCGCCATCTGGACCTCGGAGGGCAAGATCGTGCAGGCCCTGCTGGCCAGCGCGGTCTACGGCGTGATCGGCCTGGCCGCGATGGCGCTGGCGTTCGTACTGCTCGACGCGCTCACCCCGGGCGATTTCCGCGCCGTGGTCGCCGATCCGGAACCGCATCCCGCGGTGTGGGTGACCGCGTCGGCGCATGTCGCGGTCGGCCTGGTGGTGGCCGCGGGCCTGACCTGATGCCCCGGCACCGCCTGGCCAGGGCGGCGCTGCTGGCGACGGTGTTCGTCTGCGCCGCCTGCGGTCTGGTGTACGAGCTGTCCCTGGTCACCCTGGGCAGCTACCTGATCGGTGACACCGCCGCACAGGCCTCGATCACGCTGAGCGTGATGGTGTGCGCGATGGGTGTGGGTGCGCTGGCGGCCAAGCCGTTGCGCCGGTACGCGGCGGCGGCGTTCGTCGCGGTGGAACTGGCACTGGCGGTGATCGGCGGCCTGTCGGTCGCGGCGCTGTACGCGAGTTTCGCCTGGCTCAATATCTATACCGGCACGTTGATCGTGGCCGCGGCGGTGATCGGCATGCTGGTCGGCGCCGAGATCCCGCTGCTGATGGAGTTGCTGCAGCAGATCCGTAAACAGGAGGCCAGCAGCGCGGTCGCCGATCTGTTCGCCGCGGACTATGTCGGCGCGCTGCTCGGCGGGCTGGCGTTTCCGTTCCTGTTGCTGCCGGTCTTCGGGCAGATCCGCGGCAGCCTGGTGGTCGGGGTGGTCAATGCGATCGCCGGTCTCGCGTTGGCGTTCTTCTTCTTTCGTGACCGGATGCCGCGCCCGGCCCGGCACAGCCTGATCGCCGCGACATTGGTGGTGGCGTCGGGCCTCACCGGCGCCTACCTCTACGCCGACCGGTTCGAGGCGACGGCGCGGCAGGCGCTGTTCGCGCATCCGATCGTGTGGCAGTCACGCACGCAGTATCAGCAGATCGTGCTCACCGAGTCGTTCTCCCCGTTCGGCACCACCGACACCCGGCTGTTCCTCAACGGCGGGCTGCAGTTCTCCTCGGTGGACGAGTACCGCTATCACGAAGCGCTGGTCCACCCCGTGCTCGCGGGCACGCACCGTTCGGTGCTGGTCCTCGGCGGTGGCGACGGGCTCGCGCTGCGCGAGATCCTGCGCTATCCCGATGTCGAGGCGGTGACCCTGGTCGAGCTCGACCCGGCGATGATCGAGCTCGCCCGCACCGACGAGCGGCTCACCGCATTGAATCAGCATTCCTTCGACGACCCGCGGGTCCGGGTGGTCAACGCCGACGCCTTCGCCTGGTTACGCGGCGCACCAGGGCTTTTCGACGCGATCGTGGTCGATCTGCCCGACCCGGACCAGACTTCCGTCGCCAAGCTGTACTCCCAGGAGTTCTACGCGATGACGGCGAACGTGCTGGCTCCCGGTGGGCGCATGGTGGTGCAGGCCGGTTCCCCGTTCTTCGCGCCGCGCTCGTTCTGGACCATCGACGCGACCGTGCGAGCCGCCGGGTTGCGGACCGCGCCGTACCACGTGGACGTGCCCAGCTTCGGCGACTGGGGCTTCGTCCTGGCCGCCACCGACACCCCGACACCCGCCCTGCACCCGCCGGGCCCGCTGCGTTCCCTCGACGACCGGACCCTGGCCGCGGCCACCGTCTTCGCCCCCGACCGCCGCGCCACCGACCCCGAGGTCTCCACCCTCATGCGCCCGGTGATCCTGGACCTGCAACGCCAGGAGTGGCGCTGACGGCCCGCGCGGCGGCGACCGGCTGCGCGCGCCGTGGACCCGGTGCGGTGACGATGCCGGCGGCGATCAGGCTGTCGGCGGTGTCGCGGACGGTCTCCTCGATCGGGCGCATCGTCCAGCCGAGTTCCCGGCGGGCCTTGTCGGCACTGACGTATTCGGTGCGGCCGAGCACCGGCAGCGTCAGCCGGATCGTCTTGTCGAACACCGCGGCCAGCCGGACCACCCAGTTGGGCAACACCCTGGTCGGTACCCGGAACCCCTGCGGGTTGTAGTCGCGGGCCAGCATGGCGGCAAGGTCCGGCATCCACAGCGGCTCGCCCGCGCAGATGTATCTGTTGCCCGCGGCTTCGGGCACTTCCATCGCCAGCCGGTGTGCCACGGCCAGGTCGCGCACGTCCACCGGCGTCCAGCCGGTGCGCACCGAGCCGGGGTCCGCCCGGGTCAGCAGCCGGCGCACCGGCTCGTGCGAGGTGCTGGTCCTGGCGGCCAGCAGCGGCCCGAGGATCATGCCGGGGTTGACCACGACGAGTTCGGGAACGGTTGTGCCGGTGAGTGATCCGATGTATTCCCAGGCGGCGCGCTCGGCGAGGGTCTTGCTCTTCTGGTAGGCGGGTACCCGGTCGACCACCGACCAGTCCGCTTCGGTCCGCCGCGCGTCGACGTCGTGGCCGTAGGCGACGGCGGCGACCGAGGAGGTCAGCACCACCCGGCGCACGCCTGCCGCGGCGGCGGCCCGCAGGACCCGCAGCGTGCCGTCGACGGCGGGTTCGATCAGGTCGCGCTCGTGCCTGGGCGGACCGGACGGGAAAGGCGATGCCACGTGCAGCACGGTGTCGCAGCCCGTCACCGCCTCGGCCCAGCCCGTGTCGTCGTCGAGCGAGGCGGCGACGAATTCCAGTTCGCCGCCGGCGCGGCGGGCCGCCTCGGTCAGGTGGGCGCGGTCGGCCTCCGCGCCGAGGTCGCGCACGGTGCCGCGCACGGCATAGCCGTGGTCGAGGAGTTCGGCGATGCAGTGGCCGGCGACGAATCCTGTCGCGCCGGTGACGAGTACCCGAGTGGTCATGGTGTTCACCCTTCGTGGGAACCATTGATCTGAGCGGTGCTCAAATAATCTAAACACCGCATAGATTCTCTGTCCAGTGCCGATGTAACGGTGCCGCTCGCATAGGCTCGCCAGGGTGAAGCGCACCAGTTATCACCATGGCGACCTGCGGGCCACGCTGATGGACGCCTGCCTGCGCCTGATCGAGACCGAGGGGCTGGCCGCGGTGAGCCTGCGCCGGGTGGCCAGGGAGGCCGGGGTCAGCAGCGGCGCGCCCTACCACCACTTCGCCGACCGCGCCGCCCTGCTCTCGGCCCTGTCGGTCGACGGCTTCCAGCAGCTGGCCGCCGATCTCGTCGCGATCAAAGCGGCCTCGGCCTCCCCGCTCGGCGCACTCGCCGATCTGGCCGAGGGCTACGTCCGGTTCTCCCGCGAGCATCCGGCCCAGTTCCGGCTGATGTTCCGGCCCGAGCTGTCCCAGCCGGAGAAGCACCCCGACGCGCACGACGCCGGCGACGCGGCCTTCCATGTCCTCGCCGACACGATCGGCGAGTGCGTCGCCGCAGGCACGCTGCCTGCCGACGGTGCCGACAGACTCGCCATCGCCTGGTGGGGCCTCGCCCACGGGCTGGCCTCGCTGTGGCTCGACGGGCACCTCGACAACCGCAGCGCCCAGCTGGGCACGCACACCCCCGAGCTGGTCGACGCGATCATGCGGGGGTTCACCGCGCTCATCGCGGCGCGCCCGATCGAGTCCTGACGCGCCGCCCATATTCCCGTGATCCGGCGTGTCGACTCCCCTAGAGTGGGAAGTACTGCACCACCGACGCGTTATCGACTCGACCAGGAGGCCGGATGTCTGGCACCGCGAAACTCGACCCGGTGGTCGAGGCGTTCGTCGACGCGCTCAACGCCCAGGACACCGACCGCTTCTACGGTGTGCTCACCGAGGACGCGACCATGTCCGACGACGGGGTCGAACGCAATCTGGCGCAGTGGACCGAAGCCGAGATCTTCAGCGCCAACGGGCATCTCCTCGTCGACTCGGTCGACGAGGACGGGTTGGCGCTGACCGCCGACTACACCAACAGCCGCTGGGGTTCGATGCGTACCACCTGGCGGTTCGTCCTGCGTGACGGGCTGATCAGCCGATTCGAAACCGGGCAGGCGTGAGCGAGCGACACCTTCTGATTCCGCAGTACGGCGACGGTTCCATCGCCGATCTCCTTCCCTCCGCACTGGCCTGCCTCGGCGTGCCCGGCGAAACCGACCGGCTCGGGCTCGGACTCGATGTCGACCATGTGTGCGTGCTGCTCGTCGACGGGCTCGGCGCCAACGCGCTGGCCGCCGAATCCGCAGCGGCGCCATTCCTGTCGAGCCTGCCGCCCGCCACCCTGACCACGGGATTCCCGAGCACCACCGCCACCAGTCTGACCACCCTGGGCGCCGGGGTCCCGCCGGGCGAGCACGGCGTGGTCGGCTATCAGGTGCGGCTGCCCGGCGAGGAGCGGCTGTTCAACATGCTGCGCTGGCAGCTCGTCGGCGACGGCCCGAAGGTCGACGCGCTCACCGCGTTCCCGCCGGACCGGATCCAGCCCGCCACCACCGCTTTCGCCCGCGCGAGCGCCGCAGGCATCGCCGCGGTGCAGGTCGCGCCGAGCTACCAGGACGGCTCCGGCCTGACCAGGGCGGGCTGGCGCGGTGGCGGCTTCCGCGCCGCCTACTCGGTCGGTGACCTGGTCGACGGCGTACTGGCGGCGATCACCACGGCACCGAAGACGCTGGTCTACACCTATCACGCCGATCTCGACACCACCGGTCACGCGCGCGGTCCCGGTACCCGTGCCTGGCGATTCGAGCTGGCCAATGTCGACCGGATCGCCGCCGAACTCGCGACCAGGCTGCCCGCGCGCTCGGCGCTGATCGTCACCGCCGACCACGGCATGGTCGAGCTCGTCGACCGCGTCGACTTCGACACCCACCCGGTCCTGCCCGACGGCGTGGCCGCCCTGGCCGGCGAACCGCGGGCCCGCCACGTCTACACCGAGGCGGGCGCGACCGCCACGGTCGCCGATACCTGGCGCGGCATGCTCGGCGACCGGTTCCTGGTGCGCACCAGGGCCGAGGCGATCGCGGCCGGCTGGTTCGGACCGCGGGTCACCGAGGACGCCGCCGCGCGGATCGGCGATCTGGTCGTGGTCGCGACCGGTGACGCGGGCGTGGTCCGCAGCGCCGCCGAGCCGATGCAGACGATGATGGCAGGCCACCACGGGTCGCTGACGCCCGACGAGGTGCTGGTTCCGCTGCGGATCCACCGCACCTGACTCACCCACCGCATAGGCTGTAGCCGACTCGATGCGCAGGTGCGCTCGGCGAACCATCCAGGAGGAACCATGCACGCGAGCACCCGAACCGGCGCCGTAGCGGTGGGCGTTGCGGTGCTGGCCGTCCTGACCGGCGGCTGCGCCGAGGTGGAGCGGGTGCTCAACCAGGGCGGCGAGACCACCTGCCGCGACTACGTCAACCAGGAACCCGACACCAAACGGATCACCATCACCAAGGCGATCAAGGAACGCAACGGCACCGACAACGAGCCGTCGGGCACCCTGGTGGATTCGATGATCGTGCAGGTCGACCTGCTGTGCGCGGGCCAGCGCAATATCGACACCCAGATCAAGAACGCCGATATCGCCGGCCTGTTCCTCAACAAGTAGCGCCGGCGTCAAGGCGCGGCGACACTCCGGCCACCGGCGACCGGGCGGTCCTGCGGCAAAGGCTGTGCGTCATCGGGGCACAGCTGATAGAACAGGAAGCGCCACACCGGTTCTCGGCCGCAGACCGGTGCGTCACCGACCGACAGGGAGTGAACGTGGGCGCACACGACGACCCGATCGCCGGACCGCCCAGGCCCGACCGGCTCTCGGACTATCGCGGCGCGCTCGAGAAGCAGTGGAACCGGCTGGCCGCGCCCTCGCGTCCGCTGCAGCTCCCCCGCGATACCGGTGCGGTGCGCGAAGAGGTCGCCAAATCCTGGCAGCGCTCACTGCACACCGTCGACCCGGGACAGACCGTCGCGCCGGGCTTCAACGACATCAGCGATCGCTGGTCGGAGTCGCCGCTGCGCAGGCCGGTCACCGAACTGGCCGGCCAGCTGCGTGGTATGGCCGAGGAATCGGGTTACCTCGCTGTCGTCAGTGACGAATCGGGCACCATCTTGTGGACCGCGGGTGATCGCGCGCTGCGACGGCAAGGTGAGCAGGTGAACTTCGCCCCCGGCGGGGTGTGGGACGAGAGCCACATGGGCACCAACGGGTTGTCGCTGGCGCTGCACGACGACAAGGCCGTCACCGTCTTCTCCGCCGAACACCTGGTCGCCGCCCTGCACGGCTGGGTCTGCTATTCCGCGCCGATCCACGGCCCCGACGGCAGGCAGGTGGGCGTGCTCGACCTGTCCTCCACCTGGGAGCGCTCGCACCCGATGGTGATGACCTCGGTGCGTGCCCTGGTGACGGCGGTGGAGACGATGCTGCGCGCCGAGGCGCCCGCGCCCGCACCGGGTGTGCGGCTCGAATGCCTCGGCGCCGCACGGCTGTTGCGCGACGGCAGGCCGGTCCCGCTGCCGCCGCGACAGCTCGAGATCCTGGCCCTGCTGGCACTGGAACCCGACGGTTACACCCCCGAACAGCTGCACGCCGCCGTTTACGGCGATCGCGGAGTGTCGCTGAACACGCTCAAAGCCGATGTGTCCCATCTGCGGCGGGCCACCCGCGGCGAGATCACCAACCGGCGCTACATGCTCACCGGCCTGGTCTCCTGCGACGCCGTCGACCTGCTGGCCGCGATCGAGGGCGGCGATCTCACCTCGGCGCTGTGGCTCTATCGCGGTCCGCTGCTGCCCGGCTCGGATCTGCCCGGCGTCGAACAGTGGCGCGCGCACCTGGACGTCGGCATCCGCAACGCGGTGCTCACCAGCGACCGGCCCGAGCACGCCGTCGCCTTCGGCCAGCGCTGCCCCGGCGACATCGCCATCCACGAGCACGCCCTGCGGCTACTTCCGGGCGACGATGTCCGCCGCGCCGTCGTCACCGCCCGGCTCTACACCGCGCGCCAGTCCTGACCTGCGCGAACACACTCGCCAACCTCGTACCAACCTTCGCCGACCATAGTGTGAGCCACCACGCAAGGGTCGCGAGGGAGCGAGGCGCATGATCTACGGCAAGCCCGGATCGGATACCGGCATAGTCAGCTATGCCCCCCGATACGACAACTTCATCGGAGGTGACTGGGCTGCCCCTGTCGAAGGCCGCTATTTCGACAACACCTCGCCCGTGGACGGCGAGATCTTCTGCGCGGTGGCCCGTTCCACCGCGGCCGACATCGACATGGCACTCGACGCGGCACACCGTGGCGCCGGCCGCTGGGCAGCCACCCCGGTCGCCGAGCGGGCCGAGATCCTGCTCAAGATCGCCGACCGGATCGAGAACAGCCTCGAACCGCTGGCGGTGGCCGAGACCTGGGACAACGGCAAACCGGTGCGGGAGACGCTGAGCTACGACCTCCCGCTGGCGATCGACTGCTTCCGGTCGCACGCCGGTCTGCTGCGCGCCCAGGAGGGCGGGGTCTCGCAGATCGACGCCGACACCGTCGCCTACCACCTCCACGAACCGCTCGGGGTGGTCGGCCAGATCATCCCGTGGACCTTCCCGATCCTGCTGGCGGCCCGCAAGCTGGCACCAGCGCTGGCCGCGGGCAACTGCGTGATCATCAAGCCCGCCGAGCAGACACCGGCCTCGCTGCTGCTGATCGTCGAGCTGATCGCGGATCTGCTGCCCGCGGGAGTGCTCAATGTGGTCAACGGGTTCGGGATGGAAGCGGGCAAGCCGCTGGTGCAGAGCCCGCGGGTCGCCAAGATCGCCTTCACCGGCGAGACCGCCACCGGCCGGCTCGTCCTGCGGTACGCGAGCGAGAACCTCGTCCCGGTCACGCTCGAACGGGGCGGCAAGAGCCCCAACATCTTCCTGCCGGACGTCACGGCCGCCGACGACGGCTACCTGGACAAAGCCGTCGAAGGTTTCCTGATGTTCGCCCTCAATCAGGGCGAGGTGTGCACGTGCCCGTCACGCGCGCTGATCCACTCGTCGATCTATGACGAGTTCCTCGCCCGCTGCATCGCCCGCACCGAGGCCATCGTGTCCGGTCATCCGCTCGACACCGAGACGATGATCGGCGCGCAGGCAGGCAACGACCAGTACGAGAAGATCCTGTCCTACTTGGACATCGGCCGAGCCGAAGGCGCCCGCGTGCTCACTGGAGGGGAAGCACGCAAGGTCGACGGACTGCCCGGTGGGTACTACGTGGAACCCACGATCTTCGAAGGCGAGAACACGATGCGGATCTTCCAGGAGGAGATCTTCGGCCCTGTCGTCGCGGTCACCCGCTTCGCGACCATCGACGAGGCTGTTCGCATCGCGAACGACACCCGCTACGGTCTCGGTGCGGGCGTATGGACCCGCGATCTGATCACCGCTCATCGGCTCGGCCGCCAGCTCGAGGCGGACCGGGTCTGGACCAACTCCTACCCCGCGCACCCTGCCTGGGAGAACGACGCCATGACGCTGGCCCACTACCAGCAGACCAAGAACCTGCTGGTCAGTTACTCGACGACGAAACTCGGGATGTTCTGATGCAGAACCGGATACACCGTGTGGAGATCACCGAACGCGCGCAGACCCTGCTCCGCCGCCTCATCGAGGACAACGGCCCCGTGCTGTTCCGGCAGGCGGGCGAGGGCTGCGACGAAAAGGATCTCACCCCGGTGTGCCTATCGGCCAAGCAGTTCCCGATCGAGAAGGCCGATGTGTTACTCGGCCGGCTGAGCTGGCACACCGAGTTCTGGATCAGCCCGGCGCAATTCGAGTGCTGGAAGGACACCCATCTCACCGTCGACGCGGTGCGGGGTCAGGCCGGTCCCGAATCTCTCGAAGCCGGGCAGGGCATGCGTTTCGTGCTGCGCGCGCGCAGGCTGACCGACGCGGAGCACGCGGCGCTGGCCGCTGGACCGCCCCCACGCACCGGCGCCGACCGTACACTCTAGCGGCGCCGACGACCTGACCTGGCTGGATCTTCCCGGTACGGCCAGGCCACGGCGAGCCCCCGCCGACTGGGCCATCGCGGCTCAGCCGGCGGGGCGAGCTCGCTTTCCCATATTCACGCGCAGATAGCAAATGCGTTCCGCCGCAATTCAAATCACATCCCGCTCAGCGAGACACGCACGACAAGACTGCAACGATTCCGTTACGTTATGGCGATGTTCTTAGCGAGACTCGGTGTTCGCACCCGGATTCTGGCGATCGCTCTCGTACCCAGTCTGACCCTCGTGGTGGTCGGTGTCGGTACCGCGGGTTATCTCGTCGACGAGAGCAACAAGGCCAAGACCTGGGCCTCGGAGATGCAGGCGGCCGGGCCGTTCACCCGTGAGCTGATCGAGTCGGTGCAATCCGAACGTCAGCTCACGCTGGCCTATCTCGCCGGCGACGAGACCGCGGCCACTGGCCTACCGCCGGCGCGCGCCCGCCTCGACGCCGCCTTCAAAGCTCTCATCGAGATCTCCGAAGGTATCCGCGAGGTCGACGATTCCGAGATCGGTGACGACAAGGGTGGTTTCAACACCCTCGGCACGCACCTGAGCGGTGTCCGCGGTGGCGCCGATGCCCGCATGCTGCCCGCCGCGGACGCCTACACCTTCTACAACCGCCTGCTCGATGTCTTCACCCAGGGCACCAAGGTGGCCGAGCGTGCGGCGCCCGACGCCGTGGTCGCCTCCGGTGTGGCCGAGGGTCTGCGCATCCTCAATGCCGCCGAGTCGATGTCGCGCAGCAACGCACTGGCGCTGTCGCTGGTGGCCACCGACGGCGCGAGCGCCATCCCGCTCGAGGAATTCACCCGCCAGAGTGGCTTCTACCACAACGAGATCACCAACATCACCGCCGAACTCGCCGAATCGCAGCGCACCAACATCTCCGCGCTGAGCACCTCGGCCGCCTGGCAGCAGCTCACCGCGATGGAGAACGCGATCGCGCAGCACTTCGCCGCGCTCGCGGCGGTGGAGGCCGCCGGCGGCAAGGAGCCCACGCTGCCGCCGCTGCCCTTCTCGACCGCCGAATGGCAGAACGCGGCGGCCGAGGTCAACCGCGGCCTGCTCGACACCTACACCCAGCTCAACGCCGATGTGCAGAAGTCCGCGCAGGACACCGCCCGGCGCGCCGAGGTCAATGCCGCCCTCGCCGGTGGTGGCGTGCTCGCGCTGTCGATCCTGGTGTTCCTGATCGCGGTCCTGCTGGCCAACCGGATCATCCGCCGGCTGCGCCGCCTGCGCACCGAAACCCTCGCGCTGGCCGACGATCACCTGCCCACCACCATGCGCGCGCTGCGAGAGGGCGGCGACATCGAGTCCATCGACACCGAGCCGAAGCTGGACTTCGGCCTCGACGAGATCGGCCAGGTCGCCAAGGCCTTCGAGCACGCCGCCTCGGCCGCGCTGCGCGCCGCGGTCGACGAGGCCCGCACCCGTGAGGGCGTGCGCGCGGTGTTCCTCAACATCGCCCACCGCAGCCAGATCGTGGTGCACCGCCAGCTCGAGATCCTCGACGAAGCCGAACGCCGCCAGGAGGATCCGGCGCTGCTCGAGACGCTGTTCCGGCTCGACCACCTGGCCACGCGCGAACGCCGCAACGCCGAGAACCTGATCATCCTCGGCGGTGGCCGCCCTGGCCGTCAGTGGCGCAACCCGATTCCGGTGATGGATGTCGTGCGTTCGGCCATCGGCGAGACGCTCGACTACGCCCGGGTGCGCGTCACCAAGCTGCCCGAGATCAATGTCGTCGGTACCGTCGTGGCCGACCTCGTGCACCTGCTCGCCGAGCTGGTCGACAACGCGACCGCGTTCTCCCCGCCGCAGTCGCGGGTGGAGGCGGGCGGCAATGTCGTCGGCAAGGGCGTGGTCATCGAGATCACCGACCAGGGCATGGGCATGAGCGCCGAGGACATGGCCCGCTACAACGACATGCTGGCCGATCCGCCGGACTTCGGTGTCGGCACGCTGTCCTCGGATTCGCGCCTCGGCCTGTTCGTGGTCGCGCGGCTGTCCACCGCGCACGGTGTCTCGGTGCGGCTGAGCGAATCCGACTACGGCGGCATCCGGGCGATCGTGCTCATCCCGCAGCAGCTGCTGGCCGGCGAGGCCGATCCGTCGAGCATGCCGCCGGCGATGACCGGTCCGCTGCGCCGCGGTCTGCCCGCCGCGCCGCAGGAGCCGGCTCCGATCGCCGCCATCGAGTCGGCGCCCGCGCCCGTCGCGACGCTGGTCGCCGATCCGCCGCCGCCGCCGCGCCCGGTGGTGGCGCCCGCCCCGGAAATGCCTGCCGTGCAGCCGCAGAACTACGACGACCGGCCCGCCCTGCCGCGCCGCCACCGGCAGGCCAATATCGCCCCCGAGCTCACCGAGCCCGCCGCCGAGGCACCGCGGGCACCCGAGCGGCCCCGCTCCGCCGAGCAGGCGCGCGACATCATGTCCGCGATCGAGAACGGCACCCGGCAGGGTCGCAAACCATTGACCGATTCCAATTCGGACGAACAGGAAGGCTGAGGTGAACTCTTCCCACCCAGGTGATCTCAACTGGTTGCTCGACGATCTCGTCGACCGGCTGGCAGGGGTCCGCTACGCGGTCGTACTGTCCACCGACGGGCTGCTGCTCGGACGTTCCTCGCAGATGAAGCGTGAGGACGCCGAACATTTCGCCGCCATGTCGTCGACCCTCTACGGGCTGGCGCGCAGCGCGGGCAGCCGGTTCGACGGCGGCGGGGTACGGCAAGCGGTGATCGAACTCGATCGCGCCGTCCTGTTCGTCACCTCCGCCGGTGACAACGCCTGCCTCGCACTGCAGGCCAACGAGTCGGCGAATCTCGGTATGGTCGCCTACGAAATGAATCTCACCGTGCAGCGCGTCGGCAACTACCTGTCGACCGAACCCCGGCACGGGCTAGCCGAGCTCTAGGAACCAGCACCATGACTCGACTCGGTGATCCGTGGTTCGACGACGCGGCGGGCCCGCTGGTGCGGCCGTACGCGATGACGCGCGGCCGCACCATGGGCGCGGCGCACGACCTGGACATGCTGACGGTGGTGGTGGCGGTGCACCCCGCCCCCACGCTGCGCCGTCCCGAGCCCGAATACGCGACGATCGCACAGTTGTGCAAGCGGCCGCAGTCGGTGGCCGAGGTCTCGGCCGTGCTGAAACTTCCTCTGGCGGTGACCAAGATCCTTGTCGGTGACCTCATCGGCGAGGGCCACCTCATCTTCCGGGCTCCGGTGACGGCCGAGGCCGGTCCCGGTGACCTCAACGTATTGCGAGCGGTTCTGGATGGCATCCGAAAACTTTGACCCAGCGTCCGCGGGCGGCCAGCATCTGGCGGCCTCGGTCAAGATCCTCATCGCCGGCGGCTTCGGCGTCGGCAAGACCACCATGGTCTCCTCGATCAGCGAGATCGCGCCGCTGCGCACCGAAGAGCTGATCACCGAGGTGAGCTCCGGTGTCGACGACCTGTCGGGGGTGGAGCAGAAGCACACGACCACCGTCGCACTGGACTTCGGCCGCATCACCATCGACCGGGATCTGGTGCTGTACCTGTTCGGTACTCCCGGCCAGGACCGGTTCTGGTTCCTGTGGGACGAGCTGTGCCGTGGCGCGCTCGGCGCGATCGTGCTGGCCGACACCCGGCGCCTGAGCAACTCCTTCGCCGCGGTGGACTTCTTCGAACGGCGTGGCCTGCCGTTCCTGATCGCGGTGAACTGCTTCGACGGCGCCCCGCGCTACACCGTCGACGAGGTGCGTGACGCGCTCGACCTGGATCCCAACACCCCGGTGATCCTGTGCGACGCGCGTGATCGCCCGTCGGCCAAGGCGGTACTCACCCACCTCGTGGAGTACCTCATCGACCGGGCCACCCGCACCCCGGTTACCACGTAGGTACCCCGCGGACCACCCTCGAAACCCGCCTTGCCCCGCACCGATGCGGGTAAGGCGGGTTCGGTTTTGTGGTGGTCAGGCGGGTTCCGGTGCGGCGACGGCACGTTCGGCGGCGCGGCTGGTCTGCTCCCAGCCCGACCAGGTCGCCATCTTGGCGCGGGTCAGGTCGAAGGCCAGGTCGTAGACCATGTCGCCGAGCAGCAGCCGCAGCGGCGGATTGTCGCTGTCGACCAGTCGCAGCAGTGCCTCGGCCGCCAGCGCGGGCTCGCTGTCGACCGAGGCCTCGGCCCACTGCGCCTCGAGTTGCGCGCGCAGCGGGGCGTAGGCCTCGATCGGGGTGGTGTTGCGCATCGCGGAGTACAGGTCGGTCCAGTAGCCGCCGGGTTGCAGGATGCTCACGCGCACACCGAAATCCGCGGCTTCCCTGGCCAGTGCCTCACTCATGCCCTCGAGCCCGAACTTGCTCGCCGCGTACATCCCCGACAGCGGGAATCCGGCGAGGCCGCCGATGCTCGAGACCTGCACGATGTGCCCGGATCCCTGGGCGCGCAGGTGCGGTAGGACGGCCTGGCTCACCCAGAGCGCGCCGAAGAAGTTCACCTCCATCTGTTCGCGGGCTTCGGCTTCGGTGAATTCCTCGATCATGCCCATCGACAGCGTGCCTGCGTTGTTCACCACGATGTCGAGGGCACCGAAGTGGGCGATGGCCGCGTCGACGGCGGTGACGACGGCTGCGCGGTCGGTGACGTCGAGGACCAGTGGCAGCACCTGGCCCGGATGCGCGGCGGCGAGTTTCTCGAGCGCGGCGACGGTGCGCGCCGCGGCGGCGACCCGGTCTCCCGCGGCGAGGGCGGCCTCGGCGAAGGCGCGGCCGAGCCCGCGGCTGGCGCCGGTGATGAACCAGGTGCGGGATGCGGTGGTAGCGGCGGTGCGCATATCGTCCTCCTGAGCTAGACGAGACGTTGCGTCTCGTTCGTGATCCCAGTGTGCACCGGTGACGGGATCCTGTCAAGACGCAACGTCTCGTCTCTTTGATGCTAGATTCGGGGCCATGCCCCCGAAGTCCTCCTCGCCCAGGCCCGCGGATGTGACCCGCCGCAATGAAGCCTCCCGGCGCGCGATCCTGACCGCGGCGTTCGATCTGGCCGGCGAGATCGGCTTCGACAAGCTGACCATCGAGGCCATCGCCGCGCGCGCCGGTGTCGGCAAGCAGACCATCTACCGGTGGTGGCCGTCCAAGGGCGCGGTGCTGCTCGACGCGCTCCTCGCGCTGTCGGAACCCGACAACGCTGCCGAGGCGCCGGAGGCCGGCCTGCCCGACACCGGCGATCTGGAAGCCGACCTGAAACTGGTCCTGCGCGCCACCGTCGCCGAACTCGCCGACCCGCGTTTCGATCGTCCGCTCCGTGGCCTCACCAGCGCGATCATGCACGACACCGACCTGGCCGCCACCTACGCCGAGCGGCTCCAGTCCCCCGTCGACGCCCTCAAACGCCGCCGCCTCGAATCCGCCAGGGCCGCGGGCCAGCTCGCCCCGGAGGTCGACCTCGACATCGCGATCGCGCTGATCTGGAGCCCGCTGATGGATCGCTGGCTGCTGCGCAGCGGCCCGCTCACCCCCGAGTTCGCCGACCGGGTGGTCGAGACCGCGTTGCGTGGTCTGCGGCCGTAGACCCGGCACGTACTCCGGGTGGTTATCAGAGCTGCCGGGTCCAGGCGATGCAGAACAGGACGCCCACCGCGGTGAAGACGACGGCGATCGGCACCGGCCACCAGCCCTCGGCGCGTCCGAGGACCCGGCGGGTCAGGCGCAGTTGCAGGCGGCCCAGCAGAGCGACCAGGCCGATGAAGGCCGGGGCGAGGAGCAGGCCCAGCAGGGCGTGGACCAGCCATGCCCCCACCAGGGTCGGTCCGCCCCAGGCGTTCTCGTAGCCGTCGCCGACGAGCAGCGGATAGGCGAGCCCGCGGATCAGGACCATGATCGCCAGCAGCACCAGGAACCAGGACACCAGGCCGACGCCGGCGGCGAGCACCGAGTGGACCCCACAGCGCCACCACGAGACCCGTTCCGCGCTGACCGGCACGCGGAGCAATCGGCGCGGCACCCGCAGCCGGGTCCGCACCCGGGTACCCGCCAGCGGCAGGGCCAGCAGCGCGAAAACGACTGTCCGGGTGAGGGCGCCGATCACCGTAGCGACCCCGCCGCGGCGAGATCGTCGAAGAGCAGCTGGTCGACCGGCGGCACCAGGTCGCGGTCGGCGGCCCCGAACCAGGCCAGCGCCTCGATCTCGCTGCTGGCGGTGAGCACGCCGCGATAATCAGCGGTGTAGCAGGCCATCCGGACGACAGTGTCGGTGTGCCCGGGTACCGCTGCCTCGTAGGTGCCCACGTGCACGGCGCTGCCGGGGGTGATGTCCACGGCCAGCTCCTCGGCGACCTCGCGGACCAGCGTCTGCAGATCCGTTTCCGCGCCTTCGCGTTTGCCGCCGGGGATGAAGAAGACGTCCTTGCCCCGGGGACGCCCGCACAGGATGCGACCGTCCTCGATCAGGACCCAGGCGACGGTATCGATCAATTTCCGTGAGGAAGCATCCACGGCCCGCAGCCTAGCGCGGTCAGTGTCCCGGCAGCACGCACGCGGTGTCGAGGCCGAGCACCCGGTTCAGCCGCCCAAAGGCGAGCCAGGAGCCGATGCTCATGCTCAGTTCGACCACTTCGGGCTGGGTGTAGTGCTCGAACATCCTGGTCCAGAACTCGTCGTCGAGGCCGTGGTGGTCGGTGGCGTAGCGCTCGGCGTACTCGGCGGCCAACCGGGCCCGCTCGTCGAACAGGTCGGTGGTGCGCCAGTTCGTCACCGCGTCGGCGAATTCCGGTTCTACTTTCACGCCGTCGCGTTCGGTGCGCCAGTCCTGGCAGAACAGGCACCCGTTGATCTGGGCGATCCGCAACCGGGCCGCTTCGAATTCGCGCAGGCCGAGGGTGGAGTGTTCGTAGACCGACAGCGAGAACGCCGCCGCGGCCACGCCGATGCCGGGCACCATCTCGCCCCACACGTAGCCGATCGGGTCCTTGCCCTGGGGTACGTCGATGATCATGCAGTCTTCCTTCCGAGTTTGCCGTCCGCGGCCCGCAGCGGCACATCGAGTGCGTCGTAGAGCCCGGGTTCGGCCTCGACCAGCCAGTCGATCGCATTGACCAATCGCCCCACCGCCGTGGCGTTTCCGCCCGCCGCGCGATTGCCGCCCTCGTCGTCGGCTTCGATACTGATCGCGATGCGCGGCCTGCCCTCGATGATCACCCGGTGCGCGCCGTCGCCGTCGGGCGGCATCGGCCAGTCCGGTGCGCAACTGGCGTGGATGCGGGTGACGTGCTCGATGACGATGCGGGGTTCGCCTTCGACGATGCCCTGCACCTCGAAACGCACCGCACCCTGGGTACCCGCCGCGAATTCGCCCATCTGCACGGTCTGCACGGTCGCATCGAGTGCACGCCGGTCCACGGTCTCGCGGATCTCGTCGAGTTCGACGCCCAAAGCCCTGGCCATCAGCCGGATCTGGCCGCCCCACACCATGGACGGCACCGACGGCAGCAGCATCGGCGGCTGGTAGTCCATCGGCTGGCCCATGCCGACGAGATAGCGCACCGAGTCGGGCTGGTCGTAGGTGCAGTAGTCGAAGATCTCCTGGCAGCGCACCACATCGATGGTCCCGGCGACCCCGCTGATCAACAGCGGCAGCACATCGTTGCCCCAGCCGGGATCGACGCCGGAGACGAACAGCGAACCGCCGCCCTCGGCGATCGCGGCCAGCACCGGATCCCGCATCTCGGCGGGCGCGTTGCGCGGATCGTAGAGCGCGTAGAGCGCCGGGCTGACGACGACCGCCCCGGCCCGGATCGCCCGCACGATGTCGGCGAGCGCGTCGTCGGGGCGGATCTCGCCGGAGGCCGCGTAGACCACCGCGCCCGGGCGGGCGGCCAGTGCCGCGGCGATGTCGTCGGAGGCGGCCACCCCCAGTTCCTCGTCGAGCCCGGCGAGCAGGCCCGCGTCGCGGCCGACTTTCTCGGGGTTGTTGACCAGTACCCCGGCCAGTTCCAGTGCGGGATGGGCAGCCACGGCTCTGATGGCCGCGCGGCCAACATTGCCGGTGCCCCAGACGATCGTGGGGATCATCGCGCGAGCGTAGCAAGCGCTTGGTTTGGTGTCCGGAATATCCGAATACCTCCGAATACCAAGGGCGAGCACGGAAAAGGCGTGACTGTGCGTCACGCACAAACCGGCCGGGTTCAGATCGTGGTGGCCAGGACGTGCGGGTGCCAGCGGCAGACGCCGAGGGCGAAGCGGAGATCGAAGGTGTCGGTGTCGACGGGGACACCGTAGTGGCCGGTGATCTGCTGGATGCGGTACTGGACGGTATTGCGGTGGACGTCGAGCAGACGGGCGGTGCGCGAGTAACTGCTGCTCGCGGCGAGGAAGACATCCAGGGTGTGGCGCAGCAGCGCCATCTTGGTGGTGTCGCGGGCCAGGGGGCCGAGCACACGGTGGACGACACCGGCGAGCTCGCCGGGCTCGTCGGTGAGCAGGGCGAAGGGAGCGACCGCGTCGAAGTCGACGACCTGCGGGGCGCCGGCACCCGCGGAGACCGACAGAGCCTTCGCTCTGGCCGCGCCACGGGCCGAGCGGCGGAAGCCGGGCACGCCGTCGCCGAGCGGGCCCAGCGCCACGCGGACCGGCAGCTCGGCGGCGGTGAGCGCGGCGGCGAGCCGGTCGGCGGGCCGGGACCGGTCGACGGGCAACCACAGGCGCAGATCGCGGGCTCCGGTCGCCGAGACCAGTTCGGCACCGCCCGCGCCCAGCTCGGCCGAGAGCACCTCGCGCGCCTGTTCGAGCGCGCGCACGGCCTCGGCGACCGCGGTGCTCGGCGCGGCCCACACCTCGGCGGCCAGATGCCGCTGGTCCAAGCGGTAGCCCAGGGCCGCCTCGGCGGTGCCGACGTCGACCTCGTCGCTGTCGAGCAGCCGGGCGATCCATTGCTGCCGGGCGGCCTGCCTGCTGCTGAGCCAGCGATCGCGTTCGGCCTCGTAGATCCGGCCCATGGACGAGTTGAGGCGATCCAGATAGGTGCCGGCGAATTCGAGGAGTTCGGCCACGCGGGCGGCCTGGTCCCGGCCGGGGACGGCGAGGACCACCCCGATCGCGGCATCCAGCAACCGGTACTGCCCCAGCCCGTAGGCGCGCAGCAGCACGGTCAGTGGCACTCCGCGCCGTGCCAGGCGCTGCGCGTAGGCGGCCGCGGCGGCCGGCGGTGTGACGGTCGCCGGGTCGATATTGTTCGCGAGCACGTACTGGACCAGGGTCACGTTCTCGGCGATGCTGGCGGCGCGCAGCTCGGCCAGGTCGAAGGCCAGGTCGCGGACCGAGATCAACTCCTCGGTGACCCGGATCAGCTCGTCGGTGATGGCGCCGGTGAGTGGTCCGAGCGCCTGCCCCACCCAGACGAGGGATCCGTAGCCCGCCATCGCGCCCGCTCCGTCCGTTGCACAAAAACCGTCGGGGTTATCGTGCCATCTGCACAAATTTCGGCTTCAGCTGGCACCGGGTGCCGCAGAACAGACCGGTCGTGTGGTCCGTGGGCCCCGACCTGTGGTCTCATGGTCGCCGAATCCGGCCCGGGTTCGTGGGTCGCGGCGTGCCGCGGCCCGGTTGCCCCGAAGGATGTTCTACCCCGATGAGTGAAGTTCGTCGTGCGTCGCGCGGTCGAGGCCCCCGCAAGTCGAGCACCCCGCTCTTCCCCCAGCTGCTGACCGCGGCGGTCGACACCGCGGGCGCGAGGGTCGCGCTGTGCTACTCCCCCGCGCACGGCGAACGGCGGGAACTCACCTACACCGAACTCGACGAGTACTCGTCGCGGCTGGCCAGGGAACTCATCGAGCGCGGCCTCGGTCCCGGCGACGTCATCGCCCTGGGTTTCACCCGGTCGATCGAGTCGGTGGCGGCGGTGTGGGCCGTGGCGAAGACCGGTGCCGCCTATGTCCCGGTCGACCCGGGTCTGCCGCCGGAACGCATCGCCTACCTGCTCGCCGATTCCGGCGCGGTGCTCGGGCTCACCTGCGCGGCGCACCGGGCGATGCTGGGCGAGTCCGTCGCGTGGCTGACCGTCGACGCCGCGCCCGACCGTGACCGGATCGCGGCGCGCCCCGCGCATCCGGTCTCCTATCTGGATCGTGTCCGCGCGCTGACCGAACAGCACCCGGCCTATGTCATCTACACCTCGGGGTCGACCGGCAGGCCCAAGGGTGTCGTGGTCACCCACACCGGTCTGGGCGCGCTGGTCACCGCCGCGCGGGACCGGTACGGAGTCGGCGCGGGTGACCGGGTGCTGCACGTGTGCTCGCCCAACTTCGACGTCTCGGTGCTCGAGCTGCTGCTCGCGTTCCAGGCCGGCGCCACGCTGGTGGTGTCGCCGCCGTCGGTGTTCGGTGGGCCCGAGCTCGCCGCGCTGGTGCGCCGCGAGCGGGTGACCCACATGCTGATCACCCCGGCGGCGCTGGAATCGGTGGATCCCCGGGAGCTGGATTCGCTGCGGGTGGTGGTCGTCGCGGGTGACGCGTTCGGCCCGGCGCTGGTCGAGCGCTGGGCGGTCGGCGCGCGGGCCTTCTTCAACGGCTACGGCCCGACCGAGGCGACCGTGCTGGCCACCGGGAGCACCGCACTGCTGCCGGGCCTGCCGATCACCATCGGCTCGGCGTTCACCGGCGTCGGCGCGGTGGTCCTGGACGCGCGGTTGCGGCCCGTGCCCGCCGGGGTAGCGGGTGAGCTGTACCTGTCCGGGCCCGCGCTGGCACAGAGCTATCTGGGCAGGCCGGGACTGACCGCCGAGCGGTTCGTCGCCGCGCCCTTCGCCGGGGCGGCGGGCGCGCGGATGTACCGGACCGGTGACGTGGTGCGCCGCACCGGCGACGGCGAGCTGGAGTATCTGGGCCGCTCGGACTTCCAGGTGAAGATCCGTGGCTTCCGCGTCGAACTCGGCGAGATCGACGCCGCCCTGACCGCGCATCCCGATCTGGACTACGCCGTCACCCTGGGCGTGACGGCGGATTCGGGCGCGACGGTGCTGGTGTCGTATGTGCTCGCGCGCGAGGGCCGCGCGGTGGACACCGAGGAACTGATCCGCTTCGCCGGTACCACCCTGCCCGGGCACATGGTGCCCACGATCGTGCTCGTACTCGACGAGATCCCGCTCACCCCGAACGGCAAACTGGACCGGAAAGCGCTGCCCGCACCGGTTTTCGGCGCGGCGGGCTCACGCGCGCCCGAAGGACCGGTCGAGTCCCGGATCGCGGAGCTGTTCACCCGGATCCTGGGTGTCGACGAGATCGGCGCCGATGACTCGTTCTTCGCCGCCGGCGGGGACAGCATTCTGTCCATCCAGCTGGTGACCCAGGCCAGGGCGGCGGGGATCTCGTTCACCCCGCAGCAGGTGTTCGAGCATCGCACGGTCGCCGGGCTGGCGCGGGTCGCGGTGCTCGGCGCCGAGGCGGCGCCGACCTTGACGGAACTGCCCGGCGGCGGGGTGGGCGAGATCCCGCTGACGCCGGTGCTGGCCGGGGCGGTGGCCGGTGACCGGTTCTTCGGCCGGTTCAGTCAGCAGATGGTCCTCGCGCTGCCCGCCGGGATCGACCGGGCGGGCCTGATCGCTACGCTCACCGCCGTCGTCGACCGGCACGACATGCTGCGCGCGAGCCTGCGCCGCGCCGAGGGACGCTGGCAGCTGCACACCCGCCCACCCGGCACGGTCGAGGTCGAGCACCTGCTCACCCACATCGCGGTCCCGGCGGGCCTGGACTCCGCCGGGCTGGGCGAGTTCGCCACGGCGGCCATGGATTCGGTGCTCGAGACCCTCGATCCGCAGTCCGCGCGGATGATCGCGTTCGGCTGGCTCGCGCGCGCGGACGGGCCGGACGGGCTCGTCGTCGCGGCCAATCACGCGGTCGTCGACGGTGTGTCGTGGCGCATCCTGCTGCCGGATCTGGTGACGGCGTGGGCGCAGTACGCGGCCGGGCAGCCGATCGTGCTGGCACCGGTCGGCACGTCGTTCCGCCGGTGGGCGCACGGCCTGACCGACGCGGCCGCCGATCGCCGCACCGAACTCGACTACTGGCGGCGGACATCGAGCGTGCCGGACCCACTGCTCGGTACCCGCCCCCTCGACGCCGCGGTCGACACCGCCGCCACCGTGCGCACCGTCAGCGTCGAGGTACCCGCCGCGATCACCCGCGCGGTCCTGACCGAGCTGCCCGCGCGCTACCGCGCGGGCGCCGAGGACGGTCTGCTCGCGGCGCTGGCGCTGGCCGTGCGCACCTGGCGGGCCCGTCGCGGGATCGAGGCGGCCGCGACCCGGGTGCGCCTGGAAGGCCACGGCCGCGAGGAATCCGCCGTCGGCGGCGCCGATCTGACCCGCACTGTCGGCTGGTTCACCAGCATGTACCCGGTCGCGCTCGCACTGGACGGGATCGATACCGAGGCCGCGTGGCACGGTGGCGCCGCCACCGCCGCGGTGGTCAAGGCGATCAAGGAACAGCTGCGCGCAGTACCGGACAAAGGCATCGGCTTCGGCATGCTGCGCCACCTCGACCCCGCGACCGCCGGTGCGCTCGACGGCCAGATCGGCCAGATCGGGTTCAACTACCTGGGCCGGATCTCGGCCGACACCGTGCCGGGCAGCGACCACAGCTGGCTGCCCACGGCCGACTGGGGTGAGCCCACCGCCGCACAGGATCCGGCGCTGCCCGCGGCCGCCGTGGTCGACATCAACGCGCTGGCCACCGCTGCTGCGGACGGCACCCGGTTGCGGGCCTCGTTCTCCTATGCCGCGCGGATCATCGACGAGGCATCGGTCCGGGAGCTGGCCGAGTGCTGGACCGAGGCGCTGCGCGTGCTCGCCGAACATCTCGACGACCCGGCGGCGGGTGGCCTGACGCCCGCGGATGTGCCGCTGGTGCGCGTGACCCAGGCCGAACTCGACACCTGGCACGGTGCCCGGCCCGGCCTTCAGGAAGTGCTGCCGCCCGCGCCGTTGCAGCTCGGATTGCTCTTCCTGGCGCAGATGTCGCCAGCAGACCCGTATCTGGTCCAGCTCGCGGTCGAGCTGGGTGGTGCGGTGGACACCGATCGGCTGCGACGCGCGGCGCAGACCGTGCTCGACCGGCATGCCATCCTGCGCACCGCGTTCGGGACGACCGCGACGGGGACACCGGTCGGATTCGTCACCACCGGTGTCACCGTGCCGTGGCGCGTCGTGGACACCGCCGAGACCGACGCCGCCGCCCTGCTCGCCGCCGAGGCCCTGACCGGTTTCGACCTGTCGATGGCACCGCTGCTGCGATTCACGGTGTACCGCAACGCTTCCGGCGGCATCCACCTGCTGCTGACCGCCCATCACCTGCTGGTGGACGGCTGGTCCATGCCGTTGCTCATGCGGGAACTGCTCGTCGGCTATGCCGCCGACGGCGCCCCCGCACCACTGCCCCGGGTCCGCCCCTACCGTGACTATCTCGCCTGGCTCGACGGCCAGGACCGGACCGCCGCGACTACGGCGTGGTCGACGGCACTGGCCGGGCACACCCCGACCCTGCTCGCCGCGGCGCTCACCCCGCCCACGACCCCGGCGGACGGCTATGCGACGTGCGCGCTCGAGCTCACCCCGGCCGAGGCCGAGGTCCTCAGCGCCTGCGCCGCCGCCCACGACGTCACGGTGAACACGCTGTTCCAGGCGGCGTGGGGCCTAGTCCTGGCCGGTGCGGCCGGCCGCGACGATGTGGTGTTCGGCGCGGTCGTCTCGGGTCGCCCGCCGCAGCTCGACGGCGTCGACGCCATGGTCGGTCTGTTCGCGAACACCATTCCCGTGCGGGTGCGTTCGGCCGCGAAAGTTTCGCTGCGGGCGCTGCTGGCTCGGGTGCAGTCCGAGCAGGTCGCGCTCCTGGGCGGACATCACCTGGGGCTGGCCGAGATCCAGCGCGCGGCCGGCGCGGGCGAACTGTTCGACACGCTGCTCGCCTATGAGTCCTACCCGGTCGACACCGAGGGTCTGCGTCGCGCGCACAGCTCGATCGACGGCCTCGAGATCGTCGACGTCACCGCCGCCAATGCCACCCACTATCCGGTGGCGGTCGGCATCGAGGTGGGTGACGGCATCCGGATCGGGCTGCAATACCGCCTCGACACCATCGACCCCACCATCGCCCACGCCCTCACCACGCGACTACGGACCATCCTCGACGCCTTCGCCGAAACCCCCGACCACACGGCCGCCGAGCTGCTCGACACCCTGGCACTGATCGACGACCCGATCGCCCGAATCACCCACTGGCGCACCGTCTTCACCGACCTCCCCACCGACCTCCCCCTCCCCACCGACCGGCCCCGTCCCCGCACTCCGGTGACCACCGACAGCCACCTCACCGTCGAGCTCCCCGCCACCCTCCAGCAGGCATTGCGGGCGACCGCCGAAGCCGGGACGGTCTTCACCGTCGTCCACGCCGCCTTCGCGACCCTGCTCGCCCGCCTGTCGGGCACCGAGGACATCGCCCTCGGCACCGTCGCCCCCGCCACCGGACGCACCCTGGTTCTGCGGCTGCACGTGCCCGCCGCCCGCCCCGTCGACGAGCTGCTCGCCGACGCCGGCCAGGTCACCCACCGCGCGTTCACCCACCAGCTCCTCTCCCCCGCCGAACTGGCCGCCCTGCTCCCCGCCGATACACCGAATCCCCCGGTGCGCGTCATGCTGCTGGCGGAACACCGCGAACTCGCCTCGGCGGCAGCATCAGCCGGCGATCTGGCGAGTGCCGTCGAGCGGAGTCCGGGTACGGACTGCGACCTGGCGCTGACCCTGCGAACGGCCCCGGCCGGAGTCGCTGTCGAATTCGCTTACGCCAGTGCGCTGTTCGACACATCCACGGTGAAGGTGTTCACGGAACGGCTGGTGCGTCTGCTGGCGACAATGAGCGAGCAGCCGCAGGTGGCGGTCGGTGACCTGCCCCTTCTCAGCACGGCCGAACTGGCGGCGATGACCGCGCGAGCTCCCGGCGGCATTCCCGATCCCGTGCTGCTGCCCGAGTTCCTCGCGCGTGGTGTGGCGCTGGGCGAGGACAGGGTCGCTGTCCGGTACCAGGGTCACTCGATCAGCTACGGCGAAATCGACGCGCGGAGTTCGCGATTGGCCCGTGCGCTGATCGCCCGCGGTGTCGGTCCCGAAGTGGCGGTCGCGGTGGCGCTGCCGAGGTCGGCCGAACTGGTGATCACCGCGCTGGCGATCGCCAAGGCCGGTGGCGTGTATGTGCCCCTGGACCCGAAGTATCCCGCGCAGCGTATCGGGCACTTGATAGCGGATTCCGGTGCGGCACTGGGGATCACGACCTCGGAACACCTCTCCGGACTCCCCGGGGACATCGCCTGGTCAGCCCTCGACGACCCCGCCTTCGCCACGGCGTGCGCCGCGCACCCGGGCACTCCGGTGACCGACGCCGACCGCCACACACCCCTGCGGGCACAGCATCCGGCCTACCTCATCTACACCTCGGGCTCGACCGGCCTGCCCAAGGGCGTCACCGTGACGCACGCGGGTCTGAGCAGCCTGGTGGCCGAGGCGACCGACCGTTACGCGCTCACCGCGCAGCACCGTTTCCTGCACATCTGTGCGCCGAGTTTCGACCCGTCGGTCCTCGAATGGCTGTGCGCCTTCGCGAGTGGGGCGACGCTGGTGGTCGTACCCGCCGACATCGTCGGCGGCGTCGAACTGGCCGAGGTCATGGCCGGCGAAGCGGTCACCCACGCGATCATCACCCCGGCCGTCCTCGGCACCCTCGACCCGGCGGGCCTCGCGTCCGTGGCGGTGGTGTCGGTCGGTGGCGACGTGACCACCCCGGAACTGCTCGCGACCTGGCAGCCGGGTCGCCGCTACCTCAACGGCTACGGCCCGACCGAGACCACGATCATCTCCTCGTACGCGGAAATCACTGCGGGACAGCCGATCACGATCGGCGCCCCGGTGCGGGGTACGCACGCACTGATCCTGGACGCGCGCCTGCACCCGGTGCCGCCGGGGGTCACCGGTGAGCTGTACCTGGCGGGTCCGGCGCTGGCGCGCGGCTATCACGGTCAGCCCGCCACGACCGCGGCCCGTTTCGTCGCCGACCCGTTCGGCGAGCCCGGCACCCGCCTGTACCGCACCGGCGATCTGGTGCGCATGGGCGCGACCGGAGACCTGGAGTACGTCGGCCGCGTGGACACTCAGCTCAAGGTGCGTGGCTTCCGGATCGAACCGGGTGAGGTCGATGCCGTGCTCGCCGGTCACGCCGATGTCGGGTCGGTGGTCACCCTCGGCCGCACGACCACCGCCGGGTCGATGACGCTGGTCTCGTATGTCGTTGCCGCATCGGATCATTCGCCTGATCCCGCCGTTCTCACCGACTACACCGCGCAGCGTCTGCCCGCGCATCTGGTGCCCTCGGCGATCGTGCTGCTCGACGCGTTCCCGCTGACCAGCAACGGCAAGCTCGACCGCGCCGCGCTGCCGGAGCCGGTCACCGCGCCCGCCCCCGGCCGCGCACCCCGCGACGAGCGGGAAACTGTCCTCGCGGCACTGTTCGCGCAGGTGCTCGGGGTGGACGCGGTCGGCGTGGACGATTCGTTCTTCGCCCTCGGCGGCGACAGTATCCTGTCGATCCAGCTGGTCTCCCGCGCCCGGACAGCCGGACTGGTCTTCACCACCCGTGCGGTGTTCGAGCACCGCACGGTGGCGAAGCTGGCCGCGATCGCTACCGGATCGGCTGTCACCACGCTCGCCGAACTGCCCGGCGGCGGCATCGGCGAGATCACCCTGACCCCGGTGCTGGCCGAATTCCTCGCCACCGGTTCCAGCGACCGGTTCGCCCAGACCATGGTGCTGGCCCTGCCCGACGACATCGACCGAGCAGGCCTGCTCGCCACCCTCGACGCCGTCGTGCGCCGCCACGACATGCTGCGCTCCCGGCTCCGCCACGACGGCACCGGCTGGCGATTCGAGGTCCTCGCACCCGATACTGTCGACGCCCTGGTCATCGAACTGGATGCTGCCGACGGCGCCGACCTCACCCGAATCGGCAGCGCCGCACTGGATTCCGCGCTCGCCGCACTGGACCCCGCCGCCGGGCGCATGCTCGCCGCGACCTGGATCCGCAGGCCGGGTGCCCGCGACGTGCTCGCGGTCGCCGCGCACCACTACGCCATCGACGGCGTGTCCTGGCGGATCCTGCTGCCCGACCTGGTCCTGGCCTGGACCCAGCACAGTGCCGGGCAGCCGATCGCGCTGCCCCCGGTCGGCACCTCCTTCCGCCGTTGGGCGCACGGCCTGACCGAGGCGGATCGCGACGGCGAACTCGCATACTGGCGTCAGGTGCTGGCCGCTCCCGATCCGCTGCTCGGCGACCGCGGCCTGGACGCCGCCGTCGACACCGAGGCGAGCATGCGGTCGGTGACCGTGCGGTTGCCGGTCGAGGTCACCGAATCGGTGCTGACAACGCTGCCCGCGCAGTACCGGGCGGGCGCCGACCACGCACTGCTGGCCGCGCTCGCCCTGGCCGTCCGGACCTGGCGGGCCCGCCGCGGCGTCGACGCCGACACGCTGCGGATCCGGGTCGAAAGCCACGGGCGCGACGAGGCCGCCGTCCCGGGCGCCGACCTGACCCGGACCGTCGGCTGGTTCACCAGCATCCATCCGGTTGTCCTCGATCTCACTGCGGTGCAGGCGGATTCGCTCGGTACCGCGGTGCGCGCGGTCAAGGAACAGCTGCGCGCGGTGCCTGGCAACGGCATCGGATTCGGCCTGCTCCGGCAGCATTCGCCCGCCGCCGACGACCTGCGCGCGGGCGACCTCGGCCAGATCGGCTTCAACTACCTCGGCCGCGCGACCACCGGGACCCAGCCCGCCGACGACGCCTGGCTGCCGACCGGCGACCTCGGCGACATCACCGTCGACTACGACCCCACCCTGCCCGCCAACGCCGTCCTCGACATCACCGCCATCGCCGTCACCACCGCGACCGGTCTGCGCCTGCAAGCCGAGTTCCGTTACGCCACCGGCATTCTCGACGAACCCGCAGTGCGCGAACTGGCCGAAAGCTGGTGCGCTACCCTCGGCGCCCTCGCCGAACACACCCGGCAGTCGCCGACCAGTGGTCTCACCCCCGCTGATGTGCCCCTGGTCCCGGTGACGCAGGCCGACCTCGACATCTGGCACACCCGCTACCCCGGCCTGAGCGATGTACTGCCGCTGTCCCCGCTGCAACATTCGCTGCTGGCACTGGGCGAACTGCTCGACGAGTCGGTGCACGCCTACGTCATCCAGCTGGTCGCCGACCTCACCGGAGACCTGGACATCGACCGGTTGCGCGGCGCCGCCCGCACCGTCCTGGCCCGGCACGCGAACCTGCGCTCGGCCTTCGTCACCACCCTCGACGGGACACCGGTGCAGGTCGTCGCCGAGGGTGTCGACGCGCCATTCCACGTCGTCGACGGTGTCGAGGTGAGCGAGCTGCCCGGTCTGCTGGCCGCCGATCAGCGGACCGGATTCGACCCGGAAATCGCGCCGCTGCTGCGATTCACGGTGTACAGCACCGGATCCGGGCGGCACCACCTGGTTCTCACCGGGCATCACATCCTGCTCGACGGCTGGTCCATGCCGCTGCTGATGAAGGAACTCCTGGTTCTCTACGCGACGCACGGCGACGCGGCACCGCTGCCGCCGGTGCGGCCCTACCGCGACTACCTGGAGTGGCTCACCCGCCAGGACCGCGCGGTCGCGGAGCAGGCGTGGTCGGCTGTGCTCACCGAGGTCCGCCCGACCGTGCTGGCACCCGAGCTGACCTGGCCGGCGGCGACCGGCACCGGCTACGGCCTGTGCGAGTTCGTGCTCGACCCCGACCGCACCGCCGCGCTGACCGCCCGCGCCGCCGCGGCCGAGGTCACCGCGAACACGCTGTTCCAGACTGCGTGGGGCCTGGTCGTCGGCGCGAGCACCGGCGCCGCCGATATCGTGTTCGGGGCGACGGTGTCGGGCCGGCCGCCGCAGCTCGACGGTGTCGGCGACATGATCGGCCTGTTCGTGGACGCGGTCCCGGTGCGGGTGCGCATCGCGGGCACCGCCGGCGAACTGGTCCGCGCGGTCCAGGCCGAGCAGGCCGCACTGCTGGATCACCATCATCTCGGGCTCGGAGCCATCCAGCGGGTGGCCGGTCGCGGTGAACTCTTCGACACCATGCTCGCGTTCGAGTCCTACCCCGTCGATGTCGAAGGACTCCAGCGGGCGGGCGGTGCGCTCGACGGGCTGCGCATCGACGACCTCCGCGGCGCCGACCACACCCACTATCCGCTGACCATCCTGGTGTTCCTCGGCGCGCGCACCCAGGTACAGATCAAATACCGGCGCGATCTGGTCGCCGATGCCACCGCGCAGGCGGTGACCGACCGGTTCCGCACCGCGCTCGACGCCCTGGTCACCACCCCGGACACCGCCGCCGCCGAGCTCGCCCACCAGCTCGGCGCCGCACCGACCGATCCGCTGACCCGCTCCCGCTTCTGGCGGGCGACCCTGGCGGGGCTGCCCGCGCGCCTCACCCTGCCGAACAGCCACGCGGCGACCCAATCCGAACCCGTCGACCAGACCGGACCCGCCGACCCGACCGGACCCGCCGACCCGGGCGGACCCGCCGACCCAAGCGCACCCGCCAACTCGACCGGACCCGATGACCCGAGCGTGCCCGGCGTGCAGGCTGATTCACGCGGCCGGGTCATGTCGTCGTTGCCGCCCGCCGTGCGCCGGGATCTGCACGCGCTTGCCGATACCGCTGGCGTCACCTGGACCGCGCTGGTCCGCTCGGCGCTGGCGGTGCTGCTAGCGCGCCTCACCGGGACCGACGACATCGTGGTCACCACGGCGGACGGGTCCGGCGGACGGTTCGTGGTGGTACGCACCGAGATCGACCCTGCCGCTCGATTCACCGACCTGCTGCCCGGCGCCCATCGCGCCGAGGCGCGCAGCCTCGCGCACGGCGCAGTCGCCCTCGGCGAACTCGCCGTGCTGCTCGGCCTCGGCCACGAGCATGCCCTCGGGCAGATCTCGCTGAACTTCCAGGACGCCCCGGACGCGGGCGCCGATCTCGCGGTGGCGGTGTCCGACGCCGCGCTGTCGATCGAATTGTCCTATGCGCACACACTTCTCGACGACGATGCCGCCGCGTCATTCGGCCGCCGTCTGGTCCGGCTGCTGACCGCGATCGCCCAGCGCCCCGACACTCCTGTCGGCGATCTGCCGCTGACCACCCGCGACGAACACGCGACCCTCCTCACGATCGGCGACGGACCGGCCCTGCGCTCGGCGAGTACCCTGCCCGAGCTGCTCGTGCGCGGCACCGGCTACGGACAGCATCGCGTCGCGGTGCGCGACCACGGCCGCACCTACACCTACGGCACCCTCGACGCGGATTCCACCCGCCTGGCCCGTTTCCTGATCGCGGCGGGTGTCGGCCCGGAAACCGTTGTCGCCTCGGCGATCCCGCGTTCCTACCAGTCGATCCTGGCGCTGTGGGCGATCGCGAAGGCCGGCGGCGTGTACCTGCCGGTCGATCCGAACTACCCAGCAGACCGGATCCGGCACATGCTCGACGACTCGGGCGCCACCCTCGGGCTCACCGTCACCGACCGGGCCGCCGGCCTCACCGATGCCGTGCGCTGGCTGGTCGTCGACGATCCCGCCGTGGCGGCACGCATCGCCGCGGCGTCGGCGACACCGGTGCGGGACCGGGACCGCCGCACGCCCCTGCGACGCGAACACGCGGCCTACCTCATCTACACCTCCGGCTCCACCGGCCTGCCCAAGGGCGTCACAGTCACCCACGCCGGGCTCGGCGCCCTCGTCGAACACTCGGCGACCCTGCTCGGGCTGCGGCACGACCACCGGATGCTGCACGTGTGCTCCCCCAGCTTCGACCAGTCGATCGAGGAGATCACCACCGCCTTCCACCGCGGCGCCACCCTCGTGATCGCGCCGGCCGACACCGTCGGCGGCGCCGAACTCGACGAGCTGCTGCGCGCCGAACTGGTGACCCACACGATCATCACCCCCGCCCTGCTGAGCACCCTGGACCCCGCGGCCCTGCCGGAGCTGGCCTGTGTGTCCGCCGGTGGCGAGGCGACCACCGCCGAACTGCTGGCCGACTGGCAGCCCGGCCGCCGCTTCCTCAACGGCTACGGGCCGACCGAGGCGACGATCGGCGCCACCTACGCGACGCTGCGGGCCGGCGCGCGGGTCACCATCGGCCGGCCGGTGCCTGGCGTGCGCGCGGTCGTGCTCGACGCGCGCCTGCATCCGGTGCCGGTGGGTGTCACCGGTGAGCTGTATCTGGCCGGTCCCGCGCTCGCCCGCGGCTATCGCGGGCGCGGCGCGGCCACCGCGGGCCGGTTCGTCGCCAGTCCGTGGGCCGGACCGGGCGAACGGATGTATCGCACCGGTGACCTGGTCCGCTGGGTGCCCGCCGGTGCCGGGCACGAGCTGGAATATCTCGGGCGCGGCGACTTCCAGATCAAGATCCGCGGTTTCCGGATCGAGCCGGGCGAGGTCGATGCGGTCCTGCTGCGGCACCCGCAGGTCGGCTTCGCGCTCACCGTCGGGGCCCAGAATCCGGCCGGGGAGACCGCGCTGGTGTCGTATGTGCTGGGGCGCGATATCGATCCGGGCGCGGTGGCGCGGTGGTCGGCGTCGATGCTGCCGGGGCATCTGGTGCCCGCGGCGGTGGTCGTGCTCGATCGGGTGCCGCTGTCGGCGGCGGGCAAGGTCGACCGGAAGGCGCTGCCCGCACCGGTTTTCGCGGCGCGCCCCTACCGGGAGCCGGCGGCCGGGCCGGAACGGATGGTCGCCGAGGTCTTCGCCGAGCTGCTCGGCGTCGATCGCGTCGGCGCCGACGACAACTTCTTCGAACGCGGCGGCAACTCGCTGCTGGCCACCCGGGTGACCGCCCGGCTCAGCGCCGCCGTGGACGTCCGGGTGCCGGTGCGGGTGCTGTTCGCCGCCCCCACCGTCGCCGAATGCGCCCGCGAGATCGCCCGGCTGACGCACGCGGGCCGTCGCCCCGCTCTCACGGCACTGCCGCGACCGGAACACCTTCCGCTGTCCCCCGCCCAGCAGCGCATGTGGTTTCTCAACCGCTTCGACACCCGCACCGCCGCCTACAACATCCCGGTCGTGCTGCGGCTGTCCGGCCCGGTCGACACCGAGGCCATGCGGCAGGCCTTCGCCGATGTGGTGGCCCGGCACGAGATCCTGCGGACGGTGTATCCCGCCGTCGACCACACCCCCACCCAGCTCGTGCTCCCCAGCGACCACCCCGACGTGCCCCGCTTGCACCTGGGTACCGCCGACGACGTGACAGCCTCCGTGGCGGAACTGGTGTCGGCCACCTTCGACGTGACGGCCGAAGTACCGTTGCGGGCCACGCTGTTCACCACCGGACCCACCGAATACGTGCTGGCCATGACCGTCCATCACATCGCCGGTGACGGCTTCTCCGGCGCACCGCTGACCCGCGACCTGGTCACCGCCTATACCGCACGCGCACAGGGTAATCCGCCCCGCTGGGCACCCCTATCCGTCCAGTACGCCGACTACGCGCTCTGGCAGCGGACGCTACTGGGCACCGACAGCGATCCCGCCGCGCTCGGCGCCGAACAGATCGCCTACTGGCGCACCGCCCTGGCCGGGCTGCCCGATCAGCTCGAGCTGCCCAGGGACCGCCCGCGCCCGGCGACCCAGTCCTATGCCGGTGGGCGGGTGCCGTTCACCATCGACACCGCCACCCACGCCGCGCTCGTCGAACTGTCCCGCACCCACGGCGCGACCCTGTTCATGGCCGTGCACACCGCCCTGGCGGTGGTCCTGGCCGGGTTGTCCGGCACCGACGACATCGCCATCGGCACACCCGTCGCGGGCCGCGGTGACGCCGTGCTCGACGACCTGATCGGCATGTTCGTCAACACCCTGGTCTTCCGCACCCGGGTCGACGGCGCGGCGAGCTTCGCCGCACAGCTGACCCGCCAGCGCGACCTCGACCTGCAAGCCTTCGCCCATGCCGATGTGCCCTTCGAACGTCTCGTCGAGGTACTCGACCCGGCGCGCTCCACCGCACGGCATCCGCTGTTCCAGGTGGGGCTGTCCTTCCAGAACCTCGCTGAGGTCCGCATGGACCTGCCCGGCATCGATGTCACCTCGGTCGAGCTGGATCGCGCACTGTCCCAGTTCGATCTGCACCTGATCCTCGCCGACCGCTACACCCCCGACGGCGTGCCCGCAGGCATCGGCGGCTACTGCACCTACGCCACCGACCTGTTCGACGCGGCGACCGTGCGCGGGTTCCTGGACCGGCTCGGCCGGTTCGTGGCGGCCGTGGTGGCCCAGCCCGGTGCGCCGCTGCACACCATCGACCTGCTCGCCCCCGCCGAGCGGGTCCGCGTGCTCGATACCTGGAATCGCACTGCGCGCCAGACCGATCCGAAGGAAACCCTGGTCTCGCTGCTGGGCACCACCGTGTCCACGGCCGCGAATTCCGTGGCACTGGTCGACGGCGACACCCGCTGGACCTTCGCCGAACTGGACGCGCGGGTGAACCGGCTGGCGCGGTACCTGATGGTAGCCGGTGTCGGACCGGAGACCCGGGTCGCGCTGGCGCTGCGGCGCTCGGCCGACCTCGTGGTGGCGATGTACGCGGTGAGCGCCGCCGGTGGCGCGTACGTGCCGATCGATCCGGATCAGCCGGCCGTGCGCACGCGCTACATTCTCGACACGGCCGCGCCCGCACTCGTCCTCACCGATTCGGCGACCGGATTCTCGGCGGCGGGCAGCACGGTCCGCACCGTCGACCGGCTCGATCTGTCGGGCTACGACAGTGCCCCGCTCACCGATCGGGAACGTCGCGCGCCGCTGCGGGCGGCGAACACCGCCTATGTGATCTTCACGTCGGGCTCGACCGGCCGCCCGAAGGGTGTGGCCGTCTCACACGCCGCCATCGTCAACCAATTGCGCTGGAAGACCAGCGAATTCGGGCTCACCGCGAGCGATTCGGTGCTGGTGAAGACGGCGGCAACCTTCGACCTGTCGGTGTGGGAGTACTGGTCGGCCGCCGCCTGCGGTGCGCGGCTGGTGCTCGCCGCACCCGGCGGGCACCGCGACCCGGCCTACCTCGCCGAGCTGATGCGGCGCGAAGAGGTGACCACCCTGCACGCGGTGCCCTCGATGCTCGACGCACTGCTCACCGTCACCGTGCCGCGCACGCTGCGCCGGGTGCTCGCGATCGGCGAGGCCCTGCCCGCCGCGCTGGCACACCGAATCGCAGCCGCCGCACCGGATCTCGCGCTGTTCAATGTGTACGGGCCGACCGAAGCGGCCGTCTCCATCACCAGTCACCGGGTCGGCGCCGCCGACACCGGATCGGTGCCGATCGGCGCGCCGGTGTGGAACAGCCAGGTCTATGTGCTCGATGCCTGGCTGCGGCCGGTGCCCGCGGGCGTGCCGGGCGAGGTGTATCTCGCCGGCGCCCAGCTCGCCACCGGATACCTGGGTCGTCCCGATCTGACGGCCGAGCGGTTCGTGGCCAATCCGTTCCGTGCGGGCACCCGCCTGTACCGCACCGGTGATCTGGCGGTGTGGACCGCAGGCGGCGAGCTCGACTATCGCGGCCGCACCGACTTCCAGCTCGAGATCCGCGGATTCCGGATCGAACCCGGGGAGATCGACGCGGTGCTCGCCACGCACGCCGATATCGGGTCGACCGTCACGATCGGGCGGCAGAACCCGGCAGGCGACACCGTCCTCGTGTCGTATGTGGTTGCGGCACAGGGCCGCCGGGTCGCCGGCGACGAGCTGCTCGAGTGGGCCGCGCGGTCCCTGCCCACGCACATGGTGCCGGCCACGGTCGTGGTGCTCGACAGTGTCCCGTTGACACCACACGGCAAACTCGACCGGGCCGCACTCCCCACACCCGAACTCACCACCCGGGCCTATCGCGCTCCGGAATCGTCGATCGAGCAGACGGTGTGCGAGATCTTCGCCGAGGTGCTGCACACGGACCGGGTCGGCCTCGACGACCACTTCTTCGAGCTGGGCGGCACCTCCCTCGGCGCCACCCGGCTCGCCGCCCAGCTCGGCGAGGCACTGGGCGCGACGATCCCGGTCACCTGGATCTTCACCACGCCGACCCCAGCGGGTCTGCTCGCCGCCCTGCGCGCGGCCGGCGCGGACGGTGCGGGCGCCGACGACGCCCTGGCGGTCCTGCTGCCGTTGCGCACCACCGGTTCCCGCGAACCACTGTTCTGTGTGCACCCGATCAGCGGTGTCGCCTGGTCGTTCAGCGGCCTGGCCGCCCACCTCGACGCCGACCGCCCGCTCTACGGGTTGCAGTCCCCGGCGCTGAGTTCGGCCGAGCCGCTGCCGGATTCGATCGAGGAGTGGGCGCGGCTCTACGTCAAGCACCTGCGCGCGGTACAGGCCGAGGGGCCCTATCACCTGCTGGGCTGGTCGCTGGGCGGGGTGCTCGCGCACGCCATGGCCGTACAGTTGCAGGCCGAAGGCGAACAGGTCGCCCTGCTGGCCATGCTCGACAGCACGCTCACCTGTGCCGCGCCCGTGCGCACCGGCGCCGCGAGCACCGTCGATCTCCTCGGCGGATTCGCCGGGGAGATCGGCGATCTCGACGCCGCGGGCGATGTCACCGAGCTGGCCCGAGTCCTGTCAGAGAGCACCACCCCGCTCGCGGGTCTCGGCCAGGAGCGCGTCGAACGTGTCCTCACCGCCGCGCTCGACGCGATCCCCCTCGACGCGGCCTACCGCCCCCGGCCCTTCGACGGAGACATCACCTTCTTCACCGCCACCGGTGACGACCCCACCGGCACCACCGCCGCCGGGTCTTGGCGCACCGCCGTCACCGGCACCGTGCACAACCACGCCGTCCCCACCACGCACTGGCGGATGACGGACCCGGCCGCGCTGGCGCGGATCGCCGCCGTCCTGCGGGAGGGCTGATCAGCCCCAGGTGGCCTGGTCGGGGACGGTGGAATCGAAGACGACGTAGAAGAAGTGGCCCGGCGTGAGCTCGTTCATGTCGTGCCAGCGGCCCCACGGATCGCGCTGGTAGTAGTTCTCCATGCCGGTCCCGTCGTCGTAACAGACGATGCCGCCGGTACCGAAGGGGCTCCAGTAGACGTCGGTACCGGCGCGCGGGGCCTCCAGCGGGGTGCGGAACAGGTGACCGCACGGCGTGATGACCGGGTCGTAATAGCTGGGTTGGGCGCCGGCGACGGGCGCCAGGCCGGTGACGGCGGAGATCGCGGCGGCGGCGAGGCCGGTGCGGACGAGGGAACGCGACATTTCTGCTCCTCACTGGGCGGAAAACGGTTCGCTGATGTGTCGGGATCGGGCCGGAGATCGTTACCCGGGCTCACCGTACCCCGGACCGCCGCGCGAGCCGGAAAGATCCGACCGTAGATGGATATGCGGCGGGCGCGACCGGGCTAGCGTGGGACAAGCGGTTCTGCGGAAGTGGGGAAACGGTGGACAGCACGACGATTGCGCGGCAATGCACTTTGTGTGAAGCGCACTGCGGGATTCTGGTGACGGTCGAGGACACGCGGGTCACCCGCATCGAGGGCAACCCCGACGATGTGTTGTCCCAGGGCTACATCTGCCCCAAGGCGACGGCGATGGGCGGGCTGCACCACGACCCGGACCGGCTGCGCACCCCGGTCCGCCGGGTCGGTGACCGCTTCGAGCCGATCGGCTGGGACGAGGCGTTCCGTGAGATCGGGCAGCGGCTGCGGGCGGTGCGCGCCGCGCACGGACCCAGCGCGATCGGCATGTACCTGGGCAACCCGGCCGCCCACAGTTCCTCGGTGCTCTACGGCGGCCTGCTGCGCGCAGCCCTGCTGACCCGCAACTTCTTCACCGCCTCCTCGATCGACCAGTTCCCGCAGGAATTCGTCGCGTGGCGGATGTTCGGCGCGAATGTGCTGATGCCGATCACCGATATCGACCGCACCCACCGCCTGGTGGTGCTCGGCGCCAACCCGGCGGTGTCCAACGGCTCGATCACCACCATGCCCGGCGCCAAGACCCGGATCAGGGAGGTGCGCAAGCGTGGCGGCACGGTCGTGGTGATCGACCCGCGCCGCACCGAGACCGCCCGTCTGGCCGACGAGCACGTGGCCGTGCGGCCGGGCGGCGATGTCTACCTGCTGCTGGGCATGCTGCACGTGCTGGTCACCGAGGGATTGTGCGATGAACGCGCGGTGCGCGCGCAGTGCTCGGGCTGGGACACCCTCACCGGGCTGGTCGCCGACACCACACCGGAGCGGATGGCCCCGCACGCCGGGGTCGACGCCGACACCATCCGGCGTCTGGCCCGCGACCACGCCGCCGCGCCCTCGGCGGTGCTCTACGCCCGCATCGGGGTGTGCCTGCAGACCACCGGCACCCTCACCCACTGGCTGGTGAACACCGTCAACGCCGTCACCGGCAACCTCGACCGGCCGGGCGGCCAGATGTTCGCCACCCCGATCGTCGACGCGCCCCGCTACGGGAAGTACCTCCCGATGGGGCACGGCGCGTGGACCGACCGCTCCGGCAAACACAAGTCGTTCCGCAGCGAACTGCCCGTCGCGGTGCTGGCCGAGGAGATCCTCACCCCCGGACCGGGCCAGATCAAGGCGATGATAACCTACGCGGGCAACCCGGTGCTGTCCACCCCGCAGGCAGGCCGCCTCGACAAGGCGCTGGCCTCGCTGGACTACTACGTCGCCGTGGACATGTACATCACCGAGACCACCCGCCACGCCGACATCATCCTGCCGCCGGTCTCCGCGCTCGAACGCGAGGACCTGAGCCTGCTGTTCCCGGTGTTCAGCGTGCGCAACAACGCCCGCTTCGACGCCCGCGTGTTCACCCCACCGGCCGACGGGCTCGACGACTGGCAGATCCTGGCGCGGCTGATCACCGAAGTGGTACCGCTGCCTGCCCGGCGGATCACCGGCCGGGCGATGAACGCGCTGTTCGAGCAGTTGAGCCCGATGCGGCTGACCGCGGCGGCCATCGCCACCGGACCCTACGGCGTCCTGCGGCGCGGCCGGAAAGGCTTGACCGTCGGCAAGATCCGCCGCGCACCCGGCGGGGTCGACCTCGGTCCGCTGCAACCACGGCTGCGCGAACTCCTCGGCACCGGCGACCGCAAGGTGCGATTGACGCCACCGGACTTCCTCGCCGCCGTCGGCGAGGTCCTCGACGCGGCCGACGCCCCGAGCGGCGACTACGACCTGCAACTCATCGGGCGACGGCACCTGCGCAGCAACAACTCCTGGCTGCACAACATCGAATCCATGGTGAAGGGCCGCGACCGCTGCACCGTGCTCATGCACCCCGGCGACGCCGCCGCGCGCGGCCTCACCGACGGTGACCTGGCCACCGTCGAATCCGCCGCGGGCGCGATCGAGGTGCCGGTGGAGATCAGCGACGACATCCGCGCCGGGGTGGTCGCCATCCCGCACGGCTGGGGGCATCGCGAACCGGGGGTGGGCTGGACCGTGGCGACCGCGCACGGCGGCGCCAATGTCAACCTGCTGCACGACCCGGCCGTGACCGACCCGCTCACCGGCGCGGCCGCGGTCAACAGCACCCGCGTGCGGGTACACCCGGCGACGCCCGAATCCGGTGGCGCGGCAACGGTTTCCACCGCCGCCGCGCACTGAACCCGGGCGCCTCGGCTCAGCGGAAGCGGATGTCGGCGGTGGCGAGACCGTAGATCTTGCGGCCGCCGGACTTGGCCACGATCAGGATGACCGCGCTGCGATTGTCGGGGTCGAGGGACTTGACCTTGCCGGTGTACTCGACCTGGCCACCTTGCTCCCGGTCGACGACGGTGTAGTTCGACAGCCGCACACCGTAGCGGGTGACCGCACCCGGGTCGCCCGACCAGGCCGACAGGAACCCCGCGCCCAGGCCCATGGTGAGCATGCCGTGGGCGATGATGTCGGGCAGCCCGGCCAGGCCGGCCACCGTCTCGTCCCAGTGGATCGGGTTGTTGTCACCGGAGACACCGGCGTAGTTGACCAGGTCACCACGGGTGATCTTGGCATCGCGCAGGGTCACCTCGTCGCCCACGCTCAGGTCGTCGAACGACAGCGTGGTGCCGGGTGTGCGGGTCGAGCCGGCGGTCGACAGGCGCAGCTCGCCCTCGGGACGGCGCGGCACCTCCTGGTCGGCGTCCTGAGTCGCCTCGGCGGCGCGGCCGAACATGCTCACGCCGTGCACCATGATGTTCTCCACCGCGGTGGTGATCGCCGGATCCACCTCCTCACCGGTGACGCCGACGACCGTGGTGTGCATGACGTGCACCGTCTCACCGAGTTCGTCGGTGAAGGTGTTGGTCACCGTGATCAGGTCCTTGCCGGCGATCCGGCGCACCGAGGACAGCTCCACATCGGTGGTCAGCCGGTCACCGGCCACGATCGGCTTGTGCTGCTCGAAGACCTGCTCGGTCTGCACGAAAGTGTCGTAACCGACGACGACTGTTTCGAACAGCGCCCGGTTGGCCGCCATCGCGGGAATCGAGACGAAGGTCAGCGGCGCGACCAGGCCCTTGTAGCCCAGCGCGGCGGCGGCGTCTTCGTCCCAGTGTGCCGGATGGTAGTCCTGGACCGCCCTGGCGTACTCGCGGACCTTTTCCCGCCCCACCTCGTACGTCCCGTCCATCCGGTAGTAGTGCCCTACCTTCGACGCGACATCAGGAGCATCGACCACCGCATTCACCGTAAACCAACCTTTGTTCGAGGAACGGACTCCGGCAGGATAGCGGCCCCGCCGGAACCAGGCCCGGATTGCGCACACAACTCGTGGCCCGAAACCCTTCCGTTCTTATCTGGAATGAGTAATAATCTGGAATGTGTCCAGCAAGTCGGATTTCGAGCAGATGCTCCGCGCAGCCTCGCTCCGCGTCACCGCGCCGCGTCTCGCGGTGCTCACCGCGGTGCATCACCAGCCCCATGCCGATACCGACACCATCATCAGCCGGGTCAGGGACACCCTCGGCACGGTGAGCCAGCAAGCCGTCTACGACGTGCTGCGCGCCCTCACCACCGCGGGCCTGCTCCGGCGGATCCAGCCCATGGGCACCGTCGCCCGGTACGAGACCCGCGTCGGTGACAACCATCATCACCTGGTGTGCCGATCCTGTGGCGTGATCGTCGATATCGACTGTGCAGTCGGCGATGCGCCGTGTCTGACCGCGCCCGATGACCGGGGTTTCGTCATCGACGAGGCCGAGGTCATCTATTGGGGCCTGTGCCCCGATTGCTCGTCATCACGATCACTCTCCTGAAAGGAATCACCGTGCCCGAGGAACACCCACCCATCGCGGAAGCCCAAACGGAACCCGGTGAAAGTGGTTGCCCCGTAGCGTCGCGCCGGCCGTTCGCCTCCGCGGACGCCCGCGGCAGCAATGTCGACTGGTGGCCGCATCAGCTCAATCTCTCGATCCTGCAGAAGAACCCGCCGGTGACCAACCCGTTCGGCGCGGACTTCGACTACGCCGCCGAATTCGCGACCCTCGACCTGGCCGCCGTCAAGGCCGACATCGAGCAGGTCATGACGACCTCGCAGCCCTGGTGGCCCGCCGACTTCGGCCACTACGGCCCGCTGTTCATCCGGATGGCCTGGCACTCGGCGGGCACCTACCGCGTCGGCGACGGCCGCGGCGGCGCCGGTGCGGGCCTGCAGCGTTTCGCCCCGCTCAACAGCTGGCCCGACAACGCCAGCCTGGACAAGGCGCGCCGGCTGCTGTGGCCGGTGAAGAAGAAGTACGGCCGCAAACTGTCCTGGGCCGACCTCATGGTCTACGCGGGCAATGTCGCGCTCGAGTCGATGGGCTTCGAGACCTTCGGCTTCGGCGGCGGCCGCGTGGACGTCTGGGAGCCGGAGGAGGACGTCTACTGGGGTCCCGAGCGCACCTGGCTCGGCGACGAGCGCTACTCCGGTGAGCGCAACCTGGAGCGCCCGCTCGCGGCGGTCCAGATGGGCCTGATCTACGTCAATCCCGAAGGCCCCAACGGCAATCCGGACCCGATCGCCGCCGCCATCGACATCCGCGAGACCTTCGCCCGGATGGCGATGAACGACGAGGAGACCGCCGCCCTGATCGCCGGCGGCCACACCTTCGGCAAGACCCACGGCGCAGGCCCGGCCGATCTCGTCGGTCCCGAGCCCGAGGGCGCCCCGCTCGAGGAGCAGGGACTGGGCTGGAAGAGCGGCTTCCGCACCGGTGTCGGCGCGGACGCGATCACCTCCGGCCTGGAGGGCATCTGGAACAGCACCCCGACCACCTGGGACAACAACTTCCTGGAGACCCTCTACGGGTACGAGTGGGAGCTGACCAAGAGCCCCGCGGGTGCCAACCAGTGGATCCCGAAGGACGGCGCGGGCGCCGGTACTGTGCCCGACCCGTTCGACTCGGCCAAGAAGCAGACCCCGGTCATGCTCACCACCGACCTGTCGCTGCGCCTCGACCCGATCTACGGGCCGATCACCCAGCGCTGGCTGGAGAATCCGGCCGAGTTCGCCGACGCCTTCGCCCGCGCCTGGTACAAGCTCACCCACCGCGACATGGGCCCGGTGGCGCGCTACCTCGGCCCGCTGGTGCCGTCGGAGGAACTGCTGTGGCAGGACCCGATTCCGGCGCAGACCGGTCAGCTGATCGGTGACAGCGACATCGCGGCGCTCAAGAGCCAGATCCAGGCCTCGGGGCTGACCGTCGCCCAGCTGGTCAGCACCGCTTGGGCCGCGTCCTCCTCGTTCCGTGGCAGCGACAAGCGCGGCGGCGCCAACGGCGGACGTCTGCGGCTGCAGCCGCAGGCGGGCTGGGCGGTCAACGAGCCCGACGAGCTCGCCCAGGTCATCCGGGTGCTCGAGGGCATCCAGGAGACGTTCAACGCCGCGGGTGGGGCCACCGTGTCCTTCGCCGACCTGGTGGTCCTCGGCGGCGCGGTCGGTGTCGAACAGGCCGCGCAGGCGGCCGGTGTCGCGGTGACGGTCCCGTTCACCCCGGGCCGCACCGATGCCGCCCAGGAGCAGACCGACGTCGAGTCCTTCTCGGCACTCGAGCCGGTGGCCGACGGTTTCCGCAACTACGTCGCCAAGGACGCACAGATCCCCGCGGAGTACCTGCTGGTCGACAAGGCGAACCTGCTCACCCTCAGCGCGCCGGAGATGACCGTGCTGATCGGTGGTCTGCGGGTGCTGGGTGCGAACTACCAGCAGTCGCCGCTGGGCGTGTTCACCGCGACCCCGGGCGCGCTGACCAACGACTTCTTCGTCAACCTGCTCGACATGGACACCGAGTGGGCGCCCTCGGCGGCCGACGAGAACGTCTACGAGGGCAAGGCCCGTGCCGGTGGCGCGGTCACCTGGACCGGTAGCCGGGTCGACCTGATCTTCGGCTCGAACTCGCAGCTGCGGGCCGTCGCCGAGGCCTACGCCACCGACGACGCGAAGGAGAAGTTCGTGCACGACTTCGTCGCCGCGTGGACCAAGGTGAGCAACCTGGACCGGTTCGACCTGGCCTGACCCACCCGCACCACAGCGAAACACCCTGCGACGCGCACTGCGCCGCAGGGTGTTTCGTTCGCCGGGCGTGGCACCCCCGGCTTCCTCGGCATATGCGACCGGGTAGTTCGTTCCTCTAACGTTGCGGGGTGCTTGGACATTCACACGCGACGAGCGGGGCGCTGGCCTGGGCGGGTACCGCCGCCGTGCTGCCCCTCACCGTCGCCGCTTTCCCCCTGTTCGACAGCGAGACAACGCGATTCGGGATCGCGGAGCTGATCATGGGCACGCTGCTCACCGCGGGTGCCGCGCTGCTGCCGGACGCCGATCATCCGAGCGGAACGATCTCGCACGTGCTCGGCCCGATCTCACATCACCTGTGCCGCTTCATCTCCTGGGCCTCCGGCGGGCACCGGCACGGAACCCATTCGCTGCTGTTCGTGGTGGCCGCGGTCGCCGCGACCTGGGCCGGAGAGCACTGGCTCGGCAGGCCGTTCACGCTGAGCCTGGTCTTCTTCCTGCTGGCGCTGGCGGTGCGTTCGCTGCACCTGTGCCCGCCGGGTAAGAGCGTGCGCACCTACGGCACCGTCGTCGTGCTGGCCGGCGCGGGCACTTTCGCCGTCGACCACTGGATCGTCGACCGGCCGGCCTGGCTGCCGATCTGTGTCGGACTGGGCTGTCTGGCCCATCTGCTGGGCGACTGCCTCACCGAGCGCGGATGCAGGCTGCTGTGGCCGTTCCCGTTCCGCACCCGGATCCCGTTGATCGAGCGGACCGGCAACCGGGTCGAGACCTGGGTGCTCTCACCGCTGTTCGTCGTCGGGGCGTCGGGCGCGCTCTGGTACGCGATCGTCAACCACGTCTAGTCCGGGGCGAGGACGGCGATCCCCCGCCGTCCTTGCCCTTTTTTCTGCCGCACGATCATTGCCACCCCGATTATCCAACATGCGTTGATGCGCATATCGCAGTAGCGCCATGCTGTTGTGATCCGTCCCGCCCCGGCGCGCGGCGCTCGCCCACAGCTCCCAAAGAAGCCCCGAACTCACCAATTTTCAGTGCACAGTTGTACTCTCAAACTCGTGACCGAGCAGCTCCCCCAGCCCCAGGCCGAAGTACAGGCACTCACACGCCTGGCCGGCGACGAGTTCGCCGGCGCGGTCGACGGGATCGCGGCCGTCCACCGGGCCATTTCCGATCGCGTGTTCGCCGCGGTCCGCGCCGGGGTCGGGGCGGCCGCCGATCCGGTGAAGATCGTGCACGACGCGATCACCGACAGCGTCTACGCCGCGGTCGGCGGCACCGGGTTCGTGGTGGGCGAAGTGGCGAGCGCGGTCCAGATGCCCGGCGTCCCCGCGCCCTCGCGCACCGTATGGGGCGCCGGTGTGCTCGCCGCCGTGCAGGGGCTGATCGGTGACTCCCTCGAGGACCAGGCGCCGATTCTGGCCTCCCCCATGACCATTCGCGTCGAGGGCGCACCGGTCGCGGCCGAACTGCTGCCCGCCCACGTCCTCGTGCCGACCTCGCGGCTGGTCGTGCTGGTGCACGGGCTGGTGGAGACCGAGCACTCCTGGAGACTCGGCGGCAGGCCGGACTACGGCGAACTGCTCGAGGCCGACCTCGGCTACACCCCGGTGCACGTGCGCTACAACACCGGCCTGCACATCTCCGAGAACGCCGCCCAGCTCGACGCCCTGCTCACCCGGCTGGTCGCGAGCTGGCCGATGCCGGTGCACGAGATCTGCCTGGTCGGCCATTCGATGGGCGGGCTGGTCGCCCGCAGCGCCTGCCACCGGGCCGACGAGGCAGGCGCGGACTGGGTGCGCGCGGTCCGGCAGGTGGTGTGCCTGGGGTCACCGCATCTGGGCGCACCGCTCGAACAGGTCGCGCACTACGCGGCCGCCGCGTTCGATCTGCTGCCCGAGACACGTCCGCTGAGCGCGCTGCTGCGCAGGCGCAGCGCGGGCATCCGCGATCTGCGGCAGGGTTCGCTGGTCGACGAGGACTGGCGCGATCTCGACGACGACACCCTGCGCGCCCGCGCCGTCCAGGAAGTGCCGCTGATCGTGCACGCCGACCACTACTTCGTCACCGCGACGATCACCCGCAGCCCGAAGCATCCGCTGGGCCGCGTCGTCGGCGACGGCCTGGTACTGACCGGCAGCGGCTCGGGCCGGGGCCGGTCCCGGCGGATCGGGCTCGGTGAGGTGAACGGTCTGCACGTCCCCGCGGCCAACCATTTCAGCCTGCTCAACCACGACGCGGTCTACCGGGCACTGCACTCCTGGCTGTCGAGCAGGCCCCGCCGAGCCGTCCGGGTGGATACGCTGTGGCCATGACTCTCGACCACGGCGACCCCGGCGACGCACCCGCCATCCCGCTGCCGACCACTCCCCTGGCCAACGAGGCGCATCCCTCGGCCGCCGAGGAGGCCAGAACGATCGCGGCGGCGACCAATATCGGCACCCTGGCCAGCTTGACCGCCGACGGGGCGCCGTGGGCGTCGTTCATCACCTACGGCCTGCTCGACGGCGCCCCCGTGCTGAGCGTCTCGCGCCTGGCCGAGCACGGCCGCAATCTGGCCGTCGATCCCCGGGCCAGCATCGCCGTCGTGACCCCGGACATTCCCGCGGATCCACTGGCGGGCACCAGGATCACCCTCGCCGGTGTGGTGGAACGTCCCGAGGGCGCCGAGGCCGAGGCCGCGCGGGCCGCGCATCTGGCCGCGGTGCCCGCCGCGAAGTACTACATCGACTACAGCGATTTCACCCTGTGGGTGCTGCGGGTCCAGCGGGTGCGCTGGGTCGGCGGGTACGGCCGGATGGATTCGGCCTCGGCGGCGGAATACCTGGCCGCCGAACCGGACCCGATCGTGCCGCGCGCCGCGCCGGGCATCGCCCACCTCAACGCCGACCACGCCGACGCGCTGCTGGCCATGGCGCGGCACCTCGGCGGGTTCCCCGACGCGACCGCGGCCGCCTGCGAGCGCGCCGACCGCTACGGTCTGCAGTTGCGGGTCGACACCCCGCGCGGTGTGGCCCGTACCCGCGTCGGCTACGCGCAGCCACTCACCGAGATCAGTGAATTGCGTTCGGCGACAGTCGAGTTGACCAAGCTCGCGCGCGCAGCGGGCTGACCTGCGCGGCGGAGCTGGTCGCGGATCAGGTCCAGAGCGCGGCGACGACGACGTTGACGATGGCCAGGCCGCCCGCGGCGTCGGTCATCCAGTCGGCCCGCTCGCCGCGCTTGGCGTCGGCCCGGCTGATCTCGGCGAACGCGCAGACGACCACCGCGATCGCCAGCTTCACCGCCAGCTTGATGGTGTCGGGATCTTTGTCGAGCGAATCGACGCCCGAGGCCAGACCAGCCAGGATCACCCCGGTGATCAGCTGGGCGCGCGCACCCCACACCATCAGTTCCGAGACGACGGGCCGGCCCGCGACGAAGCCACCTACCACCGCGGCCATGCCCAGCAGATGGGCGACTACCACCAGGTTGTAAAGGAAATCCATGAGCGCCGAGCGTAGTTCACCCGGCGACGGCCGGCACCCGTCGGCACCGGCCGCCGCACGACGAATTCCGCGGTTACTCCTTATACCTGTGTATCCACCAGATGCGAATCCTTGCGGACGCCGAAGGCGGTGATGATCTCCATGACACCGATGACGATCAGCGAGATGCCCGCCACCCACATCAGGGTGGCCAGCGAGCCGACCGGCCACACGATCAGGACGACACCGGCGATCGCGCTGATGATGCCGTAGAAGATCTGCCAGCCCCGGCCCGGCACACCCTTGTCCGCGACCGCGGCGAACAGCACCGCGACACCGCGGAACAGCCAGCTGATGCCGATCCACAGCCCGAGCAGCACGATCGAGGCCAGGTCGTCGCGGAAGCAGAACACACCGATGATCAGCGACAGCACACCGCTGATGAACGAGAGCACCCGGAAGCTGGTGCTGGGCAGATGGGTGAACGCGGCGATCAATTGGAAGATGCCGCTGACAACCATGTAGATGCCGAACAGCACGCCCGCCACGAGCAGCGACGGGCCGGGCCACACGAGGACGATGATGCCCAGCACCACCGCGAGGAGGCCGGTGACCAGAATTGTTTGCCAGGTCTTCTTGGCAAGAGCCGCAATTGGACTCTCCAACACGGTATTTGTCGTCATGACGAGATGTTATGCCCGGTTGCTCTGGTTTTCCCGATATTAGCTGGGCCGGTGACCGTGTCGCGATCGCCGTGACAGTGGACACGTCCGCCCCTGCACGAACGTTTGGTGCGCGCGGGTGCCGGGTAGGACAAAGAAGTGTCGGTTGTACTCGTGCTGCAAGCTCGGGGCCTCGGTGATCTGCTCGCCGCGGTCCCGGCTCTGCGTGCCCTGCGCCGGGCCGAACCGCAGAGCCGGATCATCCTGGCTGCGCCGCACCGCTTGGAGCGGATCGTCGACCTGATCTCCTCGGTCGACGAACTGGTCCCCACCGCCGATCCCGCCGCCCTCATCTGGGACGGGCCCGCCCCCGAGCTGGCGGTGAACCTGCACGGTCCCGACGGCGCCAGCGCCCGGGCACTGGCCGACACCGGGGCCGCCCGGATCATCGGGCACCGGACCCCGGAACTGCCGAAACTGGCCGGGCCCCGCTGGGATCCGGAGGCGCACGTGGTGGACCGCTGGTGCCGGCTTCTCGAGTTCGAGGGCATCGCCGCCGATCGCCGCAATCTCGGCCTGGTGCCGCCGGTGGCCTCGCTCAGCCGCCGCGATTGTGTGGTGGTCCACATCGGCGCGGGCGCGCCGGCGCGGCGCTGGCCGCCGGAACGCTTCGCCGCGGTGGTGCGGCATCTGCTGGTACTCGGCCGGGGCGTGGTACTCACCGGCGACCCGTTCGAACGCGAGATCGCGATGGAGGTGGCCGCCCAGGCCGGGCTGCCCGACGATCGCGTGCTGGCCGGCAGGCAGAACCTCACCGATCTGGCGGCGACGGTGGCCGAGGCGGCCTTGGTGATCAGCGGCGACACCGGCGTCGCGCATCTGGCGACCGCCTTCGGCACGCGCACGGTGCTGCTGTTCGGCCCGACGCCCCCGCGCCGGGGCGGACCGCCTGCGCATCTGCTGGGCAGGCACGCGGTGCTGTGGGCCGGACAGGTCGGCGACCCGGAGGGACGCACGCCCGACAGCGGACTGCTGCGGATCGGCGTCCCGGAGGTGCTCGCGGCGGTCGACGCCCAACTCGACAAGCAGGACTGGGCCGAGTCGACCAAGTCCCGCTATCGCCGGGTGGGCTGAGCCGGCTCGGTGGCCACGGCGGTCCGCAATGCCGCCGCATGGGCGGCCAGCGCGCTCGGCCAGAACTGCTCGAGATAGTCCCGGGCGTCGCCGAGACCGCGGGGGTCCAGGGAGTAGAGGTGGCGGTTGCCCGCGGGGCGCATGGCCACCAGATGCGCGTCGCGCAGCACTTTCAGGTGCTGGGAGGCGGCCGAGCTGGTGATTCCGGTGGCGGCGGCGAGCTCGGCGACCGAGCGCGGACCCGCGGGCAGCGACTCGAAGATCGCGCGCCGGGTGGGGTCGGACAGGGCCGCGATGGCCCGAACTCCGTTAGTGTCCACTTCACCAGTGTGCGCGCATTCAGGGGGTCCGGCAATGATCTTGCCGGTCGCGCATTTCGCCCGGTCGTCATCAGGATGTAGACAGTTCGTTATACCGCCGTTATAGATCAACTGGGGTTATAGCGCTTCGTGATGACAGCCACAGGATTCGCCGCCGAGGTCACGGCTTCGCTACGTTCGAGACATGTTCGTGACCAACCCGTTATCTGCCCGAGTCTCCGACGCCTTCGCCGGCCGTTGGGGAGGCGTTGTCGCGGGTGCGGTGGCTCTGTCCGCACTCGTGGGAACCTCCGTCGCCACCTTCGGTGAGCCCGAGACCCCCGCGTCCAACACCACCATCACGGCCAGCAGCACCGAGTCCGTCGCCCGGGGCGCCTCGCCCTACCGCTTCACCTCGTACACCCCCGCCGAGGCCCAGGGCGCGCAGGGCACGGCCGCCGCGTCGGCGCCGATCCCGTGGGAAGAGCACCGCGAAGCGGTCGAGGTCGCCCTGCCCGAGATCCCGTTCATCGCGCCGCGGCCGCATACCGTCCGCCCGGTGAACGGCCGGCTGACCTCGTACTTCGGCGCCCGTTGGGGCACCGCGCACAACGGCATCGACTTCGGCGACCCGATCGGCGCACCGATCTTCGCCGTCACCGACGGTACCGTGATCGAGGCGGGTCCGGCCACCGGCTTCGGCCTGTGGGTCCGCGTGCAGCAGGACGACGGCACCATCGGTGTGTTCGGTCACGTGAACGAGATCCTGGTTCAGGTCGGTCAGCACGTCAACGCCGGTGATGTCATCGCCACCGTCGGCAACCGGGGCAATTCCACCGGCCCCCACCTGCACTACGAGGTGCACGTGCCGGACGGCTCGCGCTACGGCGCCCCGATCGACCCGCACCCGTGGCTCGCCGCGCGTGGCGTCGACGCAGGCATCGCCCAGGACTGATCCTCACGCACCACTGATCGCCGCTCGCCGGTCGATCAGGAATTCCCGAAGCCGCGCGACCGCGAGCGTCGGCCGATGGTCTCCCGAGACCAGGCCGATCTCGCGGTCGCGGTCGCCATCGATGCGCACGATCGCCAGATCCGGATGCGGCAGCTCCGCGGCGGGCAGCAGCGCGACGCCGAGACCCAGCGCGACCAAGGCCCGCACCGTCTCGAACTCGGTGATCTCGAACAGCACGCGCGGCGTGAAACCCGCGGCGGCACACCAGGTGTCGAGTAGCGCGCGCAGGTGATAGCTGGGCGGGTTGGCGATGAAGGCCGCGTCCGCCAGTTCCGCCAGCGCCACGCGCGCCCGCCCGGCCAGCGGGTGGGTGCGGGCGACATGCAGGTCGATGCGCTGGCGGCCCAGGTCCACCGAGCCCAGATCGACCGGGGGCGGGATCATCACCGCCAGATCGAGCCGGCCGTCGCGTACCTGTTCGGCGAGCTCTTCACCGTGCGCCTGCACCAGACGCAGCCGGATGCGGGGCGCGCGGGTGTGGAACTGCGCCAGCAGCGACGGAATGCTGACCGGTCCCAGCGTCAGCGGGAAGCCGAAGCGGACCAGCCCGCTGTCGGGATCGGCGTCCGCGCGGACCCGGCGCACCGCGTCGTCGAGGGCGCGGACCACCCCGCGCGTGCGCTCGTGCAGATCACGCCCCTGCGGCGTCAGCGCGACCCCGCGACCGAGCTGCTGGAACAGCGCGACACCCAGAGTCTGCTCCAGCGTCCGGATCCGGCGGCTGAGCGAGGACTGCGGAACCCCGAGGCGCTCGGCCGCCCGGGTGAAATGGCCGTCCTCGGCGGCGGCGTCGAACGCGGCCAGCAGCGGAACCAGGTCGTGGGCGCCCACCTCCCCGTATTCATCCATATCCGGATCATAATCGCGGCGATATCGCGTTGGACGGATTGCTTCTCCCGGCGTGACGATGGCGGTACACAGCTCACGGGAGGTTCCGAGATGACCGATACGACACCCATCCAGCCCGAATCCGCCAGGGGCGAGGACATTCTCGACGCGGTCCTGATCGGTGGCGGCATCATGTCGGCCACCCTCGGCGCGCTGCTGAGCACGATCGCGCCGGACTGGTCGATCGCGCTGTTCGAACGGCTCGGCGAACCTGCCGCGGAGAGCAGCCACCCGTGGCACAACGCCGGGACCGGCCATGCGGGCCTGTGCGAACTGAACTACATGCCCGATCCGGCCGACGGCACCCGCGCCGCGCGGATCGCCGAGCAGTTCGCGCTCTCGCGCCGGTTCTGGTCGGCGCTGGCGCACCGCGACGCCCTCGACCCGGCGACCTTCCTCACCCCGGCACCACACATCACCGTGGTGTTCGGCGAGCGCGACATCGCCTACCTGCGCGAGCGCTACGCGACGCTGCGGACACTGCCCGCCTTCGCCGGACTCGAGTACACCGAGGACCGGGCCGTCATCGCGCAGTGGGCGCCGCTGCTGGTGCGCGGACGGGCCGACGACGAGGCGATGGCGGCCACCCGGCACACCGCGGGCACCGATATCGACTTCGGCGCACTGACCAGGTCGTTGCTGGCGACCATGACCGAGGCGGGCAACGCGGTGCGCCTGCACCGCGAGATCACCGGACTGCGCCGTGGCCGCGACGGTCTGTGGACGGTGCGCGGTCGCGATCTGGACAGCGGGCGCCGGTTCACGGTGCGCACGCGGTTCGTCTTCGTCGGGGCGGGCGGATACGCCCTGCGCTTGCTCCAGCGGGCCGGGCTGCCCGAGGTGCGCGGCTACGGGGTGTTCCCGCTGGGCGCGCAGTTCCTGCGGACCAGTGATCCCGCGGTGGTCGCCGAGCATCGGGCCAAGGTGTACAGCCAGGCCGATCTCGGTGCGCCGCCGATGTCGGTGCCGCATCTGGACCGGCGGGAGGTGGACGGCGAGGCCGCGCTGCTGTTCGGTCCGTTCGCCACCTTCAGCACCCGGCTGCTGCGCTACGGCAAGCTCACCGATCTGTTCACCACGCTGCGGCCGCACAATGTCGTCCCGCTGGCCGCGGTGGGCGTGCGGAATCCGGGTCTGCTGCGCTACCTCGTCGGCCAGCTGATCGCCTCGCCGCGGCGCAAGTTCGCGCAGTTGCAGCGGTTCTACCCCACTGCCGATCCGGCCGGCTGGGAGCTGGTCCAGGCCGGGCAGCGCGCCCAGCTGGTGAAGCCGGACCGGCGGCGCGGCGGGGTGCTCGAATTCGGCACCGAGCTGGTGACCGGCGCCGACGGCACCGTCGCCGGCCTGCTCGGGGCCTCACCCGGCGCGTCGATCGCGCCGTCGATCATGCGCGATCTGCTGGAGCGGTGTTTCCCGGAGCGACGCTACGAATGGGCGCCCCTGCTGGCCGAACTACTGCCCGCCGGCGACCTGCCGCTCGGCGCGTAATCGCTTGCCCGGCAAGCAGACCCACTAGCGCGCGGCGGCGAACAGGGCGGTGATCAGGCGGTGGGAACGGGCGGTCATCTGCGCGGCGGTCTGGTCGGGGTGGCGCAGCCACCACAGCACCAGCGAGGTCACCGCACCCATCCAGACATCTGTCAGTGCGGACAGGTCGAGCGGATCGGTGAGCTCGACGACACCGATCGCATCGGCTACTCCGCGCGCCGCCTGGGCCGCGATGCGCCGCCGCGCCGCCCGGGAGGCCTCGGCAACCGGCCCCTCGTCGGGATGGGACCGGTCGAACACGACGGTCCAGTCGTGTGGCCGTGGTTCCAGCGCGGCGAAGATCGCGTCGAGGGTGCGTTCGGCCTTGCTGAGCCCGCCGGCTTCGGTGATCGCGAGCTCGATCGCGTCGTAGAGAATCGTCGCCGCCCGATCGACACACCCGTTGTACAGCCCGTCCTTGGACTGGAAATAGGTGTAGACCAGCGGCTTGGACACCCCGGCCCGCTGGGCGACATCGGCGAGCGAGAGCCCCGCGTAGCCGACCCGCCCGATCTCGGCGACGGCGGCATCGAGGATCTGCTGCTCGCGTTCGGGACGCGGGACACCCTTGGTTCCGGCAGTACTCACCGGTTCATCCAACCATCGCGAGCCGCCATCGTTGACACCCGACTGACCATTTTGTAATTTACGTTTGAGTCAATTCAAGGAGTCGCCGTGCCGGACGCCGTCTGGGATCAGATCAACACCCCCATCCTCTACGCCGTCCCGTTCTTCGCGCTGTTCCTCGGCATGGAGATCCTGAGCCTGCGCCACGATGCCGGGGACCGGCGTGGCTACCACGTCGCCGACACCAGGACCAGCATCAGCATGGGGTTGGTGTCGCTGGCGTTCACCGCGCTGTTCAAGGTGCTCACGCTCGTGCTGTTCGTCTTCCTGTGGTCGACGCTCGCGCCCTGGCACCTGCCGACCGGCGCCTGGTGGTACTGGCCGGTGCTGGTGCTCGTCGTCGATCTGGCTTATTACACCAATCACCGGTTCTCCCACCGGGTCCGGATCGGCTGGGCGGCGCATCAGGCCCACCATTCCAGCGAGTACTTCAACCTCGGCACCGCCCTGCGGCAGAAGTGGAACCCGTGGTCGGAGGCGATCTTCTGGGCACCCCTGCCGCTGCTCGGCTTCGCGCCGTGGACGATCTACATCGCGTTCTCGATCAACCTCATCTACCAGTTCTTCACCCACACCGAGACCGTCGGCCGGCTCTGGCGCCCGATCGAGTTCGTGTTCAACACGCCCTCGCACCACCGCGTCCATCACGGCCGCGACCCGGAATACCTGGACAAGAACTATGCCGGGATCCTGATCGTCTGGGACCGGATGTTCGGTACCTTCGCCCCCGAGCGCCGGACCCCCACCTACGGCCTGACCAAACCCGTCGGCACCTACAACCTGATCCACCTGCAGTATCACGAGTACGCCGCCATCGTGCGTGACCTCCGCGGTGCGACGAGCTGGCGGGAGCGGCTCGGGTACCTCTTCGCCCCGCCCGGCTGGCAGCCCACCCCCGGCGGCGCGCCGACCACCGCCTGACCCTCGATCCGACAGGAGACCTCCGTGTTCACCGAACTCGCCCGATCGGTGCTGCTCAACCCGCCCGCCCTGCCCCGGACGGTGGCCCGGCTCGTCCTCGGTGAACGCCACGAGATCGCGGGCAAGACCGTGGTGCTGACCGGTGCGTCCGCCGGCGTCGGCAAGGCGGCCGCGCACGCGCTGACCCGCGCGGGCGCCGCGGTGATCCTGGTGGCCAGGACCCCCGAACCCCTCGCCGCGGTGCGCGACGCCGTGCGCGCCTCGGGCGGGAACGCCGAGATGATTCCCTGCGATCTCGCCGACGCCGAACAGACCGACGCGCTGGCCAAGACCCTCGTCGAACAGTACGGCCACATCGACGTGCTGGTGAACAACGCGGGCCGCTCGATCCGCCGCGGCGCCGCCGAGGCCACCGACCGCTTCCACGACTACGAGCGGACCATGGCGCTGAACTACTTCGGCGCGGCCCGGCTCACCATGGGCCTGCTGCCCTCGATGCTCGAGGCCGGTGACGGGCACGTCGTCAATGTCGCCACCTGGGGTGTCGCGGCCGGATCGATGCCGCTGTTCACCGCGTATCACGCGTCCAAGGCGGCGCTGGGCGCGTTCGGGCGCAGCCTCGGCGCGGAGACCAGGCCGCGCGGCGTGCACGTCACCACGCTGGGGTACCCGCTGGTGCGCACCGAGATGATCGCGCCCACCGGCAAATACGCCGACGCGGCCGCCCTGTCCCCCGAGGACGCGGCGGCCTGGATCCTCACCGCGATCCGCACCCGCCCGATCGAGCTGTACCCGCGCTACGGCCGGGTGCTGCAGACGCTGGCGACCGTCTCGCCGCGCGCGGTCGACGCCGCGATCTGGCGGATGGGGATCTGACCCTGAGAACCCGGGTAAGGCCGACCCCCTACCCGGGTACGGGCGGTGATCCCGCTCCGCAGCGGGAGGTGTTGGGGCATACCGGATTCCTACCGTCGAGACATGGCGACGATCGCATTCCCCCAAGCCCTGTCCGGCCTCCGGTTCCCGGCCGCCCACCGGGGCGACGCGGCGCCGTGGCACCGCCCCCTGCTGGTGAATTCGGCGCTGATGGCCGGACTCGTGCTGGTCTCGATCATCGGCATGCTGGTCGACGACCGCGAACTGCTCGGCGAATCCGTCTGGCTCAAACCCGCGAAGTTCGGCCTCGCCTTCGCCCTCTACGGGGTGACCTTGGCGTGGATCCTGCGGCTCCCGCATCGTGGCAGGCGCGCGACCTGGTGGCTGGGCACCGTCTTCGCGGCGACCGGGATCGCCGATGTCGGATTCATCGCGCTCCAGGCCGCGCGGGGCACGTTCAGTCATTTCAACACCGCCACCGACCCGGTCAACCAGATCGGCCAGCAGGTGTTCACCTCCGGCGTGCCCGGCCTGTTCGTCGCCAATCTCGTCCTGGCGGTGATCATCTCGTGGCAGAAGCTCGCCGACCGGCCGACCCGGATCGCGTTGAAGGCCGGACTGTGGCTGGCGGTGACCGGAATGGCGCTGGGCTATCTGATGGGCTTCACCAGCCCGCAGCTCGTCCGGCAGAGCGACGGCACCGTGGTCGGGCTGATGGCCGGGCACACCGTGCGGCCCGGAGTGCCCACCGATGTGGCGCGCGACGGGGTCGGTGCCATGCCGATCACCCACTGGAGTACCACCGGCGGTGACCTGCGCATCCCGCACTTCGTCGGCCTGCACGGTATCCAGGTGCTGCTCGTGCTCGCCGTCGTGCTCGCGGCACTGGCACCGCGCTACCGCTGGCTGCGCACCGAGCACACCCGCGCCGGACTGCTCGGCGTCGCGGTGCTCGGCTACTTCGGGCTGCTGCTGCTGGTGCTCTGGCAGGCCCTGCGCGCCCAGCCGCTCCTCGCGCCGGACCTGGCGACCGCCGGTGCGGCCGCGGCGCTGGCGCTGTTCGTCGCGGGCGGTGTCACCACCGTGTACCTGCGCTCCCGCGACTCCGCCGAAGCACCATCGGCCTGATCGCCCTCGCCTGCGCCGGCCCATCGTGGTCAGCGCAGGCGTTCGGCTTCCCGGGACAGCTGCACCAGAGTCGCGCTCAGCTGAGCGAGTTCGGCGGTGTCGGCGCCCTCGGCGACCGCGGTCGCCACGTCCTCGGCGGCGCACCGCGCGGCGAACCAGCGATCGGCCAGGTCGGCGGCCTCCTGCGCGGACAGCACCACCGCGTCCTCGGGAATCCCGGTCCCTTTCAAGCTGGTCCGGTGCTCGTAGGCGCGTTGCCTGCACGACTGGCGGCAATAGCGGCGACGGCGACCCGACTCGGAATCCACGATCTCCCGCCCGCACCACAGGCAGGACAGCAGGCGACTGCGCGACATGCTGCGAAACCCTAGCCGCCCGGCGGCCGATCCGGCGGCGCAGGTCTCGCTCAGCGGGCAGCGACTACAATGGAACAGTTCAGACTTCTCGCGCGTTGAACTGTAGAACTAAGCCCCGTTCTCGGCCCGACTCGATTCTGGACTGACCGAAGGGTGCGACGAAGGAGTACCCGCAGGGAGGGAAGAATCGAGGCCCCGGGGGCCGAGAACACGCGGCGCCAGCCGCCAAAAGTACAGGAGCACACATGGCAGATCGCGTTCTCCGAGGCAGTCGGCTCGGAGCGGTGAGCTACGAGACCGATCGCGACCACGATCTGGCCCCGCGCCGGATCGCCCGTTACCGCACCGACAACGGTGAGGAATTCGACGTCCCGTTCGCCGACGACGCGGAGATCCCGCCGACCTGGCTGTGCCGCAACGGCCAGGAGGGTCAGCTCATGGAGGGCACCTCGGTGGAGACCAAGAAGGTCAAGCCGCCGCGTACCCACTGGGACATGCTGCTGGAGCGTCGCAGCAAGGAGGAGCTCGAGGAGCTGCTCAAGGAGCGTCTGGACCTGCTCAAGACGCGCCGTCGCGGATAACCAGCGCACACACGGCGAAGGCCGCCTGCCGGGATCACCGGAGGCGGCCTTCGCCATGTCCGCGCGGTCAGTGGCTGGCGACCTTGCGGTATTGCAGCAGTGCCGCCGGCATGGCGACGGCCAGAATGACCACCGAGCAGATGACCGCGTAGAGCACGCAGTGTTCGGCCGCCCAGCCGGTCGCGGGGGCGAAGGTCGGTGGCGAGTCGTTCTCGAAGAGTTTGCGGCCCGCGGCCGAGACCGCGGTGATCGGATTCCATTCCGCGATGGTGCGCAACGGGCCGGGCAGGGTCTCGGCGGAGATGAACGCCGAGGAGATGAACGACAGCGGGAACATCCAGATCAGGCCCGCGCTCTGGGCCACTTCGACCGTCGGCGAGATCAGCCCGGTGAGCGCGCCGACCCAGGACATGGCGAAGGCGAACAGCAGGATGATGGCGAAGGCCAGTGCCGCGTCGGCGGCGCTGCCGTGGATGCGCCACCCGACGATATAGCCGCAGATCACCATCACGCCGAGACTGAGGATATTGACCACCAGGTCCGAGAGCGTGCGGCCCATCAGCACCGCCAGCCGCGACATCGGCAGCGTCCGCATCCGGTCGATGATGCCTTTCTGCAGGTCACCGGCCAGGCCGACGGTGGTGAAGGCGGCGTTGAAGGCGACGGTCTGGGTGAAGATGCCTGCCAGCAGGAATTCGCGGTACTGGTCGCCGCCGAGTGAGGCGCCGAAGATGTAGGCGAACAGGAATACGAACATCAGCGGCTGGATGGTCGCGGTGACCAGCAGCGTGGGCACGCGCAGGATGGTCAGCAGATTGCGGTAGGCCACGATTCCGCTGTCGCGGAAGAACCGCCCGCGCGGCTGCATCTCGGCCGCCGCGGCGGGACGCGGTGACGTCGTCGGGATCGGCATCTCGCGGGTCTCGTAGTCCTCGACCGCGACGTCCGGGGCACTCACGACAGGATCTCCTCTTGCACTTCGTCGGTTTCGGGTTCCGGGGCGGGCGCGGCCGGGGTGCCGGTGAGGGACAGGAACACATCGTCGAGGGTGGGGCGCACGACGGTGGCGTCGAGGACGCACACGCCGGCGTCGTCGAGGCGGCGCAGGGCTTCGACCATGGTGCGCGAACCGTTACCGACCACCACCGAGACTTCGTCGGTGCCCGGTTCGTGGATCGGTTCGCCGATGCCGACCTGCTGAAGCACCGATACCGCGGGACCCGGGCTCTGTCCGGCGGCCAGGGTGACGGTGAGCCGGTCGCCGCCGATGGAGGTCTTGAGTTCGTCGGCCGAGCCGCGCGCGATGACGGTGCCCTTGTCGATCACGGTGATCCGGTCGGCGAGCAGGTCGGCTTCCTCGAGGTACTGGGTGGTGAGCAGGACCGTGGTGCCGTCGTCGACGAGGTCGCCGATCACCTTCCACATGTCCAGGCGTCCCCGGGGATCCAGGCCGGTGGTCGGCTCGTCGAGCACCACCACCGGCGGCCGGGCGACCAGCGCGCCGGCCAGGTCGAGGCGCCGGGCCATGCCGCCGGAGTAGGTGCCTGCGCGCCGGCCCGCGGCGTAGTCCAGGCCGAACGCGGTGAGCAGTTCCTCCACCCGGGACACGGCCTGTTTGCGGCCCATGCCGTACAGGCGCGCCACCATGCGCAGGTTCTCGTAGCCGGTGAGGTTCGCGTCGACCGCGGCGTACTGGCCCGACAGCCCGATCCGGGTGCGCGCGGTGGCCGGATCGGCCAGCACGTCGACCCCGGCGACCCGGATCGATCCGGCGTCGGGGCGCAGCAGCGTGGTCACGATCCGCACGGTCGTGGTCTTGCCCGCGCCGTTGGGTCCCAGCAGGCCGAGCACGGTGCCCGCCGGGATCTCCAGGTCGATCTCCTTCAGCACGCGTACCTTGCCGTAACTCTTGGCCAGGCCGCGTACTTCTACCGCCAGACTCACGGACGCATCTCCTTCTGGCCGCCGCCGCACACGGTGATCTCCGGGACCGCGTCGAGGTGGCGATGCAGCACGGGGCCGATCACCGCCAGCGATTCCGGCGTGGTCATCGCCGCATGCCTGCAGGGCAGGTCGTGGTTGTGGATGTTGCCGGTGACGAACGGCTGCCAGGCCTCGGCGCGGCGGCCGGGGTCGGCGGCGTTGATCTCGTCCGCCGCGGCGGTGAAGAACAGCAGGTCACCGTCGAACAGGCGCGGCCGGAACTTGTTGGCCAGCACCGTGCCGTCGGCGTAGCCGGTGTAGAGCCGTTGCAGGTTCTCCACCGAGAGCGCGGCGAACGGGCCCGGCTGGGACCGCAGCAGATCCGCCGCTTCGCGCAGGTCGAGATCGGCGGGCAGGGGCGCCCCGTCGAGCAGATCGGCACCGAATTCACCGAGGATGTCGGCCACGCTGGGCATCGCGGTCTCGAGCCAGCGGTCGCCGAGCTGGTAGCTGTCGAGCATGGCCAGCAGCGCGACGTCCTCCCCCGCGTCCTGCAACTGGACGGCCACCTCCTGCGCGATCAGGCCACCGAGCGACCAGCCGAGCAGATGGTATGGACCGTGCGGCTGGATCGACTTGATATGGGCGACATAGTGTCCCGCGGCTTCCGGAATCGAGGTGAAGCTGTCCTCACCGGACACGTGCGGCGCCTGCAGGCCGTAGAGCGGACGCTGCGGAGCCAGGTGCGCGAGCAGGCCCGCGTAGCACCAGGACAGCCCGATCGCGGGGTGCACACAGAACAGCGGGGTGTCGTGCGGTCCGCTCGACGGACGCAGCGGCAGTACCGGGCCGGTGGCCGCGGCCATCACCGCGTCCGCGTCGCCGGCATCCAGCAGCGCCGCGATCCCGGCCGGGCTGGCATCGCCGAACATCATCTGCACCGAGACCTCGTAGCCGCGTTCCCGCAGCGCGGCAACGACTTTGGTGGCCAGCAGCGAGTTTCCGCCGATCTCGAAGAACCCGTCGTCGGCGCCGACCCGGTCGAGCCCGAGCACCTCGGCGAAGACCGCGCACAGCGCCACCTCGGCCGGGGTCACCGGCGCGCGATAGCCCTCGGACGCGGCGAACACCGGCTCCGGCAGCCGGGCCCGGTCGAGTTTGCCGACCGGGCTCAGCGGCACCTCGTCGAGCACCATGACCGCCTGCGGGACCATGTAGTTCGGCACGTGCGCACCGACATGGGCCAGCAGTTCGGCCACGCTGGGCGCCGCGCCCGCGCGGGCCTTCACATAGGAGACGAGCGCGGTGGCGCCGGCCGGGGTGGTGTGCCCGATGGTTAGCGCGAACTCGACCTCGGGATGCCGGCCGAACGCGACGTCGATCTCGCCGAGTTCGATCCGGAAACCGCGCACCTTCACCTGGTGGTCGGTGCGGCCGACGTATTCCACGTCCAGCGCCGACTTCGCGCCGTCGCGCCAGCGCACCAGGTCGCCGGTGCGGTACATCCGCTCGCCCGGCGCGCCGTAGGGATCGGCGACGAACCGCTGCGCGGTCAGGCCGGGCCGGTTGTGGTAGCCGCGGGCCAGCGCGGAACCGGCCAGCTGCAGTTCACCGGTGACGCCGATCGGGGTCGGGTGCAGGCGCCGGTCGAGCACGCTGGCCGCGACGCCGCGGATCGGCCCGCCGATGGTGATGGGCCCCTGCGGGCTCATCGGCTGCGGCATCAGCGTGACGATGGTGGTCTCGGTCGGGCCGTAGACGTTGTAGAAGTTGCGGCCCTGCGCCCAGCGGGCGAGCAGGTCCGGCGGCAGCGCCTCACCGCCGACGAGCACGTGCGCGAGCGAGTGCACACCCGCCGGGTCGACGGTGCCCAGCGCGGCGGTGGTGATGAACGCGTGCGTGATCCGCTCACGGATGAACAGCTGGCGCAGGTCCTCACCGCCGACCACGCCCGTCGGGGCGATCACCAGGGTCGCGGCGCCGCCGAGCGCGAACAGGATGTCGAGCTGGGCGGCGTCGAAACTCGGGGTGGCGAAGTGCAGGATCCGGCTGCCGGGGCGCACGTCGAAGCGGTCGGCGGTCTCGGCGGCGAAGTTGGACAGGCCGGCGTGGGTGACGACCACGCCCTTCGGGGTGCCGGTCGAGCCGGAGGTGTAGACCACGTAGGCCGGGTTGGCCAGGCGCAGCGGCCGGATCCGGTCGGCGTCGGTGACCGGTGCGTCGTCGGTGCCGAGCACGGTGGCTCTGGTGTGCGGGTCGTCGAGGACCAGCCAGCGGGTGTCACCGGGCAGCCGGTCGCGGTGCGCCAGCAGGGTCAGGCCCAGTGCCGCACCGGAATCGGTGAGCATGTGGCTGATCCGCTGGGCCGGGTAGTTCGGGTCGACCGGCACGAACGCCGCGCCGGCCTTGGCGACCGCGAGCATGGTCGCCACCGATTCCACCGAGCGCGGAATGCCCAGGGCGACCAGGCTTTCCGGGCCGACACCGTGACTGATGAGCACCCGGGCCAGCCGGTTGGTCCAGCGGTCGAGGGCGTCGTAGGTCACCACCGTGTCGCCCGCGCTGAGCGCGACACCGTCGCGTGAGCGCGCCACCGCGGCACCGAACACGACGGGCAGGGTGACCGGACGGTCGGCGCGGCTGCCGTGCACCGGCGCCAGCGCGGTCCACTCGACGGCGTCGAGCAGGGCCAGATCGCCCACGGCGGTGTTCGGGTCGGCCGCCACCGCGGTGAGCAACCGGACCAGGCGGTCCCCGAGACGGCGGGCGGTGACCTCGTCGAACAGGTCGGCCGCGTAGTTCACCGCCAGGGTGATGCCGTCGCCGACGCGCTCGGCGGTCTGGGTCTCGGTGAAGGTGAACTGCAGGTCGAATTTGGCGATGCCGGCGTCGGCGTCGACCGCCTCGATCCGCAGACCGGGCAGTTCCAGCATCCGGACCGGGGCGTTGCGCACCGACAGCATCACCTGGAACAGCGGGTGATGGGCCTGCGAGCGAGCCGGATTGAGCACCTCGACGAGTCGTTCGAACGGCAGGTCGGCGTGAGCGAAGGCGTCGAGATCGCCGTCGCGGACGGTGCGCAGCAGGTCCACGAAGGCGTGGTCGTCGGCGACCTCGGTGCGCAGCACCAGGGTGTTGACGAACATGCCGATCATCGCGTCGAGCGCGGGATGGCCGCGGCCCGCGCTGGCGGTGCCGACGGCGATGTCGTCGGTACCGGTGACGCGGTGCAGCAGCACCACCAGTGCGGCGTGCAGCACCATGAACATGCTGACGTTGTTGGCGGTGGCGATGCTGCGCAGTGCGCGGTGGGTGGCCGCGTCGACCGCGCAGTCGACGGTGCCGCCCCGGTAGGAGGGCACCGGCGGGCGTGACCGGTCGGCCGGCACGGACAGCAGTTCGGGCAGCCCGTCGAGCACCTCACGCCAGTGCGCGAGCTGCTTGCTGATCAGCGCGTCCGGATCGTCCTCGGTGCCGAGCACCGCGCGCTGCCACAGCGTGTAGTCGGCGTACTGGATCTCCGGATCGGCCACGCCGAACGGTTCGCCCGCCCGGATGCCGCGGTAGGCCGCGGCGACCTCGCCGGCCAGGGGTTCCAGCGACCAGCCGTCCATCGCGATGTGGTTCACGACCAGCACCAGGACGTGCTCCTTGGAGCCGGCCACCGCCAGTTTGGCTTGCGCGGGCACCGGCAGCCCGGTGTGGTCGACGGTGATCAGCGCCGCCCGCAGCGGCACCGAGGACGAGAGGTCGAAACCGGGTGCGGCGAAACGGGTGACGGCCGGTTCGACCTCGTGCGGGGCCGCGGTGGCGTGGAACAGGGTGACCGCCGCGTGCTCGGGATCGAGGACCAGCTGCTCGGGTTCGCCCGCGGTCTCCGGGAAGACCGTGCGCAGCGTCTCGTGCCTGCGCTGCACCGTGTGCAAAGCGGCGATGAGTGCGTCCAGGTCGATGGTGCCGTGCAGGCGCAGCACGACCGGGATGTTGTAGGCACCCGCGGACCCGGCCTCCCCCGCGTTGAACCGGTTGAGGAACCACAGCCGGTGCTGGGCGGCCGAGAGCGGGATCCGCGCCGGACGTTCCTGCCGCACCAGCTCGGGCCTGCCGTCGTCACCGGACGGTCCGGATTCGATGAGCGCGGCCAGTTCCGCGACGGTCGGCGCGGCGAACACCGTGCGTACTTCCAGGCGCACATTGCTGGCCGCCGCCAGGCGCGCCACCAGCTGGGTGGCCAGCAGCGAGTTGCCGCCGACGTCGAAGAAGCTGTCGGTGGCCGAGACCTCGGCGACGCCGACGAGCTCTTCGATCACCCGGGCCACCAACCGCTCGGACTCGGTGCGCGGCGCCCGGCCCGCGGTGGTGGTGAACTCCGGTTCGGGCAGCGCGCCGCGGTCGAGTTTGCCGACCGGGGTCAGCGGCACCCGGTCGAGCAGGGTGAGCGAGGCAGGCACCATGTGCCCGGCCAGCCGGGCCACGGCGTGATTGCGCACCTCGGCCATGACCTGGGGGTCGGTGCCCTCGGCGAGCTGCACCCAGGCGACGATCCGGTCGTCACCGGCGATCCGCCGGACCTCGGTGTGCGAGAAGCGGACGTCGGGATGACTGCCGAGGACGGCGCTGATCTCACCGAGCTCGATCCGGAAGCCGCGCACCTTGACCTGGTGGTCACTGCGCCCGAGGTAGTCCAGTTCGCCGGCCGGGGTCCACCGGACCACGTCGCCGGTGCGGTACATCCGGCTGCCCGCCGGACCGTACGGGTCGGCGACGAAACGCCCGGCGGTCAGGCCGAAGCGCTCGTGGTAGCCCTGCGCGATGCCCGCCCCGCCGATGTAGAGCTCACCGGGCACCCCGCGCACGACCGGGCGCAGCCGCTCGTCGAGGACCAGCGCGCGGGAACCACGCACCGGCGTTCCGATGGCCACCGGCGTCCCGACCCGCAGTTCCGACATCGCGGCGATGACCGTGAACTCGGTGGGGCCGTAGGCATTGACGAACCGGCGGCCCGGCGCCCAGTTCTCGACCAGGTCCGGCGGCACCGCCTCACCACCGGCCATCAGGCCGCGCAGCTGCGGCAGCGGCCAGCGGGTGGCGTCGATCGAGGCCAGCACGGCCGGGGTGAGGAAGGTGTGGGTGACCTGCTCACGGTCCAGCAGCGCGCCGAGCTCGTCGCCGCCGTAGATGTCGACCGGGCCGATCACCATCTCGGCGCCGGAGTAGACCGCCAGCAGCATGTCGAGCACCGAGACGTCGAAACTGGGGGTGGAGAAGAAGAACGTCTTGGAGAACCGGTCCAGGCCCATCCGTTCGCGCAGGTCGACCGCCAGGCTCACCAGGCCGCCGTGGGTGACCGTCACGCCCTTGGGCAGACCGGTCGAGCCGGAGGTGTAGATCTGGTAGGCCAGATCGGCGGGACGCACCGGGCGGACCCGGTCGGCGTCGGTGATCCGCGCGCCGTCGTACCCGGCCAGCTCGGCGTGCAGGACCTCGTCGTCGACCAGCAGCCACTGGGTCTCCAGTGGCCCGGCCGCCGCGCGCAGTGCCTCGGCGTCGGCGCCACGGGTCAGGACCGCGCGGGCGCCGGAGTCGGTGAGCATGTGCCGCACCCGGTCGGCCGGGTAGCGCGGATCGACGGGCACGAAGGCCGCGCCGCTCGCGGCCACACCGAAGATCGCGAGCGCGCAGTCCAGCGACCGGGTCAGCCCGACCGCGACCCGGTCGCCGGTGCCGATGCCGCGCGCGATCAGGGCCCGGCCCAGCCGGTGGGCCCGTTCGGCGACCTCGGCGTAGTCGAGTTCGCCGATCTCACCGGCGACGCTGCCGCCGGCGAACCAGCGCAGCGCGGGCCGGTGCGGGAACCGCGCCGCGGCCCGCTCGACGATGTCGGACAGCACGACCGGCGCCACCGCGGCCGGGCCCTGCGCGGGCACCAGGGTGCGGTGTTCGGTGACGGTGAGCGGGTCGATATCGCGCACGAGCTGGTGCGGGGCGGCGGTGATCTGGGTGAGGATCTGCACGAACCGCGCGGCCAGTGTCTCGATGGTGACCGCGTCGAACAGCTCGGTGGAGTACACGAACGCATAGCGCTGCCCGTCGGTACCGGGCGTGACCCGCAGTTCCAGGTCGAACTTGGCGCGCGCGATGTCGAGTTCCTCGGCCCGCAGGCGCAGACCGGGCAGTTCCAGCTCCGGGGTCCGGTCGTCCTGCATGCTCAGCGCCACCTGGAACAGCGGGTGCCGGTTGCTCGCCCTGCTGTCGCGGCCCAGCGCGTCGACGACCCGTTCGAACGGCAGGTCGGCGTGGGCCAGCGCGGCCAGTTCGGTGTCGCGGTCGGTGTGCAGCAGCTCGGTGAAGCTGCGGTCGGGGTCGACATCGGAACGCAGCACCAGGGTGTTGACGAACATGCCGACCAGGTTGTCGAGCTGGACGTCGGTGCGGCCGGCCACCGGGGTGCCGATGGGGATGTCGCGGCCGCCGGTGACGCCACGCAGCAGCACCGCCAGCGCCGAGCGCACCACCATGAACAGGCTGACGCCTGCCGCGGAGGCCAGTTCGTCCATCGCGTGCTGCAGCCGGTCGGAGACCGCGCAGGCCACCGTGCCCGCCTCGCCGACGGGTTCGGCCGGGCGTGGCCGGTCGAACGGCAGCGGCAGCTCGTCGGGCAGTTCGGCCAGCGCGTCGCGCCAGAAGCCGACCTGGACGGCGGCGATGCTCTCCGGATCGTCTTCGCTGCCGAGCACGGCCCGCTGCCAGAGGCTGAAGTCCGCGTACTGCACCGGCAGCGGTTCCCGCAGGGGTGCGGTGCCCGCGCTCCTGGCGACATAGGACACCGCCAGGTCCCGGGTGAGCGGGCCGAGCGACCAGCCGTCGGCGGCGATGTGGTGCACGACCACGCCGAGCAGGTGTTCGTCGGCGGCGATGCGCTGCAACGAGATTCGCAGCGGGGTCTGGCGGGTCAGGTCGAATCCGGTCCGGGCCAGGGTGGTCAGCGCCGCGCGCGCGGCCTCGGCGTCGTTGTCGACGGCTTCGACGGCGGGCACCGCCTGGGCCAGCGGCAGCACGATCTGCTGGGCGCCGGAGAGGTCCTCGGGGAAGACGGTGCGCAGCACCTCGTGCCGGGCCACCAGGTCGGTGAGCGCGGCGCGCAGGGCGCCGACATCCAGATCTCCGCCGATTCGCAAGACGAATGCGATGTTGTAGGCGCTGGATTCGGGGGACAATCGGTTGAGGAACCACAGCCGCTGCTGCGGCAGCGACAGTGGTATGCGTCCCGGGCGCGGGGTGTGTACCGCCAGCGCCACCCGCTGCGTCCGGGGCGCTTCCGCGATCAATCCGGCGATGCCGGCCACGGTCGGCGCCTCGAAGATCTGGCGCACCGGCAGGTCGACCTCGAAATCCGCGTGCAGTGCCGCGGCCAGACGGGTGGCCAGCAGCGAGTTGCCGCCGATGTCGAAGAAACTGTCCTCGGCACCGGGGACCGGACGGCCGAGGATGTCGGTGAACACCGCCGCGACCCGCATCTCCAGGTGGGTGCGCGGGGCACGGGAGCCTGCGGTGGCCGCGAATTCCGGTGTGGGCAGCGCCTTTCGGTCGAGCTTGCCCGCCGGGGTCACCGGCATCCGGTCGAGCACGGTCAGCGCGGCGGGCACCATGTAGCCGGGCAGCCTGCCGCGCGCGGTGTCGAGCACGGCCGCCGGGTCGACCGGTCCGTCGACGGTGACATAGGCGGCGAGCCGCTGCTGGCCCTGCTCGTCGACGTGCACCACGGTCAGCGCCGAACGCACCCCCGGGTGCTCGCGCAGCACGTGGTCGATCTCGCGCAGTTCGATCCGGAAGCCACGGATCTTGATCTGGTCGTCGGCGCGGCCGAGGAACCGCAACCGCCCGTTCGCGTCGGCGACCACCAGATCGCCGGTGCGGTACATGCGTTCGCCGACCCGGCCGTGCGGGTTGGCGACGAAACGCTGGGCGGTCAGCGCGAGCTTGCCGAGGTAGCCGCGGGCCAGGCCGGGCCCGGAGACGTAGAGTTCGCCCGGCGTGCCCGGCGGCACGGGATGCAATCGGGCGTCGAGGACGAACAGCCGCATGCCGCGCACCGGCCCGCCCAGCGGGACCGGCTCCCCCGGCCGCATCGCCGTACTGGCGGTGACCGCGACGGTCGCCTCCGACGGGCCGTACATGTTGTGCATCCGGTACTTGCCCGCCCAGGCGGCGACGAGCTCGTCCGAGCACGCCTCACCGCCGACGATGACCGTGCCGAGTTCGGGGAAGTCACCGGCGGGCACGGTGGCCAGCGCGGCCGGGGTGATGAACGCGTGGGTGATCCGCTCCGACCGCAGGAACGAGGCCAGTTCCGCGCCGCCGTAGAGGTCGGCCGGGGCGACGACGATGGTGGCGCCCGCGGCGAAACCGAGCAGCAGCTCCAGAACCGAGGCGTCGAAACTCGGCGACGAGAAATGCATGGTGCGCGAGGCGTCGCTCACCCGGAACAGCTGGGTCTGCTCACTGGCCAGCGAGGCGATGCCGGCGTGGGTGACCACGACCGCCTTCGGGGTGCCGGTGGAGCCCGAGGTGTAGATGAGATAGGCGGGCTGACCGGGCCGCATCGGCAGCCTGCGGTCGGCGTCGGTGACCGGCGTCGCCGAGCGGCCCGCGCAGTCGGCCTCGAAGTCGGCGGTGCCGAACACCAGCCACTCCGGGGCCCTGCGGTGTTTGCCGGTGGTGGTGGGCAGCGCGGCGAGGTGCTCGGGCAGGGTGAGTCCGAGTGCCGCGCCGGAGTCGCCGATCATGTGCGCGATGCGGTCGGCCGGGTAGGCCGGGTCGACGGGCACATAGGCGGCGCCGGTCTTGGCGACCGCCCAGACCGCGACGATCGATTCGAGGCTGCGTGGCAGGGCCACCGCGACCACCGTCTCCGGTCCGGCACCGTGCGCGATCAGGCTGCGCGCCAACCGGTTCGAACGTTCGTCGAGTTCCCGGTAGGTGGTGTCGAAGCCGAGATAGCGCACCGCGACCGCGTCGGCCAGCCGCTGGGCGGTCTCGCCGAAGAGCCGCGCCAGGGTGCCGGACGGTTCGGCGGGGGCGCCGGCGACGGGCACCAGACGCGCGATCTCCCTGCGGTCGAGCAGGTCCAGATCACCGATCGGGGTGGTCGGCTCGGCGATCACCGCGGCCAGCAGCGCGCTGAACCGGCGGGCGATGGACTCGACCGTGCTGCGATCGAAAACATCGGTGGCGAAACCGAATTCGGCGTCGAGGGGGCCGTCGTCGTGGTTGTCGCGAACCTCGAGCTGCAGGTCGAACTTGGCGACCCCGGTGTCGAGGGGCACCAGTTCGGCGGCGACACCGGGCAGTTCGATGCGCAGGTCCGGGGTGCGGTCGTAGGACAGCATCACCTGGAACAGGGGGTGCCGCGCGGTGGACCGCTCCGGGTTCACCAGTTCGACGAGCCGGTCGAACGGTACGTCGGGGTTGGCGAAGGCGTCCAGGTCGGTCTCGCGGACCAGCGCGAGCATCCGGTCGAAGCCGGCGCCGAGGTCCACCTCGGTGCGCAGCACGAGGGTGTTGACGAACATGCCGACCAGCTCGTCGAGCGCCGGATCGGAGCGGCCCGCGATCGGCGTGCCCACGGTGACATCGGAGCTCGCGCACAGCCGCGCCAGCAGCGTCGCCAGTGCCGCGTGCAGCACCATGAACATGCTGACCCCGTGCGCGGTGGCGAGTTCGCCCGCGGCCCGGCGGATGTCGGCCTCGATCCGGAAGGCTACGGTGTCGCCACCGGTGTCGCGCCGCAGCGGGCGCGGGCGGTCCAGCGGCAGATCGAGCTGGTCGGGCAGCCCGGCCAGCGCGTCGCGCCAGTGCCCGAGCTGCTTGCCCAGCGGCGCGTCGGCATCGGTCTCCGCGCCGAGCAGTTCGCGCTGCCACAGCGCGAAATCGGCGTACTGCACCGGCAGCGCGGTCCACTGCGGCGCGGCGCCGCCCGCCCTGGCGCCGACCGCCACCATCAGGTCGCGGGCCAGCGGGGCGACCGACCAGCCGTCACCGCTGATGTGGTGCAGCACCACCAGCAGCAGGTGGTCGTTCGTGCCGACGCGGTACAGCGCCACCCGCAGCGGGGTCTCGACCCGCAGATCGAAGCCGCGGCCGGTGACTTCGGCCGCCAGGGCCGGGATGTCGGCGGCGATCACGTCGATCGGCGCGAGGTCGATGGGCACGGCGGGCTGGATCAGCTGGTAGGGGCCGTCGGGTCCCTCGGGGTAGCTGGTGCGCAGGCTCTCGTGCCGGTTCAGCACATCGCGCAGACCGGCCCGCAGGGCGTCGAGGTCGAGGGTGCCGGTCAGGCGCAGGGCCAGCGGCATGTTGTAGGCGGCGGCGTGTTCGGCGAACCGGTTCAGGATCCACAGGCGCTGCTGGGCCAGCGACAGCGGCACCCGTTCGGGCCGGTGCACCGGAACCAGTTTGGGCGTCGGGGTTTCGGGGCGATGCGTGCTGATGTAGGCGGCCAGTGCCGCGATGGTGGACGCCTCGAACAGATCGCGGATGGTGAGGTCGGCGTCGAGGGTGGTGTTGATCCGGGCGACCGCGCGCGCGGCGATCAGCGAGTTGCCGCCGAGGTCGAAGAAGCTGTCCTCGACGCCGATGGCGGTGCCGTCCAGGGCGAGGACCTCGGTGAAGATCTCGGCGAGCGCGCATTCCAGCTCGGTCTGCGGTGCCGCGGCGCCGGTGGTGAGCCGCACGCCGGCGGCCGGCACGGGCAGGGCTTTGCGGTCGACCTTGCCGTTGGCGCTCAACGGCAGTTCGTCGAGCACGACCAGCGCCGAGGGCACCATGTAGGAGGGCAGACTGCGGCGCAGCCCCGACAGCAGCGCGGTGACCTCGGGTGCCGGCTCGCCCGCCGCGGCGACCACGTAGGCGACGAGTTCGTCGTCGCCGGTGCGCCCGGCCCTGGCCACGCAGACCGCGCGGGTGATGTGGTCCTGGGCCAGCAGCGCCGATTCGATCTCGCCGAGTTCGATACGCAGGCCGCGGATCTTGACCTGGAAGTCGGTGCGCCCCAGGTATTCCAGGACGCCTGCCTCTACCTGCCATCGAGCCAGGTCACCGGTGCGGTACATCCGCTGCCCGCGGGTGAACGGGTTGGCGACGAACCGGTCGCCGGTGAGATCAGGCCTGCCGAGGTAGCCGCGCGCCAGCTGGGCGCCGGCCAGGTACAGCTCGCCGACGACGCCGGGCGGCACCGGACGCAGCTGCGGGTCGAGGACATAGGTCTGGGTGTTCCAGACCGGCGAGCCGATCGGCACCGTGGTCGCCTCGGCCGGGCACGGCCAGTAGGTGACATCGACCGCGGCCTCGGTGGGGCCGTAGAGATTGTGCAGCTCCGGTCCGCCCGCGGGCCCGTGCAGCGCGGCGTGGAAATCGGCGACGGTGGCACCGGGCAGTGCCTCGCCACTGCAGAACACCCGCCGCAGCCCGGCCCCGCCGCGTACCTGTGGATCGGTGACGAACAGCGAGAGCATCGAAGGCACGAAATGTGCTGTGGTGACGGATTTCTCGGTGATGATGCGAGCCAGGTAGGCCGGGTCGCGATGCCCGTCGGGCGCGGCGACGACGAGCCGGGCGCCCACCTGTAGCGGCCAGAAGAACTCCCAGACCGACACGTCGAAGGTGGCCGGGGTCTTCTGCAGCACCGCGTCGGTGTGGTCGAGGGGGTATTCGGCCTGCATCCAGCGCAGCCGGTTCACGATCGCGGCGTGGGTGACGCCGACGCCCTTGGGTTTACCGGTGGAGCCGGAGGTGAAGATGACGTAGGCGAGCTGGTCGGGGCGCAGCGGCGCGCGCCGCTGCGCGTCGGTGATCGGCGCGACCGAGTGCCCGGTGACGTCGAGGGTGTCCAGATCCACCCGCGCCACCCCGGCGGGCAGCCGGACGCCGTCGCGGGCGGCGGTCAGCACGCACACCGGACGCGCCTGGGCCACCACGGCGTCGATGCGGTCGGCCGGATGTTCGGGATCCAGCGGCAGATAGGCCGCGCCGGTCGCCAGCACCGCGTACATGCCGATGACCATCTCGATACTGCGGTGCAGGCAGAGCCCGACCGTGGTCTCGGGCCCGGCACCGCGGGCAATGAGTTCCCTGGCGAGCTGGTTGACCCGGTCCCCGAGTTCGGCGTATCCGATGGCTCGGTCGGCGAATTCGAGCGCGACGGCGTGCGGGCTGCGGCACACCTGGTCCTCGAACAACGACACCAGGGTCGCCGCGGGGACCGGCATCTCGGTGGCGTTCCACTCGCGCAGCACCCTGGCCTCTTCGGCGGCGGTGATGGCGGTGAGGGTGTGCGCGGGGGTGGCCGGATCGGCGGCCAGGAAGCGGGCCAGGAAGTCGAGGTAGCGACCGTGGTGGGCGGCCACCTCGGCCTCCCCGTAAAGCCTGGGGTTGGCTTCGAAGTCGAGCTGGATACGGCCGCCGTCGCCGTTGTAGATGTTGATCGAGAGGTCTTCGACCGGACCGGTGGCGAGCACGTGCAGCTGACCGGCGATCTCGTCGAATTTCAGCTCGTCGTGGAAGAGCATGATGTTGACCATCGGGCCGAAGAAGCCGCGGGCGTCGCGCGAGTAGCCGCAGTCGCGGCGGATGTCGTCGGAGCGGTAGCGCTGATGCCGCAGCGCGCCGGTGATCTGCAGTTCGGTCTGGCGCACCACGTCGGCGACGGTGGTGTGCGCGTCGAAGCGCACGCGCAGCGGCACCACGTTCGACACCACACCTGCCGAGCGGCGCAGCGCGACCGTGGTGCGCGCCGAAACCGGAAGGCTCAGCACGACATCCGGGTCACCGGTGACCGAGCGGACGTAGGCGGCCAGCGCGGCGACGATGAGCGCGGAGTTGGCCGAACCGTGGGTGGTGATCGCGTCGGTGAGCAGCGCGTCGACCTCGGGGTCCAGGACGGCGGTGGCACGGTGGCGGCCCGGGTCGTGGGTGTCGCCGCCGGCCGTGACCGAGGACAGCGTCATCGGCTCGCCGACGCCGGCGAGCTGCTGCATCCAGTATTCCCGGTCGGCGCGGAAGCGGCTCGACTCGCGGTAGCGGGACTCGTCGGCGTAGAGGTCGACCAGGGCGGCCGCGCGCGAGACCGACGGTTCGCGCTGCTCGCCGACGGCGGTGTAGATCTCGGCGGTGCGCGAGAGCGCGTTCATCGCACCGTAACCGTCGATCACGATGTGGTGTCCGCGTTCGTACCAGAACCAGTCGCGGTCACCGATTCGCAATACGACATTGATGGTGAGCGGTTCGTGCTCCATGTCGATGGGGGTGCTGGCGTGGTTGTTCATCCAGCGCAGCGCGGCGGCCCGGGGGTCGGGTTCGCCGCGGAGGTCGAGCCGAGCCCAGCCGGGCCGCCAGGCGAGGTCGACCCGCTGATGGGGCACCCCGTCGACCTCGAGTAGGCGCACGTGTCCCACCTGGGATTCCGCGCCGTAGCGCTCCACCGCGTACAGCAACCTGCCGACGTCGAGATCACCGTGCAGTTCGACGTAGTGGGCGATGGTGAGCGGAATGTCGGGCCTGATCCGTTGCGCGTACCACAGTGCCGTCTGACCGGGCGAGAGAGCGAACGGTTGGCCGATACCCCCGTCGGTGACGCATGAGCTGACGCGGTCGGTGGCCACTGAACTCATCAAGCACTCCGTTCTACCTTGTGTCACGACTCCCCGAGCAGCGCCCGGGCACACGAGGGCCCAGGGCGTGGCTTTTCCACGCCCATGATTCGGAGTACTCCGGCAGCCGGATGGCTACCGATGTGGATTTATTTCGAGCTCAACGGATTACACCCCTGCAGCAGCAACTTTCGGCCGCTTCCCCCGGGTTGAAACAAACCGCTTATTCAGAATTGTCCGAACTCCGCACATGCCGCGTCGGATTCACTCGGCGACGTCGGTAGAACACCAACCCGACGCCGATCGCGCACAGGATAACGGAAGCCAGTTCGGGGGCTGGGCCGATTCGCGTAGCGATTGTCGCCGTGTCGCGCAACGGTAGACTGGCCACCAGCGCGGCCGGCACCACCTGCGCGCTCTGTTGAGCGAGCGCGCCGTCGGCGGTGATGATCGCGCTGACCCCGGTGGTGGCCGAGACCACCAGTGCCCGGCCGTGTTCCACGGCCCGCACCCGCGACATCGCCAATTGCTGATACGTCATCTCGCTCTCGCCGAAGGTGGCGTTGTTGGTCGGCACCGTCAGCAATTGCGCGCCCGCAGCGAGAGATTCCCGAAATGCCCGATCGAAGGCGACTTCGTAACAGGTGGCCACGCCGATCGGGATGCCGGCGGCCGTGACCGTTCCGTCACCTGTTCCCGGAACGAAATATCCGGCACGGTCGGCATAGGAAGAGAACAATCGGAAGAAACTACGCATCGGCAGGTATTCGCCGAAGGGCTGGATGATCTTCTTGTCGTGCCGTTCCCCCGGGCCCGCCGCGCCGTTCCAGACGATCACCGAGTTGGTGGTGGTGCGGTCGCCGTTCACGAGCACGGCGCCGACCAGGATCGGGGCGCCGATGCGGGTCGAGGCGCGGGTGATCTCGGCGGCGGCGTCGGCATTGCGCAGGGGATCGATGTCGGAGGAGTTCTCCGGCCAGATCACCACGTCGGGGCGCGGGGACTCGCCGCGCTCGACCGCGTCGGCGAGTTCCACGGTGCGCCGGACGTGGTTGTCCAGGACGGCGCGGCGCTGGGCGTTGAAGTCCAGGCCCAGGCGCGGCACGCTGCCCTGGACGGCCGCCACCGTGACCGACCGGTGGCCGGCGTCCGGGGCGGGCAGCGTCGACCGGAGGATCAACCCGGCGACCGGCAGGACGGCTACGGTCACCACCGCCACGACGAATCCCGTGCGGACGGCCCGGCCGGCGGGGCGCGGCGCCGGGGTGCGCCACCACGCCAGCGCCCGCAGCGCCAGCGCGGCCAGGGCGGTGCCCGTCAGCGCGACGGCGAAGCCGACCAGCGGTGCGCCACCGTAGGCGGCCAGCGACAGGTACCAGCCGTCGGCCTGGCCGAAAGCGATTCGGCCCCAGGGGAATCCACCGAAGGGCACGCTGGACCTGGCCCATTCGGTGGTGGTCCAGGCCAGCGCGAGCCACACCGGCCAGCCCGGCAGCGCCGAGAGCCACCGCGCCAGCACACCCCACAGCCCGAAGAACACCGCGCACGCGGTCGAGAGCGCCAGCCACGGCACCGGCCCGACATAGATCCCGGTCCACGGCAGCAACGGCAGGAAGAACGCCAGCCCACCCAGGAACCCGTACCCGAAACCGGCCCGCAGCTTCCCCGGCCCCCGCACCGCGAGGGTCAGCAGGGCGATCGCGACCGGCGCGAGGAACCACCACGGACGCGGGGGGAAACTGGCGAACAACAGCAACCCACCGACCACCGCCGCGAGTATCCGCCACAGCATGGCGCCTTGCGTCCGGCCGATACCGGCGCCCGACCCGTCGCTGCACTCCGTCGACCCTGCGGACTGCCCACTCACCACAGACGATGCCGCCCTGTCTCCGGCCGCCCCGGCGCGCGGCTCTCCGGTCGATGGGTCGCTGCACTCCGCCGACCCGGCACGCTGCCCCCTCACCGCAGACGGCCCTGCCGGCTCTCCGCCCGACGCGTCCCCGTCCTCTGCCGACCCGGCGCGCTGCCCGCTGACCGCACACGATCCCACCGCACTTGCGGCCGGCCCGGTGCGACGGTCACTCGCCGGTACTGCCTCCGGCCCCGCCGACCCGGTATCGGGGTCGGGCGTGGCGCCGGTGGACAAGGCCGCCACCCGGACTGCGTCGGCCGTCGCTGCCGGGCCCGGCTCGTCCGGCGTGCGGGCCTCGGCGTCGGGGCGCTGGCCGGTGGCGGGGTCGATCATGGTGGGAGACTCCGTGATTCGTCTGCGGCGGTGGTCAGGCGGAATAGATCGTCGTGCCGTTGTGCACCGTGCGCAGGCAGGTGGGCAGGTCGGCGCCGGGGGCGAGGACCGGCAGACCGGGTACGCGCGAGCGCGGGTCGGTGGACCAGCGCTGGACCGTGTCGGCGGCCGCGGCGACGACGAGGTCGCCGGCGTCCCAGACCGCGTAGGAGGCGGGGGCGCCGGGGACCAGGGTGCCCCCGATTCCGTCGCGAACCCCGCCGGCGCGCCAGGCGCCCCGGGTCGCGGCGGCGAAGGCGGCGCGCGGGGACACACCGTGGCCGGTGGTGCGGTGGTGGACGGCGGCGCGGATCTGTTCCCACGGATTCATCACCGTGACGGGAGCGTCGGAGCCGATGGCGAGGGTGATGCCCGCGGCGGCCATGGCGGCGAACGGGTTCAGGCCGACGGCGCGCTCGGCGCCCAGGCGGGTGGCGTACATGCCGTCGGGGCCACCCCAGGCTGCGTCGAAGCCCGGCTGCACCGAGGCGATGGCGCCCACGGCGGCGAGCTGCTCGATCGCGGCGGCATCGATCATTTCCGCGTGTTCGACCCGGTGCCCGCGCGCGGCGACCGCCGGACCGCCCAGTTCGGCGGCGACCCGGGCGAATCCGGCGACCACGGTGTCCATGGCCGCGTCGCCGATGGCGTGGAAACCGGCCTGGATGCCCGCCTCGGTACAGGCGCGCAGGTGGGCGGTGACAGTGTCGGCGTCGAGGAAGCTCTTGCCGCAGCCCGCGGCATCGGCGTAGGACTCGCGCAGCAGGGCGGTGTGCGAGCCGAGCGAGCCGTCGACGAACAGGTCGCCGCCGAGGGCGTGTACGCCGAGTTCGGCCACCAGTGCGCGGGCTTCGTCGGCGCTGGACACGGCCTCGCCCCAGTAGGCGCGCACCTGGACGCCGTGCTCGAAGGTGAGCAGTTCGCGGACGTCGTCGCGACCGGAGATATCGGGTCCCGCGCATTCGTGCACGGCCACGATGCCGTGGGCGGCGGCGTCGTCGAGGGCGGCGGCGCGGGCCCGATCACGCTGTGCGCGACCGAGTTCGGCGAAGGCGACGGTTCGTACGCGGTGGTGGGCGTCGGCGCGCAGCGGGGCGCCGCGCTCGAAACCGTCACCGAGCGGCCCGGCCGCGTCGAGCAGCGCCGAGGACGCGACGGCCGAGTGCGCGTCGACGCGCGCCAGGTAGACCAGCCGGCCGGGGCCCGCGGCGTCATCGAGTTCGGCGGCGGTCGGCGGCCTGCCGTCGGCCCAGGTGGTGTCGTCCCAGCCTTCGCCGATGATCACCCCGTCGGGCTGACGCTGTGCCTGCGCGCGCACCGCGGCGAGCAGCTCGGCCCGCGACGCGGCGCCGCTGAGGTCGAGTCCGGTCAGTTGCAGGCCGAGGGCGGTCACGTGCACGTGCGGGTCGACGAACGCGGGCGCGACGAAGGCGCCGTCGAGGTCGACGATCTCCGCGCCGGGGTGCATGGCCCGGCCGGGCGCCTCGGCGCCGAGCCACACCACGGTGCCGTCGGTGACCGCCATGGCGGTCGCGTCCGGGGAGCTGGAACTGTAGAAACGACCGCCGATCAGCAACTGGGTACTCACGGTCCCCCAGTCTGCCGTATCGGCGATTCGTCAGGTCGGCAGGGACAGCACCGCGTGCACGTCGCCGACGCGCAAGCCGGCGGGAGTGTGCCCGCCCGCCTCGGCGGCGATGAGTTCGAGTCGCCAGGCGGCGACGGTGAAATCCGACATGGACTGTCCGGCAGCGGTGGACGCTTTGCGCACCGCGTCGGCCAGTTCCTCGCTCACCGTGACGGTGATCTGCTCGGTGGCCATCCGGACACTGTAGACCTTCGGCCGCCGGAAGACGGCATCGCCGGGAATCAGGCGGGCCCGAGAGCCCTTGGGCCACTGGCGTGCCCGTCGTCGTACCACTGGCCGACGACGACGCCGTCGACCACGTCGCCACTGTCGGCGTCGACCACCATGCCGCGATACGGCGCCGGTGCGAACGACGGCAGTGGCCCGAAGCGGCGGGTACCGAGCTTCTCGAGCACCGGGCGCAGCAGCGCGCGCGTCGGCGGGAACAGGGCGAGCAGGCCGACCACACCGGTGACCAGGCCGGGCACGAACAGCAGCACCGAGCCGGTGGCGACCAGCAACCCGTCGGCGACCGCGCTCTCGGCGGTGACCTCACCGCGCGCGGCCCGGCGGAACCGGTCGAAGACCCGCCTGCCCTGCGCGCCGAGCAGCAGCAACCCCACACCGGACACCGCGACCAGCACGAGCAGGGCCCAGCCGACGCCGATCAGCTGGGCGAGACCGATCAGGGCGGCGATCTCGACGACGAGGTAGAGCACGAACAGCAGGGCGGTCATGGCGATCCTTTCGGACGATCTCCCCGTACAACGTACGAGCGGCCGATTTTTCTCCCGGCCGTCTCAACCGCCCGGTCGCACCAGCCCGGTCTCGTAGGCCAGCACCACCGCCTGCACCCGGTCACGCAGCCCGAGTTTGGCCAGCACCCGGCCGACGTGGGTCTTCACCGTCGCCTCCGACAGGAACAGCGCGGCGGCGATCTCGGCATTGGAGCGGCCTGCGGCGATCTGTTCGAGCACCTCGCGTTCGCGGGCGGTGAGCACATCGAGCACACCCGGGTCGCGCAGCCCGCCGGGGTCGTCGGCGACGAGCCGGTCGAGCAGGCGTTTGGTGACCTTCGGCGAGACCACCGCGTCCCCGGCGGCGACGCTGCGGATCGCCGAGACGAGATCCTCGGGCGGGGTGTCCTTGAGCAGGAAACCGCTGGCACCGGCGCGCAGCGCGCCGAGGGCGTGTTCGTCGAGGTCGAAGGTGGTCATGACCAGCACCCGGACCCCGTCGCCCGCCGCCACGATCCGCCCGGTGGCGGTGACGCCGTCCACGACCGGCATCCGCACATCCATGAGCACCACATCGGGCCGCAACTCCCCCGCCCGGCGCACCGCTTCGTCGCCGTTGCTCGCCTCACCGACCACGTCGATGTCCGGATGCGCCCCGAGCACCATCTTCAGACCCATTCGCATGAGTTCCTGATCGTCCACCACAAGCACGCTGATCGGCACCGACCCACCCTAACGCCGCGATTCAGTCGTGGTCGGTGCGCAGCGGCAGACCGGCGCGTACCTGCCAGCGCCCGTCGTCGAGGCGGCCCGCCGTCAGCGTGCCGCCCAGTACCGCGACCCGTTCGCGCATGCCGACCAGTCCCATGCCACCGCCGGCCGGCGCGCTGGGCTGCGCGGGCAGCCCGCCGCTGTCGAGGACCTCGACGATCACCTCGTCGTCGCGGCGGTGCACCCGCACCTCGGCCTTGGGGCTCGCCCCGGCGTGGCGCAGGGTGTTGGTGAGCGATTCCTGCACGATCCGGTGCACGCCCAGGCTCACCTCGGGCGCGATGTCGTCGAGTTCGCCGGACAGTTCCAGGTCGACGGCCAGGCCCGCCTCGCGCATCATCTCGACCACCTTCGCGATGCCGGCACTGCCGTGTTGCGGGAGCAGTTCCGGTGCGTGTTCGGTACGCAGCAGGGCGACGGTGCGGCGCAGTTCGCGCAGGGCGTCGCGCCCGGTGCCCGCGATGGTGGCCAGGGCCCGCTCGGCGGTGTCGGGGTCCTGGCGCAGGGCGTACTTCGCGCCGTCGGCCTGCACGATGATCACGCTCACCGCGTGCGCGACCACATCGTGCAGTTCGCGCGCGATGCGGGTGCGTTCGGCGGCGACGGCCTCGTGGGCGCGGCGTTCCTTGTCGTAGTCGGCCACCGCCAGCCGGGCGGCGACCTCGGCGTCGTAGGCGTGCCGGGCGCCGTTGAACTCGGCCAGCGTCCAGCACAGCGCGTAGATCACCCAGACCAGCGCGATGTCGCCGCCCTCCGGCTCGCGCAGCAGCCACAGCGACAGCCCGAGGTCGATGCCGAGGCAGGCGAGGTAGATCAGCCCGTCGCGGCGGCCGACGTAGGCCACCAGGGTGTAGAGCATCACCCCGAGCCCGATCAGCGCGACATGGCCGGTGGTGTTGCCACCGACCGCGGCGGTCACCAGCGTGCACACCACCGACAGCCCGAACATCGTCGCCGCCACGGCCCGCGGGTGGACCCGGCGCAGGATCAGCGGCAGCGGCAGGATCGCCGAGAACACCAGGTAGACGACCTTGTGTGGCTCGCCGGCGACGCCGAACGCATCGAGCACCCCGAGGAAGATCGCGAGGAGCAGGTCCGCGACGACGGGTCGGTCGCGGAGCCACAAACTGAACCGGCGCACCGGTCAAGACTAGGCCGGGGTTCGCTTTTCCCGCGTGATCTTGATTGCCTGGTCGGGTGCAACTCGGAGACTGGACGGTTCTGCTGGTGGCCGCCGCGGCGGCCGGCTGGGTCGACGCCGTGGTCGGCGGCGGCGGGCTGATCATCCTGCCGACGCTGTTGCTGGTCGTGCCCGGTATCACCCCGCAGACCGCGCTGGGCACCAACAAGCTGGCCGCGCTCGCCGGCACCGCTACCGCGGTGGCGACCTTCGCGCGCCGGGTGCCGATGCAGTGGCAGGTCCTGCTGCCCGGTGCGGTGATCGCCGCGATCACCGCGGCCTGCGGTGCGGCGGCGGTGTCGCTGATCGACCGTGATCTGTTCATCCCGCTGGTCATGGTGGTGCTGGTCGGTGTCGCGCTGTTCGTGACGGTGCGGCCCTCGGTCGGCATGACGATGGCGACGCATCCGCCGACGCGGCGCAAGGTGATCCTGGTCGTCGCCCTGGCGGCCGGGCTGATCGGTCTCTACGACGGCCTGCTCGGGCCGGGCACCGGCACCTTCCTCATCATCACCTTCGCGACCCTGCTCGGCACCGAGTTCGTGCGGGCCGCGGCGATGGCGAAGGTGATCAACTGCGGGTCGAACGTGGGCGCGCTGCTGTTCCTCGGCGCGACCGGGCACATCCTGTGGGGACTCGGGGCAGGCATGGCGGTGGCGAATGTGGCCGGTGCGCTGGTGGGTTCGCGGATGGCGCTGGCCAAGGGGGCGGGGTTCGTGCGGATCGTGCTGCTGGTGGTCGTGGTGGTGATGGTGCTGCGGCTGGGCTGGCAGCAGTTCGGCTAGCGGGCCGGTTCGACCGGCGCCGAGGCTGCGAGCCAGGGTTGCAGCACCCGTGAGGTGGTCTCGTGGATCTTGCGATGCAGGTGCTCGCCGTCCTCGATGCTGTGCTGGGGCTGCTGGAACAGCACCGTCAGCGCGCCCGAGACCGCGCCGACCACGGCGCCGACCAGTGCGGCGGCGCCGATCTCGTCGAGTTCGTGCGGGAACGCCGCGTGCAGCTGCCGGGCGATCTCGCGCTGGGCGACCAGCTGGGCGTGCGCGGCGCGGCCGCTCACCGCGGGCACCGTGCGCGAGACCTGGGCCCGCAGCGCGGCGATGCGCGAACTCAGGTCGCCCGCGCGATGCTCGCCGGGGTTGTCGCCTGCCGCGCGCAGGGCCCGCAGCAGCACCTCCACCGGACGCTCGCCGGGGCGGCGGGTGGCGATGGCGGCCACGGCCGCGCGCACCCGGTCGTCGGGCTCGGGGAAGAGCAGCTCTTCCTTGCTGGCGAAGTAGTTGAAGAAGGTGCGGGTGCCGACCTCGGCCTCGGCCGCGATGTCGGCGACGGTCGTCTCCTCATAGCCTCTGGCCTCGAACAATCCGACGGCGGCCACGAGGATCGCACGGCGGGTTCGTTCCCTTTTTCGATCGCGGAGGGCGGATGGCGGCACGGCGGGCACCCTACGGCATTCGCGCTGTTCCCGGCGGGATGACCGCGGTCCGCGCGTCCGGCGTCGAGGCTTGTCCGGACCGCTGTTTCGTGCGCCGCGACGCGAAATGCGCACTGGCAGCGGACACGTTCGGCGGCGCGAGCCCCGCGTGTCGGTGGCACCGGCTAGCGTAGGCCCGGTGACAGCTACCCCGACTTCCAGGGCTGTGGACGAGGAATTCCGTGCGCTCGGGCTCGCCGCACTGGCCGAGGCCGCGTTGTCGGCCGCCCGCGCGGCCGGCGCCGAACACGCCGATCTGCGGGTGCACCGGCTGGTGACGCAATCGATCCGGCTGCGCGACGGCCGGGTCGAGGCGGTCACCGACGCGACCCAGCTGGGTCTGGCGGTGCGCGTGATCGTCGACGGCACCTGGGGTTTCGCCTCCCATGCCGCACTCACCGCCGAGACCGCCGCCGAGGTGGCACGCCGCGCGGTGACCGTCGCTCGCGCGCTGCGCGCGCTGAACCGGGAGCGGGTGGAACTGGCCGGCGAGCCGCGCTACGACAACGTGTCCTGGGTGTCGGCCTATGAGGTGGATCCGTTCGCGGTGCCGACGGCGGAGAAAGTGGCGCTGCTGCAGGACTATTCGGAGCGGTTGTCCGCGGCCGACGGTGTCGACCACGTGACCGCCTCGGTGCTGCAGGTCAAGGAGCAGACCTTCTACGCCGACACCGCGGGCTCGGCGATCACCCAGCAGCGGGTGCGCCTGCACCCCCAGCTCGAAGCGGTGACCGTCGATTCCGCGTCGGGCGTGTTCGAGACCATGCGCACGCTGGCCGCGCCGGCAGGCCGCGGCTGGGAATATGTCACCGGCGCCGACGGAACCTGGGACTGGACCGGCGAACTCGCGCGGATCCCCGGCTGGCTGGCCGAGAAGGTGAAGGCGCCCAGCGTCGTCGCCGGTCCCACCGACCTGGTGATCGACCCGACCAACCTGTGGCTGACCATCCACGAATCCATCGGCCACGCCACCGAATACGACCGCGCCATCGGCTACGAATCCGCCTACGCGGGCACCTCGTTCGCCACCCCCGACCAGCTGGGCACGCTGCAATACGGCACGCCGATCATGCATGTCACCGGCGACCGGACCCAGGTCAACGGGCTGGCCACTGTCGGCTACGACGACGAGGGCGTGGCCGGGCAGCACTGGGATCTGGTGCGCGACGGTGTCCTGGTCGGCTATCAGCTGGACCGGGTGTTCGCGCCACGGCTGGGACTGGAGCGGTCCAACGGGTGCTCCTACGCCGACTCGCCGCATCACGTGCCGATCCAGCGGATGGCCAATGTGTCGCTGCAGCCGGATCCGGACCGCGACACCAGCACCGCCGAGCTCATCGCGCGCGTCGAGGACGGTATCTACATCGTCGGCGACAAGTCGTGGTCGATCGATATGCAGCGCTACAACTTCCAGTTCACCGGGCAGCGGTTCTTCCGGATCCGCAACGGGGAGTTGGCCGGTCAGCTCCGCGATGTCGCCTATCAGGCTACGACCACCGATTTCTGGGGGTCGATGGAAGCGGTCGGCGGGCCGAGTACCTGGCAGCTCGGTGGCGCGTTCAACTGCGGTAAGGCACAGCCCGGGCAGGTCGCTGCGGTCAGTCACGGCTGCCCGTCGGTGCTGGTGCGCGGGGTCAATGTTCTCAACACCCGGACGGAGGGCGGACAGTGACCGAGACAGGCGTGTTCCCGGCGGGCGCGGTGGTCGAGCGGGCGCTGGCGGCTTCCAAGGCCGACGAGGCGATCGTGATCGTCACCGACGCGCACGACGCCTCGCTGCGCTGGGCGGGCAATTCGATGACCACCAACGGATCGTCGGTCTCGCGCGACTGGGCGGTCATCTCGGTGCTGCGCGACGGCCCGAACGCGGCCAAGGTGGGCAGCATCAGCTCCACCAGCGTCGACCCGGCCGAGATCGAGGCGGTGGTGCGCGCGAGCGAGGAGGCCGCCCGGGTGGCGACTCCGGCGCGCGACGCGATGCCGCTGCTCGAACCCAGCGACGACGACACCGCGACCTGGGACCACGCACCCGGCGCCACCGGGATCGACGTGTTCGCCGGTCTGGCGCGCGATCTGTCGACCGGTTTCGACGGCGCCGACCGCCTCTACGGTTTCGCCCACCACCAGGTGCACACCACCTGGCTGGGCACCTCCACCGGGATCCGCCGCCGATACAGCCAGCCGACCGGTTCGGTGGAGATCAACGGCAAACGCGGCGAAGGCACGGAGCTGGCGAGCGCGTGGGTGGGTGTCGGCACCGCCGATTTCACCGATGTGGACACGCCCGGTCTGCTGGCCGAGCTGTCGCGACGGCTGGGCTGGGCACAGCGCCGGGTCGAGCTGCCCGCCGGCCGCTACGAAACGCTGCTGCCGCCGTCGGCGGTGGCGGATCTGATGATCTATCTCGCCTGGTCGATGGAGGGCCGGGGCGCGCACGAGGGGCACACCGCGTTCTCGCGCGCCGGTGGGACCCGCATCGGTGAGCGGCTCGGCGACATCCCGTTGACGCTGTACTCGGATCCGGCCGCGAGCGGGCTCGAGTACCGGCCGTTCGTGGCGACGCCGTCGTCGTCGGAATCGCTGTCGGTGTTCGACAACGGCCTGCCCGCGCAGCGGGTCGACTGGATCGGGTCGGGGGTGATCGAGTCGCTGGTCTACCCGCGCGCGACCGCCGCCGAGTTCGCCGCGCCCGCCACCGTGCCGGGCGAGAATCTGCTGCTCACCGGCGGCAGCGAGGCCACCCTCGACGACATGATCGCGCGCACCGAACGCGGTCTGCTGCTCACCTGCCTCTGGTACATCCGCGAGGTGGACCCGGCCACCCTGCTGCTGACCGGATTGACCCGCGACGGGGTGTATCTGGTCGAGAACGGCGAGGTGACCGGCGCGGTGAACAACTTCCGCTTCAACGAGAGCCCCCTCGACCTGTTACGCCGGATCTCGGAGGCGGGCGCCTCGCAGATCACCCTGCCGCGCGAATGGAAGGACTGGTTCACCCGCACCGCCATGCCCCCGCTGCGGATTCCCGATTTCCACATGTCCTCGGTGAGCCAGGCCACCTGAGCACCGGCTCGAACGGGTCGTGACAGCATGGTCCGGTGACTGACATCCGGATGTTCGCCACCGACCTGGACGGCACCCTGCTGCGCTCGGACCGCACCGTCTCCGCGCGCACCGCGGCGGCCATGGCGAGTGCGCAGCGCGCCGGGATCGAGGTGGTCTGGGCGACGGCGCGGGCCCGGCATTCGGTGCGCGAGCTCGCGCGGTCATGTGGTTTCCGGGGGAAGGCGGTGTGCGCCAACGGTGCCGTGCTGCTGGATCTTGCCACCGGCGAGCCGGAGATCGTCGACACCGTGTCGATCGACGCCGAGTCGGCGGGCGCGGCCATGACGCGGCTGCGCGCACTGGTCCCCGGTGTCGTGTTCGCCACGGTGGGCGCCACCCAGTTCGTCGCCGAGCCCGCCTATGCCGCGCTGTGCGAGTTCGCCGACCATCACCGCGATCCGCGCGCAATGGTGGTGTCGGACACGCTGCCGACACAGTCCGAACCGATGGTCAAGATCGTCGCCCGTCATCCCGAGATACCGGGTGCCGACCTGTTCCGGACGACGGCGGCGCTCGGCATCGCCGGTGTGGAACTCACCCACTCCGGTGCGCCGTACATGGAGATGGCTGCCGCGGGCGTGTCCAAGGCCAGTGCGCTGGCGCGGTTGTGCGCGATCGACGGCATCGAGCGGTCGTCGGTGGTGGCGGCGGGTGACGCACCCAACGATATCGCCATGCTGACCTGGGCGGGTACCGCGCTGGTACCCGCCGGTGCCCCGGCGGAGGTCATCGCGCTGGCCGACCGCGTGCTGGCGGGCAACGATGCCGACGGAGTGGCCGAGTACCTGGAGGAACTGGTGGCGTCACAGTCGCGGGCGCCACGCGGGTGATCCGCTGACGGTGGGGTCGACGTGTCGCCGGACCCCCGTTCGCGGGCCGGCGCCACCAACCGGCGCCACTGGAGCAACCTGCGCAACCGGCGCTGTCACCGGTCCGTTGTCAGCTGACCTGCCTCGCCGCGTGCCCGTGCGAGATAGCGCTCATAGCCGTTGCCGGGCAGCAGCTGACCCGCGCTCAGGTGCAGGATGGCTTCGGCCCCGGCGACGGTGTCGGGGTCTAGCGGAAAGTAGCCCTGGTAGGGGGTGGTGTCGGTGCGGGTGTCCGCGGTGCCGATCGCCGAGGCGCGGGTGATGCCCCAGGTCGGGGTGCGGTCCTGGAGCGCGCGCTCGTAGGTGCCGGGTGCGGGGTCGCCGAGGTCGAGGGTGGCGCTGCGGCCGAGACTGCCGAGCACCACCGTGTATTGCTCGCCCAGGAGCGCGCCGAGGATTTCTCCCGCGCCGGCCCAGGTGAGGTCCATCGGCCCCATGCGCATGGTGCTCGCCGTGCGGCGCAGGTGCAGGTTGTGCGCGTAGACCAGGGTCGGGCCGCGGCGGGCTTCATCGGTCCTGATGTCGAGCAGGTTCTGTGCCATGAGGGCGTCGCGGGTGGCCGAGAGCCGGGACCAGCGGGCCGCATCGTCCAGCGGCTGCGCGGCCTGCCGGTGATAGCGGAGCAGGCCCAGTCCGGCGGTGAGATGGATTGCCGCCCTGCGCCATTCGGTGTACGAGGTGGCCTCGATGCGTTCCGGTGCCCGGGAGTAGAGGGTGACGAGCAGATCGTCGGCGAGCACCCGCAGCTGATCGGCCGCCGCGGTGGCGCCCGGGGAAACCGCCGCGTCCATGACCGCCTCGGTGCGGCTCCACCGGTCGTCCGCGCCGGCCAAATCGGCGATCTCGAGGTCGAGATCCAGGTAGTCGCGGGCGAATTCGAGGTAGCGACGGGGGCTGGGCGCGCTCATGGTCTCCATCGTGGCGTCGAAGCCGTGGCAGGTGACCTGCTCGGCGGCGGGCCGGCCGGCGTTGTATGCGCGCAGCCAGGTGAGGAGTTCGCGATTGGCCGGCTGCTCGCCGAAGCCGTGGGTGAAACCCGAGCGCAGCACCTCGTCGAGGGTGCCTGGCCCACCGCGCACGTAGTCGTTCACGGCGAGGGCGGCGACCCGGTCGGTTTCCAGGGCGATCGATCGGAACCCGTGGTCGACCAGCCGGGCGAGCAGTTCGTTGCGCAGCAGGGCGAAGCCGGGTTCGCGATGGGTGGGTTCTCCCAGCGCCAGCACGGTACACGAGGTCGGGACGAAGCTCTCAATTTCCTGGCTCATGTGTCTCCATCGTATCGTTGAAAGAACGGTGGAGACTTCGGCGCGGTCACCATCGGAATTGTGCCGTAAAGTCTCCAACCGGTGAGAAACCTACGACCGGCGGACCTGGCGCGTGAACACGGCATCTCGACCCAGGCGGTCCGCAACTACGAAGAGGCCGGGTACCTCCCGCCCGCCGAACGGACCCCCACCGGCTACCGGATCTACACCGGCACGCACGCGGCCGCGCTGCGCGCCTACCTCGCGCTGATCCCCGCCTACGGGCACGCGACGGCGGGCGCGATCATGCTCGCACTCCACGACGGCGACCTGGACCAGGCGCTCACGGTCATCGATCGCGGCCACCACCGGCTGCTCCGCGACCGCGAGACACTCGCCGCGGTCCGCCGGGCCGTCGACCACCTCACCTCCGAATCCACCGAATCCACCGAATCCGCGGACCTGCCCGATCTCCCCGCCGGCACCAGGACCATCGGCGAACTCGCGCACCGGCTCCAGGTCACCCCGGCGACCCTGCGCGCCTGGGAGGACGCCGGAATCCTCACCCCCACACGCGATCCCGCCACCGGCTACCGGCGCTACGGCCCCACCGATCTCCGTGACGCCGAACTCGCCCACCTGCTGCGCCGCGGCGGCTACCTCCTCGACCGGATCGCCACGGTCGTGCGGCAGGTCCGCGCGGCGGGCAGCACCGAGGAACTCGCCGCCACACTCGACCAGTGGCAGCGAAGACTCACCACCCAGGGCGCCGACATGCTCGACGCCGCCGCCGAACTGAGCCGCTACCGCGCCGCGCTACCCCCATAGCGCCACCGCTCACACGCGCTCGAGCACCGCCGAGGCGCCGATGCCACCGGCCGCGCAGATCCCCAGCAGCGCGGTCTCTTTGCCGGTCCGCGCGAGCTCGTTGGCCATGGTGGTCACCATGCGCGCGCCGGTGGCGCCGAACGGATGACCCAGCGAGATCGACCCGCCGTGCACATTGAGCCGATCGATGTCGACCGCGCCGACCGGTTCGTCGCGGCCCAGCCGCGCCTTGGCCCATTCGGTGCTCTCCAGCATGCGCAGCACCGAGAGGGTCTGTGCGGCGAAGGCCTCGTGGATGTCGACGAGATCGATGTCGGCCAGCGACATTCCGGCCTTGTCGAGTGCGCGCGGCATCGAGATCGCCGGGCCGATGAGTACCTGGTCGGCCGGGTCGACACTGACGAAGCTCCACGACCGGAACGCGGCCAGCGGCGTGTAGCCGAGTGCGCGCGCCTTCGCCTCGCTCATGAGCAGCACTGCCGAGGCTCCGTCGGTGAGCGGGCTGGCATTGCCCGCGGTGACAGTGCCGCCCTCGGCGAAGACCGGTCGCAGCGTGGACAGTTTCTCGATACTGGTGCCGGCGCGGACCAGGCCGTCGGTCTCGATCCGGGTGCCCGCAGGCGTGGTCAGCGGAACCACCTCGTCGTCGAAGCGGCCCGAGGCGATCGCGGCGGCGGCGCGCTGGTGTGAGCGGGCGGCGAAGGCGTCCTGGTCGGCGCGGCTGATGCCGTTGATCCTGGCCATCTTCTCGGCCGACTCCCCCATCACCTCGCCGGTGGTGCGTTCGGCGATCTTGGGCTGACGCGGCAGCACATCGGTGAACGGCGCGAGCTGGCGCACCACATCGAGGTAGTCCTTGGCCTTCGGCTTCCCCAGGGCGACCGGCGCGACCGCGTGCACCACCTTCTGGGGCAGCTTGATCTCGGCATTGCTGGTGGAATCGCTGCCACCGGCGATCATGATGTCGTATTCGCCGCGCTCGATCGCGGCCGCCGCCGAGGTGACCGCCTGCAGGCCGGAGGCGCAGGCCCGGGTCACGGTGTAGCCCTCGCACCCGAAATCGAGGTTCAGGTCGAGGGCCACCTCGCGGGCGATATTGGGCGCGTGACTGGGCAGCACCACCCCGCCCCACACGATGGACTGGATCTCGGCCGGCGCGATGCCGCTGCGGTCGAGCAGGCCACGCACCGCCGCTCCCGCCAGGGCGATGCTGTCGAGGCGGGTGAAATCGGTGAACGCGCGCACGAACGGGGTCCGTGCGCCCGCGACGATGACTGCCCGATTGCGTGTGTCGGCCATGTGGGATCCCTTCGACAAGTGTCCGCCGGGTCCCCACAGTATCCGATACCGTCAGTACCGGATATAGGTTCGGGGTTTTCAGGCGGGGGTGATCTCGATGCCGATGGTGCCTGCCTTGCCGCGCCGCAGATTGCTGCCCAGAATGACCAGCGGCCCGGTCAGCCAGTACTTGCGGCGCAGCCAGGAACGCACCCGCTCGGTCTCGCCGGCGTCGAGCAGCCGGGCGGTGCCGGTCACGATCTCGCCGCGAGCGTCACCCTTGGCGTTGCAGGGTTGCAGGGTGACCTCGGGATTGCGCCGGATCCGCTTGACCTTCCAGCTGTCGGTGACGGTCCAGACATAGAGCTTGTCCTCGCGCGCGACGGCCCACAGGGGCGTTCCCACCGGCGTCCCGTCCTTGCGAAAAGTGGTGAGCAGTACGAAGTTCGCGGTCCCGGCCTCGCCCAAGCGGTTGGTCATATCCGAAGCCTAGCGCCGTCGCCACCGGACCGCCGCCGAGCAGCCGGCCGGACCGCCGCAAATGGTACGGGCGGTTTCGCGAAAGTCTTCTTAACCTCGGAGCCGACCGACTCGTTCTCCGGAAGGGCTACCGATGACCGACACCGCAGTGCCGATGCTGTGGGGTGGCGAACTGCCGAGCACCCTCGACTTCTACCGCGCACTCGGCTTCACCGTCACCCATGAACAGACCAGGCCCTATGTCTACGGCGTGGTCGAAGCCAACGGGTGCGCCCTGCACTTCACCTCGGCGCCACCCGGGGTCGAGCTGCCCATCGAGCACGTCGGCGCGCTGCTGATGGTCGACGATGTGGCCGAACGGCACGCCGCGTACACCACCGCGCTGCGTGCGCACTACGGGAAGATCCCGGCCAAAGGCTGCCCGCGGATCACCCGCTTCCGCCCCGGCCAGTCCCGCTTCTCACTGATCGACCCGGTCGGCAACACACTGCTGGTGATCCAGCGCGACGAACCGGCGGAACTCGAGTACGGCGGTTCCCGGCAGCTGACCGGCCTGGCGCGGGTCCTCGACAATGCCCGCATCCTGCGCGATTTCAAGAACGACGACCGCGCCGCGACCCGGGCACTGGAAGTGGGCCTGCGCCGCTTCGGCGCCGCCGCGTCCGCCGCCGACCGGGCCCGCGCCTACGCGGCACTGGCCGAATTCGCCGCCGCCGCGGACGAGACCGACCGGCTCGCCCACTGGCACCGCGAATTCGCCGCGGTCGAGCTCACCGCCGCGGATCACGCGGCCCTGTCCGCCGACCTGGCCGCGCCCGCGCTGCTGACCGAGTGGCTCGCGCAACGGTGACCGGTCACCAGACGGCGCGGCTCATCGCCCCGACATCGCGGCTGCACCGCGCGTGGCTCGACGCGCACGCCGAGTGGGGACCCGGCCGCCACGAGGACGGCTTCGGCCTGACCGCGGCCGACGAGATCGACTCGGCGACCGGGTTCGCGGGCTGGATACGGCGGATGGCCGGCGAATCGGCACAGACCACCTACCGGTGGATCGTCGACGATTCCCAGGTCCTCGGCGGGATCGCGCTGCACCATCAGCTCGACGACCACGTGCGGTGGGCCGGGCACATCGGCTTCGGCATCCGGCCGAGCGCGCGCGGGCACGGGCTGGCCGGCTGGGCGCTGGGGTGCATGCTGGAACGGGCCCGGCGACTCGGCATGGACCGGGTCCTGCTGGTCTGCGCGGCCGGCAATAACGCCTCGGCGCGGACGATCCGCCGGGGCGGCGGCGTCCTCGAAGGTGTTGTCGATACCGAACTCGGTCCCGCGCAACGCTATTGGATCACCCTCTGATCATCGGGCCGAGGTGCCCGCGCCGGTCCCGTTTCGTGATGAACTGGTGGATTGTCCGAGCGACGGGGAGGTTTCGGTGCCACAGTGGGCGCGGCAGGCGGGGTTCGGGATCCGGGTGGAGTGGGGGCGCGGCGGGGCCGCGGTGATCGGGGCGGGCGCTGCCTGTGTGGTGGTCGTCGACGTGTTGTCGTTCACCACCTCGGTCTCGGTGGCGGTCGCGCAGGGAACAGTGGTGTATCCGCACCGGTGGCGCGATGATTCCGCGCGGGCCTTCGCCGACGGACACGACGCCGCGCTGGCAGTCGGGCGGCGGGAGGTGAGTGCCGCGCAGCCATGGTCGTTGTCGCCCGCGGCGATCCGACGGGCCCCGTTCACCGCGCGGCTGGTGCTGCCCTCCCCCAACGGTTCCGCCATCGCGACGGGACTCCGCGGGGCGACGGTGGTCGCGGCGTGCCTGCGCAATCACGGCGCGGTCGCGCGGGAGCTGACCGCGCGGGGCTGGGGCACACCCGCGCACCCGATCGCGATCGTGGCGGCGGGGGAACAGTGGCCCGGCAGCGAGGTCCTGCGCCCCGCACTGGAGGACTGGCTCGGCGCGGGAGCACTCACCGCCTCCCTCCTCGACCACGGCGCCACCGACCCCTCACCCGAAGCATCCTCGGCGGCAAGCACTTTCACGAACCTGGCCGATGTGCCCGCGACGATCACGGACTCCGCGTCCGGGCGCGAACTGGCCGCGATCGGCTTCGCCGACGATGTCGCGCTCGCGACCGAACTCGACGCGGACCAGGTCGCGCCCGTCCTCGTGAACGGCGCATTCACCGCATCACCTTGACCGACACCGACATTCGCGAGGCGGCAGGCAGCGCCGCACCCACCCCCTGCGCGCATCCCCACTACTGCCGGCACACGCCCTACCGCTGACGCACGTCCCTACCGCTGGTTCGCCCCGATGATCCCGCCGATCACCGCGCCGATCACACAGCCCGGAATGGCGCTGACCACCAGGAAGATCAGGCCGATCAGCGCGCCGACGACACAGCCCACCGCGACGCCTGCGACGATATTGCCGGTCTGGTCGATGTGCTGCAACGCCACCGGATTCAGCGCGGGCGCGCCCACCGGAGTGAGGGTGAGTGTCGTGGCCGCGGCGTCGACCTCGGGAATCACCCGCACCGCAGGGCCTGCCACCGTCTGCACGGTGGTCGGGATGAAGCCGACCCGGCTCCCGTCCGGCGCCAGCACGGCGACACCCGCCTCGGGCGTGAGCTCGAAGGTGCCCGCGGTCAGCGCCACCGTCGACGCCGATCCGTCCGGGACGATCGTGGCGGTGTAGGCGACGGCGCCGTCGACGCCGGACACCGCCGCTCCCGGGACCGGGGCGCCGTGCGCGGTGGCCGCGGCGATGCCCGTCGCCGCCACGGTGAGCACTCCGGCGGCCAGCAACTGCCTGAACTTCATGAGTCTTCCCTCCGACTTGCCGACCCGACCTACCCCGGGATCAGCGCCATACCCACCCATGATGCGCCATAGCCATAGCCATAACGCATAACATCCGATCGGAAGAATTCGGGTTACGCGGCGGCACAGCCGCATCCATGCCGGGGCGAACCGGCCGGTGCGCCGTCATTCCACCGGTGAATCACCTGCCAGGACAGGATGACCCGCTCAGCGGGACAAACCGCGAATAACACCAACCCAGCGCTCGCTCGGTCACATACTCCGTGCAGATCTTGTGCGATCCAGATCACATCGCCTCGCGCACGGTCGTTTCCACTCTCGAACGCAGTTCCCGAACATCGGAGCGTGGCCATGTCCACCATTCCTCAAGATCCACCCACCCCGGACCGCACCGACCCGGACAACGACACCGGACGGCTCGACGGCGCCTCGCGTGCCCGCATCTTCGCCGTCCTCGCGGTCATCGTGCTGTTCACCGAGATCGCGCCCATGCAGTACACGATCGTCTCGGCGGCACTACAGAAGATCGCGCCCACCTTCCCCGGCGTCGGCGCCGACATCAACTGGGCCATCATCGTTTTCGGCCTGATCGGCGCGGCCGCGTCCCCGCTGATCGGCAAGATGAGCGATGTCTGGGGCAAGAAGCGGATGTTCCTCATCTGCGGTGTGCTGTTCGTGATCGGCTGCGTCCTGGACGCGACCACCTCGAACTGGGGCATCTTCCTGCTCGGCCGCTGTCTGCAGGCCACCGCCATCGCGACCGCGGTCATCGCCTACGGCCTGATCCGCGACCTGATGCCGCGCAAGTACGTGCCGCTCGGCCTCGGCATCACCGCCACCGGCCTCGGCGTCTCCGCCATCGCCGGTCCGCTGCTCGGCGGCTTCCTGGTCGACAACTACAGCTGGCGGGCGATCTTCTGGTCGCTGGCGATCTTCACCGTGGTGATGCTGCCGCTGGTCTATTTCGTGGTGCCGGAGTCGAAGCTGCGGGTGAAGCAGCGCATCGATGTGGTCGGGGCCGCGCTGCTCGCCGGTGGCGCCGCGCTCATCCTGATCTACCTGGACAAGGGCCACGACTGGGGCTGGAGCAAGCCGACCACCCTGGCGTGGGTGATCACCGGCGTGGTGCTGCTGATCCTGTTCGTGCTGGTGGAGACCCGGGTCGCGCAGCCGATCATGGACATGGGGCTGCTGTTCCATCCGCGGGTCGCGATGGTGCTGGCCGGCGCGCTGTTCGCCTCGCTGCAGATCGGCATCGTGTCCTACGCCATCGCCTACATGTCCCAGACGCCCGACGAGGCGACGGTGACCGCGGGCGTGCAGCAGGGCACCCTCGCCGGGGTGCAGGCCCAGACCGGTCAGCAGCTGCCGCTCGAGGCGGTACTGGTGCACCTGGATCCCGGATACAGCTACGGCAGTGGCTACAGCCTCCTCGAATTCGCGGTGCGCATCGCGCTGCTGGGGGCCGTGGTCACCATGATCTGCGGTGCGCTCGCCGGTGTCATCGCCCGCCGCGTCGGGGCGCGGATCCCGCTGGTGGTCGCGCTGACGATCTTCGTCGGCTCGGCGGTGGCCTTCGCGGTGCTCCCGCATTCCAGCACGGTGTTCCTGCTGGTCAACGCGGTGTTCAGTATCGGCTTCGGCTTCTACTACGCGGCCATGCCGATTCTCATGGTGGAGGCGGTACCGCAGGAACAGCAGGGCATCAGCCTCGGCATGCTCGGTGTCATGCAGTCGATGGGTGTGGCCATCGGCCTGGCCGTGGTCACCGCGTTCCTGCACCAGGCCGCGATGAGCGCGCAGATCAGTGTCGGCGGGCAGCCGGTACCCGACACCCCGATTCCGGACATCTTCGGCGATCAGGGCTATGAGCTGGGCTTCTGGGTCTGCGCGGCGACCTCGCTGGTGGCGCTGGTCCTGGCCGTGACCATGCGGCACGGCCGCACGCCGGCCACCGGTGGCACGGCGTACTGACGCGGGTTCCCCGTCCGGGCCGGTGATCGATGATCATCGGCCCGTCGGCCGTGCCGGGGTACCCTCGATGCCATGGTGCGTCTCCCCCTCAGTCCGGCCCAGGTCGAAGCAGGCCGTCGCCTCGGTCGCCGGCTGCGCACCGCGCGCGGCGAGCGCGAGCTCGGTGAGGTGGCCCAGGCGGCGGGGATCTCGCCGGAGACGCTGCGCAAGATCGAGTCCGGGCGCCTGCCCTCCCCCGCTTTCGGTACCGTCGTCGGCCTGGCCGAGGCGCTGTCGCTGCCGCTGGCCGAGCTCGCCGAGGTCTACCGCGTCGAGCGGGTCGCCGAATCCGCCTGACCCGCGCGGACGCTCAGCCCGCGAGGGTGAGGATGCTCGGCCCGTCGGCGGTGATCGCGATGGTGTGTTCACTGTGCGCGCACCGGGAGCCGTCCGCGGACCGGATCGTCCAGCCGTCGGCGTCGGTGACGACCTGCGCGGTGCCTGCCGCGAACCAGGGCTCGATCGCCACGGTGAGCCCTGGGCGCAGGCGGAAGCCGCGACCGGGACGGCCCGTGTTGGCCACGTGCGGGTCCTCGTGCATGGTGCGGCCGATGCCGTGCCCGCCGAATTCGGTGTTGACCGGATAGCCGTAGTCGCGCGCGACGCCGGCGACGGCGGCGGAGATGTCGCCGAGGTGACCGCCGGGCTGCGCGGCCGCGATGCCGGCGACCAGGGCGTCCTCGGTGGCGCGCACGAGCCGCTGATCGGCCGGATCGGGGGTGCCGACGATGGTGGTCACCGCGGAGTCGGCGGCCCAGCCGTCGATGGTGACGGCCAGATCGGCGGTGAGCACGTCGCCGTCGCGCAGCACATAATCGTGCGGAAGTCCGTGCAGCACCGCGTCGTTGACGGCCAGGCACACGGTGTTGCGGAACGGTCCGCGACCGAACGAGGGCGCGTAGTCCCAGTAGCAGGAGACCGCGCCGCGCTCGCGGATCCGTTCCCGCACATACGCTTCCAGCTCGAGCAGGTTCACCCCGACGGCGGCCTTCGCATGGACGCCGGCCAGCACGTCGGCGACGAACCGGCCGGTCACCCGCATCCGCTCGATCTCCGCGGGCGACTTCAACTCCACCATCACGCCTCCAGTTGGTATTTTCATACCACCCTAGGGTGAGTGGTATAAAAATACCAATCCGGCGGGTCAGCGGTTCAGGTTGCCCATGTCCACCGGGATCTGCGCGCCGGTGACCTGCCCGGCCTCGTCCGAGCACAGCCACGCCACGGCGGCGGCGATGTCACCGGGATCGGTGAGATAGGTGGGCAGCGCGTTCATGAAGATCGGCGCCAGGGTGGCCGCGTGCTTCTCGAACAGCGGGCCCAGCTCCACCATGTTCATCCCGGTGGCCACCCCGGCCGGATGCACGGTGTTGACCCGGATGCTGTACTCGCCCAGCTCATTGGCCATCGTCTTGGCCAGGCCGGTGATGGCGTGCTTGGTGGCGACATAGTGCCCGGTGAACGGCATGCCCTTGAGCCCGGCCACCGAGCTGGTGAACACGATCGCCCCGCCCTCGCCCTGCTCGATCAGGTACGGGATCGCCGCCTTGGCGGTGTGGAAGACACCGGTCAGGTTGACATCGATGGTCTCCTGCCACTGCTCGGCGGTGATCTCCCACGACATCGCACCCGAGCAGATGCCGGCATTGGCCACGACCACATCGAGGCGGCCGAACTGGGCGATACCCGCGTGCAGCGCGGCGCTGAGCGCGTCGAAATCCCGGACGTCGGCCTTGCTCGCGACGATCTTGCCGCCGGCGGCCTCGACCAGGCGCACCGTCTCGGCCAGGTCCTCCTCGGTGGCGCCCGCGTAGGTGGTGCTGGCGAAGTCCGCGCACACATCGATCGCGATGATCGAGGCCCCTTCCTCCGCGAGCCGGACCGCCTCGGAGCGGCCCTGGCCACGGGCCGCACCGGTGATGAAGGCGACCTTGCCTTCGTAGCGTCGCGACATGTCGTACTACCTCCGAACCTCGATGTGCATTATGAACACCTCACCATCGCGCGGCGCCCGGCGTGGCGGAATCACCCGTTTTTCACCCGGCAGTCGGCACCGATCGGGCGGGTGATCGACCAGAGCTGGGTGAAGGTGCAGTGCGCGATCTTCCAGTGACCGTCTTCTACCCGGTATTCGTCGGCGTATTCACCGGTGGTCACCGACTCGGTGCGGTCGAGCATGTTCACCTGCCGGAAACGCAGCGTCCACCGGCCGCTCGCGGACTCCGCGTCGTGCACGGTGATGTCGGGGTGCACACCGTGATGCATGTCGAAGATCACCGGTGCGCCGTCGACCTGCCGCAGCGCGATCGAGGCGAACACCGCGGCCATGCCGTCGGCATCGTGTCTGCCCAGCGTGCCGTAGTCGAGTTCGGCGCCCGCGCGCAGGAAGCAGTCGCGGAAACCGATCGGGTCCTTGGCGTCGCACGCGCGGAAGTAGCGGTGCTTGAGGGCGGTGATCGCCTCGATGGCCTCCAGCCGGGCGATCCGGGCGGCGAGGTCGGTGGTGGTCTCTGGCATGGCGCTCCTGCTCGGCGGGGTCAGTCGCGGGCGAAGCTCGCCCACGCGCGGACGACGACCGCGCCCGTGGCGTCGGTCCCGGCCAGGGTGACATCCACGCGCGCTTCGCCGTCCTGCACGTAACTCTGCGTGATGTGACCGGTGCAGGTCAGCGATTCGCCCGACGGCAGGGCCCGCAGCACCCTGGTGCGGAACCGGCGGATGTTCTCCGCGCCGAGCCAGTCGGTGGCGTAGGTGGCCAGCAGCGCGGTGGCCTGCGGCGAGACCGGTTCGCCCGCACCGGCTTCGGCGGCCGCCCAGGATTCGGCCACCAGGCCGCCGGTGCGGTCGAAGTAGCGGGTCAGCGATTCGGCCGCCGGGCGGGCCGGGGCGCCGGTGCGGATGACGGTCAGCTGGTCACCCGCGCGCGGCGGCGGGCCGAAGAACCGGTGATCGGTTTCGGCGCGCTCGCCCGCGCCGAGGCCGGCGGGCAGGAAAGTCGGCGGCACCACGGGCCGCTCGGCGAGCCGATAGGCCGGATCGTGCGAGCGCGCGGCCTCGGCGAACATCCGGATGGCGTCGGTCTCCAGGACCATCGCGACGGTAGCCATGAGCATTCCTCTCCTGCTGGGGATGGACGCCACGCTAGAACCGCGGTCCGGTTGTGATCGGTTCCTCTCCCGCTGATCGGGACAGCCGCGAGTCCCACCGAAAACATGTCCGCTGACCGGGAGGACGGCGGCGCGGGTGGGCCCTGGGAGCGCGACCATCGGCGCAGCTCATCCCACTCCGTCCGAACATGGAGGTTTCGATGCCGGAGAACCCGCCGAACGGCAGCACACTCGACGCGACCGCCGACTACCGGCAGATCGAGGCCGCCGACGCGCCGACGCGTTTCGCCCGCGGCTGGCACTGCCTCGGCCTGCTCTCGTCGTTCCGCGACGGCAAGCCGCACGAAGTCAAGGCCTTCGGTACCACGCTGGTGGTGTTCCAGTCCGAGTCCGACGGCGCGCTGCACGTGCTCGACGGCTTCTGCCGCCACATGGGCGGCAACCTCGCCCACGGCACGGTCAAGGGCGACTCGATCGCCTGCCCGTTCCACGACTGGCGCTGGGGCGGCAACGGCAAGTGCACCGCGATCCCCTACGCGCGCCGGGTGCCCCCGCTGGCCAAGACCCGCTCCTGGCCGACCCTCGAGCGCAACGGCCAGCTCTACATCTGGCACGACCCGCAGGGCAGCAAGCCCACCGACGAGGTGACCATCCCCGAGATCGAGGGCTATGGCACCGACGAGTGGACCGACTGGACCTGGAACTCGATGCTCATCGAAGGCTCGCACTGTCGCGAGATCGTCGACAACGTCGTCGACATGGCGCATTTCTTCTACGTGCACTACGCGTTCCCGCGCTACTTCAAGAATGTTTTCGAGGGGCACACCGCCACCCAGTACATGCGCTCGACCCCGCGCCAGGATATCGAGGTCGGCACCAACTATGACGACCCGAACTCCACCTTACGTTCGGACGCTTCGTATTTCGGCCCGTCGTACATGATCGACTGGCTCTGGAGCGAGGCCCAGGGCATGACGATCGAGACGGTGCTGATCAACTGCCACTACCCCGTCAGCGACAACTCTTTCGTGCTCCAGTACGGCGCGATGGTGAAGAAGCCGCAGGGCATGTCCGACGACGACGCGACCGCCATGGCCGCCCAGTTCGCCGCGGGCGTCGAGGTCGGCTTCGAACAGGACATCGAGATCTGGAAGAACAAGGCCCCGATCGACAACCCGCTGCTGTCGGAGGAGGACGGGCCGGTCTACCAGCTGCGCCGCTGGTACAAGCAGTTCTATGTCGACGTCGAGGACGTCACCGAGGACATGACCAAGCGCTTCGAATTCGAGATCGACACCGAACGCGCGGTGACCAGCTGGGAGGCCGAGGTGGCCGACAACATCGCCCGCGGCGCCGTGCTGAACACCATGTCCTGACACTGATCACTCCGAACAGAAAGCACCACCTGCGATGACCAAGGTTCTCGACAACATCGCCGCGATCGCCGACCAGCTGCGCGATCAGGCCCCGGAGGCGGAGCGTCTCGGGCAGCTGCCCGACGCCACCGCCCAGCTGCTCAAGACGGCGGGCCCGATCCGCCTGCTGCAGCCCAAGAAGTACAGCGGCTACGAGGCGCATCCGCGTGAGTTCGCCGAGACGGTGATGGCCACGGCCGCACTGGATCCGGCCAGCGGCTGGATCGCCGGCATCGTCGGCGTGCACCCGTGGCAGCTGGCCTTCGCGAGTCCGAAGGTGCAGGACGAGGTGTGGGCCGACGACCACGACACCTGGATGGCCTCGCCGTACGCGCCGACCGGTATCGCCCGCCCGGTCGACGGCGGCTACATCTTCAACGGCCGCTGGCAGTTCAGCTCCGGCACCGACCACTGCGACTGGATCTTCCTGGGCGCCATGCTCGGCAACCCCGACGGCTCGATGGCGCTGCCGCCGACCATGCTGCACATGATCCTGCCGCGCCAGGACTACACCATCGTCGAGGACTCCTGGAATGTGGTCGGCCTCAAGGGCACCGGCTCCAAGGACATCATCGTCAAGGACGCCTTCGTGCCCGACTACCGGGTGATGAACGGCGACCACGTCATCGACGGCACCGCGCAGAAGGAATACGGCGTCACCGAGACGCTGTACAAGATGCCGTGGTCGACGATGTTCCCCCTCGGTATCAGCTCCGCGGTGGTCGGCATCGCCGAAGGCGCGCTGGCCGCGCACCTGGACTACCAGCGCGACCGGGTCGGCGCGCAGGGCACCGCCGTCAAGGACGATCCGTACGTGCTCTTCGCCATCGGCGAGGCCGCCGCCGACATCAATGCCGCGCGCCAGGAACTCCTGTCGAACGCGGACAAGATCTTCGACGCCGTCGACGCGGGCAAGGAGATCACCTTCGCCGAACGGGCCGCGGTGCGGCGCACCCAGGTCCGCGCGGCCTGGCGCGCGGTCACCGCCGTCGACCAGATCTTCGCCCGCTCCGGCGGCAACGCCATGCGCACCGACAAGCCGCTGCAGCGCTACTGGCGCGATGCGCACGTCGGCCTCGCCCACGCCATCCACGTGCCGAGCACGGTGTACCACGCCTCGGCCGTCAGCTCCCTCGGTCTCGAGCCCGCGGACAACCTGCGCTCGATGATCTGACCCGGACACCACGAAGGACAACGGAAATGACTGATATCAAGGGCCTCGGCTACGTCAAGATCCAGACCGCCGACATGGACCGCTGGCACACCTTCGCCTTCGACGTGCTCGGCTTCGCCCAGGGCAGCGGACCCGACGAGAACGCGCTGTACCTGCGGATGGACGAGCGCGCCGCGCGCATCACCGTCGTGCCGGGCGACAGCGACGCCATCGTGACCATCGGCTGGGAGGTGCGCGACCACGCGGCGCTGGTCCGCGTGCAGGAGGCGGTGACCGCGGCAGGCATCGCGGTCAAGCCGCTCTCGCTCGAGGAAGCCGACGCGCGCCGGGTCGAGGAGGTCATCACCTTCGAGGACCCGACCGGCGCGACGCTGGAGATCTTCCACGGCGCGGTGCTCGATCACAGCCCGGTGGTGACCCCGTTCGGCGCGAAGTTCGTCACCGGCGCCCAAGGCCTCGGCCACGTCGTGCTGCCGACCATGGACCCCAACGGCAGCTTCGACTTCTACACCGATGTGCTCGGGTTCCTGCCGCGTGGCGCGTTCCGTATTCCGGCGCCGCCGGAGTTCGGGCCGATGCGGGTGCGGTTCCTCGGGATCAACGAGCGCCATCACAGCCTCGCGCTGTGCCCCGCGCCGCACGGTGGCGCGCCCGGTCTGGTGCACATCATGGTGGAGGTCGACACCCTCGACGCCGTCGGCCAGGCCCTCGATCGCGTCGTCAAGGACGGTTTCTCGGTGTCCTCGACGCTGGGCCGCCACACCAACGACAAGATGGTGTCGTTCTACGTGCGCGCACCCGGCGGCTGGGACATCGAGTTCGGCACCGAGGGCATGCGCGTCGACGAGCGCTACTACAGCGCCGAGGAGATCACCGCCGACAGCTACTGGGGCCACGACTGGTCCGGCAGCGAGCCGCTGGCCGCCATGTAATCCCCGCGTACCGCCCTCCGACGGCCCCCGGCCCGAGCACTCCGCTCGGGCCGGGGGTCGTCGTCGTTTCCATACACATCGGCGATTCATGTGACAACGCACACACGGGATGGTATGAATAGGTATATGCCTAATCGAAATATGCGATTCGGCATCAGCTCGTAGATCCGAATGGAGAGCTCCATGGTCATCCAGGCCGAAGCCACCACCCCCAGCGCGATCCTGGACCGCGCGTCCCTGCTGCTCGACGCGTTCGACGGACCGGGCAGGCTCACCCTCGCCCAGATCGTGCGCCGGACCGGGCTACCCCGGTCCTCGGCGCATCGCATGCTGGAGCGGCTCGTGCAGTTGCGCTGGCTACGGCGTGAAGGCCGCGACTACGAGCTCGGCATCCGGTTGATGGAGCTCGGGTCGCTGGCCGTGCATCAGGACCGGCTGCATCGCGCGGCCATGCCGTTCCTGCACGAGCTGCACCGGGTGACCGGGTTCGTGGTGCACCTGGCCGTGCTCGACGGCCCGGATGTGGTGTACCTGGACAAGATCGGCGGTGACCTGTCGGTGCCCACCCGGGTGGGCGGCCGGCGTCCGGCGGCGGGTACCGCCGTCGGCAAGGCGATCCTGGCCTACGCCGACGAGCGCCGCGTCGCCGATGTCCTCGCCGGGCAGGCCACCGCGCGGACCAGGTACTCCATCACCACCAAGGCACAGCTCGACGCCGAACTGACCAAGGTGCGCGCGCACGGTGTCGCGGTCGAACGCGAGGAATCACTGGTCGGGTTCGGGTGTATCGCCGCCCCGATCGGTGACCCGGGCGCGCCCGCGGCGGCGGCGGTCTCGGTGTGCGGGCCGGTGGACCGGATGGCGTTCGACCACCGCTTGGCCGCCGCGGTCCGCACGACCGCGCTCAACATCTGGCGCCATGTCGACGACGGCCGGGTCCGCGTGCATCCGACGCTGCAACAGCACGCGCGCCCGCTCGGCGTCGGCCCGGCCGCGCGTCCGCTCGCCGACCTGCGGGGTTCACGCTCCGCCTGATCATGCCCCGGTCCGGCCCGGCCGTCCCCCGGCCGGGCACCGACGGGTCAGTGCCGCGTCGTCGGCTCGTTGACACAGAAGCTGTGGCAGACCCGATCCCGCACGATCATGTCCGGGCATTCCGGATCGAACCAGCGGTCGACGTGCGCCCAGTGGATCGGATGCATCAGATACGGTCCGTTCAGGCCGTCGAGATCGGTGAATTCCTGTTCCCAGACATGGGTCCACGGCACGGACCCGATACCGCGGATCACCCGGCTCAACTGCCAGGACCGGATGGTCGGGATATAGCCGGGCATGCGCAGCAGGTCGGCCTCGAAGCGGTCGATCGTCGCGTGCGTGGTCCCCGGCGCGACCCGCAGCAGCAGGACCCGGTACACCGATCCCGGTGAGCGCGGCTCGGCGACCCCACCGACACCGCCGTCGTATTCGGCACCGTCGACGTGGGTCACGAGCGGGTCGGCCAGCACCGCGTCCACCCGCGGCGCACAGCCGGACCAGTCGGCCGCCTCGTCGAATCGCAGGTGCACCAACACGTCCCCGCCGTTGCGCACCCCCGGCAGCGTGGGCTGCACCAGCACCCGCCGCGCCGCCCCGGCCGCCGCCGCGCGCAGTTCGGTCATCAGCCGTTCGGCGTCCGAGCCGTCCGCAGCGGAAAGATGTACCAGCCGAACGACATCAAACATTGCCGAGCCTCGCGATGTCGGCGGCCTCGGCCCCGGTCGACCGCGTGCGATGAACTATCAGCTCGTCCACGCCACCCCACCATCCCCGCACCGCCGGATCCGACCGCCCCCGCCAGGTCATCTCCCACCACCCTTCGGCCCCGTCGAGCAGCCACGTCGCGATCACCGTGTTCGACTCGTCGGGGAACCACACCGGCGGACTGACCACGATCCGTTCCAGCGTCATCCCCCGCTCGCGCGCCCCCGGCGCGTACTCCCGCAGATAGGCGTCGACGAACTCCCTGGCCCGACCAGGTTTCGTCACCACGGTGTCGATCACAAAGACCTTGGCAGTGTTCATGTACCGACGGTAGGCACCCACCGCCAGGTCGTGACCTGGCGTTTCCGCCCAGCGGGAGACCCGTACTCACCCGCGCTCGGGTGAATCGCCCAGCACTCGGGATTCGAATCCATGGATCAACAGGTCGGTCAGCAGCTCGGCAGAGAGCTTGTCGCGTAGGGCCGGGTCTTCCCGCAGGCACGTCAGCGCTTCGAACAGTCCCACCGATCCGACGCCCCAGAAGTCGACCGGAACCAACCACGGCCCGTTCGGTTCTCGTCGCGACGGTCGCCAGACGGCACTGGCGAAACCATCCCGGCGGTGCCGGCGTATGCCTGCCCGGTCAGCGGTGATGGTGATGACGTCGCCGTGCGGTGTTTCCGCGGCGCCGATCTCGATGATGCCGTCCCAGGCGAATTCCCGGTCGAGACCGGGCAATCGCACGCGCAGCGAGTCCGCGGAGAGGATGAGCCGTGCCGAGCGCCGAACTCCGGCCATGCTCGCGGCGACGAGCAGCGCGACCACGCAGAGGCCGATGGCGTAGCCGGCTTCCTCGCCCAGCCCCTGCCGCCAGCCGAGAACTGCCGCGATACCGCAGGCGGTCCCGAACCCCATCAGGAGTGCCAGCGCCCTCAGCGGGCGATAGCGCAGCACCACGACACCGGGGTGTTGCGCCTGCTGAACGACCGGGGAATGCTCGGCCTGGTCGGCGTAGTGGCCGGCCAGGCCGATCGAGCCGAGCGGGACCAGCAGCAGACTGATCTTCGCGAACGTCAGATCACCGGTGACGAGCCCGACCACAACGAAGGCCAGCCCGACGATGACCGCCGCCCACGATGCTCCGGTGACCACGGAGCGATAGACACCTCGGCCGTTCCCTGTTCGCCGACGTGGCCCGTGCACCATGAATGAACCTCGGCTCTCGTGCTTCACGCAGGTCTGAAGGACAGTATCGGTCCGATCGAAGATTTGCGGAGAGGTCCGAACCGGATTTGTGCCTTGGCGAACCTGAACGGGCCGGGTTCGGGCCGAACCGCGGAGTGCGATCGATCAGGCCGCGTCCTCGGACCTGGCCGACAACTGCCGGGGAGGAGCGTGCGATAACGGGAGCGACATGGCTTCGACGAGTCAGTAGGCTGCCGGCCATGAGTCCTCTCTGGCGCGGGGCAACCCGGATATTTCTGCGCAGCGGCCCGATTTTCGGCATTGTCATGGCGCTTTACCTGGGATTGATCTCCGGCTCGGTGTGGGGTGGGGTGATCGCCGGATTGATCGGTGGACTGCTGTTCGGTGCGATCATCAGCGGGTTTTCCGTGATACGGGCACGGCGCGATGGCACCGGCCACGAGCTCGGAGCCGATGTGCGCCAGCAGGTTTCGATCGAGATGGAGCGGCCCGCCGGGGAGTCTTTCGCGATGGCCGAACGGGTGCTGGCCGAGGTGCCGGCGACCATCACGCAACGCGATCCCGCCGCGGGTGTACTCACCGCGCGCACGAAGGTGTCGTGGATGAGCTGGGGCGAGAACCTGCAGGTGGTGGTTTCGGAACGGCCCGACGGCAGCACCGTGGAGATCTCCAGTCGTCCGCGCCTTCCGATCACTACCGTCGACTACGGCCGCAATCTCCAGAATGTGCGGTCGATCGTGCGAGCACTGACCATACCGGCATAGCGGCCGGCCCTTCCCATCTGTCGCGGGACCGATGTCCTCCCGGGCCTGAAGGACTTGGTGGCTGAGTGGTGGGCCATTCCCTCGCACGGCCGGTGTGCGGTTGATGCGTGGCGCGTTGCGGTGGTGGGGGTGTTTGACGTGGAAGACTGACATTTAGATCTGGGCTGCGTTGGCAACCGCATCCAGGCGCGCATCGATCGACCCGGTCATCGTCGTCACCTCACGCTCGCTGATCCCGTTCCTGCGTGCGGCGTCACGCCAGTTTGTCAGCGCTCCTGCGATGCGGAGCATTCGTTCACGCCCCTGTGTGACGGTCATGCTGCAATCTTCGGCAAAGGCGAGTAGTCCGTCCGTTTCCTCCGGGAGCGTGTCCGCTCCCATGATCGAGGTCGAGCGGGGCCGCCATGGATCCGGGTTCGGGTTCACATCGAAGACGGGGCTCAGCGCCCACGATCCTCGATCAGTGAGAAAGCCGTGGTTACGCAAGTGATCGTCGGTATTGCCAAGCGCGACGCTCGCGACGACACGATCGAAGAGTTCATGGTGATCCCCCTTCGGTGAGCGCGAAAGATCGCGCATCGCCTCTGCGATGTCGGCGTAGTCGCGGTGTTCGCCATCGGTCGAGCCCGTGGCCGTCATCGCACTGATGTAGCCGAGACGACGGCCAGTATCGGTTCGATCGAATCGGCGCAGGACAAGCACGCTGCGGCCGCCGACGCGGGTGAGTCGCCGTTCGGGCGTTCGGATCCCTGCCGCCTCCATGAGGTCGAGCATTGTCGCCTCCCACGCCATGACGTCCCACTGGTCACTGCCATGCGGAAACTTCGCAATCGCGAGGCTGCCGTCCTCCAGCCGCACCGAAGCCTTCGGCCGCGCCCCGCCGAGCCCAGTGGTTCCCGTGTCCAGCAGTTGCTTGATCGCTGCGGCAGGATCGTCGTCTGAGCTGATCTCGTCGGAGGCGTTCAGCAACTCTGGCAATGAAACAAGCTTCGGGACAGTTGATGGCCTTCCGAGATACTCGTCGTTTCCGGAAAGTCGGAACCGGAGCGCCCCCTGGCGCGTGTCATCGCTGACCCCGAGAAGAAAATCGAGATCATCCAGCCTGCGTGGGGTCTTCCCCTCCACACGAGCGCGTACACGCTCGGCCTTCTCGATGAGGTTGCGGCCCCAGCGATCTGGGGCGCTGTCGGCGAAAGCGCGAACCAACCCATTCTGATGCTGAGAGCCCGACAGTAGTGGAAGCGCCGGGTCGATGGCCATACCACCATCCGCGAGGTATCCGTTGTCATAGAGAAACGTCGTGGAGATCTGGCCACGGGAACGGGTGAAGTGCGCCTGGCCGACCGACTTCGTGCGACCAGCCTCGTCGACGAGGACCTCGACCGTGGTCATCGCGCGCGCCGCTTCGTCAGATTGCCGGCCCGAAGTCTGCCGATGTCGCTGTTCAGTGGATCGATCGACTCGATCGCCGTGTCGAGCACGCCGAGCGCCCGAAGTACCTGCGCGACGTTGCCGAAGCTGACGGTCAGATCACCGGTCTCGACCTTGCGCAGAGTGTCTCGCGTGATGCCCGCGCGCTCGGCAACCTGCTGGGCAGTGAGGCCAAGGACCATACGCCAGCCCCGCACGTGCTCGCCGAACTCGATAGCCTGCCGATCGATCCGATAGCCCGCCATGACCTTCCCTTTCATCTATGACGAGCATACCAGTCACAAAGGCACGTTGTGGCGATCAACGTCGCCACAACGTGTTTACTCCCGATTAGGCGGGAAGCACCTTGACTACAGCCTGGAGTTTCCGCCCAGCGGGAGAACGCGGTCCCGGCCGGGGCGTCCGAACCTACCGTGACCTGCATGACTGGACGAGTTTTCCCGACTACGGGGCCGGGCGCGGTACGCGATCCGGAAGTTGCGGCGATGCTGGCCGCGCTCGACGCCGGATTCCCCGATGTCGCCGCGATGGAGGCTGCCGAGGTGCGGGCTGCGATCCGCGCCAGGCGTGCGCCGCTGCGACGGCTTCCCGATATGCGGGAGGCGCGCGACGTCACCGTGGACGGGCCTGGCGGGCCCTTGCCGTTGCGGGTGTACCGGCCGCATCACGACGGTGCGGCGCTGCCGGTGATCGTGTTCGCGCACGGTGGTGGGTTCGTGTTCTGTGATCTGGACAGTCATGACGAGTTCTGCCGGTCGATGGCGGCGGGGGTCGGCGCGGTGGTGGTTTCGGTCGACTACCGGCTCGCCCCCGAGCATCCGGCTCCTGCCGCGCACGATGACATGCTCGCCGCGTTGCGCTGGGCCGCCGAGAACGCGACCAGCTACGGCGGCGATCCGGCCAGGATCGCGCTGGCCGGTGACAGTGCGGGCGGCAATCTCGCGGCCACCGTGGCCATCGCGGTCAGGGACGGTGGCGGTCCCGAGCTCGCGGCGCAGATCCTGATCTATCCGGTGATCGACGACGATTTCGACACCGAGTCCTACCGGCGGTTCGGCACGGGGCACTACAACACGACCAGCGCCATGCGGTGGTATTGGCGCAATTACGCACCGCACGGCACCGACGACGTGCGTCTGGTGCCGACCAGGGCGGCCACGCTGGCCGGGCTGCCGCCCGCGGTGGTCGTCACCGCGGAACTGGACCCGCCCTGCTCGGCGGGGGATGCCTACGCACAGCGTCTGGCCGGTGACGGGGTGGCGGTGCGGCATCGCCGCTACAACGGGCTGTTCCACGGCTTCCTCACGATTCCGTCGCTGTCGGCGACGACCGCGGCGCGCACGGAGGTCTGGGCGATGGCGCGCGACCTGCTCGGTCCGGCCTAGCGGCAGGCGGTTCAGGTCATACGGTGATGGCCTGATCGCGCACGCGACCCGGTGGGCTGACTAGTCGGCCGGGTCGTGCTGCAGCGCTTCTTCTTCCAGGACGCGCTGCTCGATCTCGCGCCAGCGGCCCGGGGTCGGATGTGGGTATTCGGCGCGCTCGTCGTGTTCGGCGCCCTCGAGCACGATGCTCGCGGCGTCGATGTCGTCGATCAGCTGCTGGGCCAGTTCGCGTTCGGCCGCGTAGTGGCGCTGGGCCCATAGCAGCACGATCTGCGAATAAGCCCAGCCCGGTTCGGATCTCGCGGCCTCGGCGTCGATGCCGGCGCGATGCTCGAGCTTGTCGACATCGGCGATGTGGTCGCGCAGGATCTGCTTGAGGCGGTCCGGGGAACCGAGGTGACCGAACATCACCCGCAGCAGCACGTGGTGTTTGAGCACCGACGGGTCGACCGGCGCCTTGTTCCACCAGGTGGTGACCGCGGCCCGGCCGGAGTCGGTGATCCGGTAGAGCCGCCGTCCGCGCATGGCGTTGTCCTGGTCGAGGCGCGAGCTGGCGAAGCCGTGCTGTTCGAGCTTCTTCAGCTCGGCGTAGATCTGGCTGTAGGACGGCGTCCAGTACACATAGCTCAGGCTCCAGTCGGCCCACTTCTTCAGGTCGTAGCCGGAGACCTCCTCCTCGTAGGAGAGCATGGCGAGGACCGCCCAGCTGGTCGCCGGCAGATTGGGCACACCGGTATCGGGGTCGGGGGTCGCCATCGCTGCATGTTATCAATCGCCCCCGGCGTTGTTGGCCCGGCGACAACCACTCACCGGGAGGACGTCTTGAGCAGGTCCGCGCCCACCCGGATGGTGGAGGGATGAATGCAGACAACATCGTCGTCGCCGCAGGCGCCCCGGCAGCCGCCGAGCTGCGCCGCGTCCTCGGGCACTTCGCCACCGGCGTCGCCGTGATCGCCGCGCACGACGGGACGCGCCCGCTCGGCTTCACCTGCCAGTCGGTGGTGTCGGTGTCGCTCGACCCGCCCTTCGTCTCGTTCTGCCCCGCCAAGACCTCGTCGAGCTGGCCGCTGCTGCGCGAGCAGGGCTCGCTGTGCATCAATATCCTGGCCGAGGAGCAGAGCGCGCTGTGCCGCCAGTTCGCGGTGAGCGGTGCCGACAAGTTCGCCGGGGTCGCGTGGGAGCGGGCCGGTAACGGCGCGCCCGCACTGGCCGGGGCGCTGGCCCATATCGAGGTGAGCGTGGAGCTCGAGCACGATGCGGGCGATCACACCGTGGTACTGGCCCGCGTCGGTGACCTGCGCGCGACCGAGGGCGGCAAGCCGCTGCTGTTCTATCGCGGCGGTTTCGGCGGTTTCACGGCCTGAACGACCACGACGGGGTGCTCCGATCGCTCGGAGCACCCCGTCGCTGTGTCTCAGGCCTCGAGGACGTCGAAGCCCTTGTACCCGGCGGCCGCGACCTCGGCGATGATCTCGCCGTAGACACCGAACCCGCCGACGAAGGGCATGAACACCCGCGGCCTGCCCTCGATATTGGCGCCCAGGTACCACGAATTCGCCTGGGTCATCAGGGTTCCCTCGGCCCGGGCCGCGCACTCGCGAACCCAGTCGGCCACCGCGTCGGGTCGCGCCTCCAGTGCCGCCGCGCCCTGGCCGTCGAGGAAACCGATGGCCTCGGCCACCCAGTCGACGTGCAGTTCCGAGTGCAGCACCATGTTCGCCAGCACCGAGGGACTGCCCGGCCCGGTCAGGACGAACAGGTTCGGGAAGCCCGTCATGCCCAGGCCCAGATAGGTTTTCGGTCCTTCCCGCCACGCCTCGTTGAGTGTCTCGCCACCGCGGCCGACGATGTTCATCCGCGATACCGAGCCGGTCATCGCGTCGAATCCGGTGGCCAGCACCAGGGTGTCGAGCGGGTAGTGCGCGGCCTCGGTGTGCACGCCCGCGGCGTCGATGCGGGTGATCGGGGTGGCGCGCAGGTCGACGAGCTCGACATTGGCGCGGTTGTAGGTCTGGTAGTAGTTCGTGTCGGTGCAGATGCGCTTGGTGCCGATCGGATGATCGCGCGGCACCAGCAGCTCGGCCACCGCCGGATCCTCGATCACCGCCCGCACCTTCTCCTCCCAGAATTCCCGGGCGGTGTCGTTGGCGGGCAGCGTGGTGAGCTGGTCGGGGAAGGTCTTGCTGAACAGCACCCCGCCCAGGGCCCAGCGCTTCTCGTAGGCGGCGCGGCGTTCGGCCTCGTCGACGTCGAGCGCGGAGGACGGGTGCGCCTGGTGCGGGGACCCGCCGCCGCTGGCCATCGACAGGCGCCTGCGTTCGGGATAGTTGCCCTTGTGCGCCTGCCGGTCTTCCTCGGTCAGCGGCGTATTGCCCGCGGGCACACTGTAATTGGCGGTCCGCTGGAACACGTGCAGCCGCTCGGCCTGTTCGGCCAGGCACGGAATGGTCTGGATACCGGAGGATCCGGTACCGATGACCCCGACCCGCTGCCCGGTGAGGTCGACGCCCTCGTGCGGCCAGTGCGAGGTGTGCAGCACCTGCCCGGCGAAGGTGTCGAGACCGGCGATGGCGGGGGTGTTGGCGTTGGACAGCGGTCCGGTGGCCAGCACGACGAACCGGGCCGAGACCGTGCGCCCGGTGTCGGTGGCGACCTGCCAGCGCAGGGTCGCCTCGTCGAGCACGACATCGGTGACGCGGGTACCGAATTCGATGTCGCGGCGCAGGTCGTAGCGATCGGCGACGTGCTCGAGATAGGACAGGATCTCGGGCTGGGTGGCGTACTTCTCGCTCCAGTTCCACTCCTGCTGCAGCGTGTCGTCGAAGGAGTACGAGTAGTCGACGCTCTCCACGTCGCAGCGCGCGCCCGGGTAGCGGTTCCAGTACCAGACGCCGCCCACGCCCTCGCCCGCCTCGAACACCCGCACGCGCAGGCCGCTGCCGCGGAATCGGTGCAGGGCGTACAGGCCGGCGATGCCCGCGCCGACGACGACCACGTCGACCTCGGCGGGGTCCTTCGCTGGTGCCGATGGGGTCTCGGGGTTCACAGTGCCTACCTTTCGATGAAGACCGTTCTCCGCGCCGACGGTAGGGACGCCGACGCCGCTCGAGCAGGTGTCCCTCCCGCTGACCGGCACATTCGCGCATCGATCGCCTCCCGGTGATCGGGACGGCCGGGCCGGGACCGTCCGCGCCGGGCCTACCGTCGTCGGCAATTCGAGGCAGGACCAGGAGGAGAACAGTGGTGCACTGGAACGACGAGGTGGATGTGCTGGTCGCGGGGTCGGGCGGCGGCCTGGCCGGCGCCTACACCGCCGCCCGCGAGGGACTCAGCGTCGCGGTGGTCGAGGCGACCGACAAGTTCGGCGGCACGACGGCCTATTCGGGCGGCGGCGGGGTCTGGTTCCCCTGCAATCCGGTCCTGGAGCGCGCGGGCACCGACGACACCATCGAGGACGCGCTCACCTACTACCGCGCCGTCGTCGGCGACCGCACCCCCGAGGACCTGCAGCAGACCTATGTGCGCCGCGGCCGGGACCTGATCGAGTACCTCGAGGCCGACGACCATTTCGCCTTCGAGATGCTGCCGTGGCCGGACTACTTCGGCAAGGCGCCCAAGGCCCGCCTCGACGGACAGCGCCACATCATGCCGACCCCGCTGCCCGCCGCGGCGCTGGGCGAGTTGCGCGTATCGCTGCGCGGACCGCTGGACACCGACCGGCTCGGCGCGCCGCTGCCGGAGCTGCTGATCGGCGGGCAGGCGCTGATCGGGCGCCTGCTGCGTGCGATCTCGGCCTACCCGCACGCGCGGCTGCACCTGAACTCGCCGCTGGTCGAGCTGGTGGTCGAGGACGGTGCGGTGGCGGGCGCGATCGTCGAACGCGACGGTGCCCGGGTAGCGATCCGCGCCCGCCGCGGCGTGGTGCTCGCGGCGGGCGGCTTCGAGCAGAACGACGAACTGCGCAAGCACTACGGCGTGCCGGGTGCGGCACGCGACACCATGGGGCCCTGGGGAAATCAGGGGCGGGCACACCAGGCAGGCATCGCGGCCGGCGCCGACACCGACCTGATGGATCAGGCGTGGTGGTCGCCGGGCCTGACCCACCCGGACGGGCGGTCGGCCTTCGCGCTGTGGTTCACCGGCGGCATCTTCGTCGACCAGGACGGCCACCGGTTCGTCAACGAGTCCGCCCCCTATGACCGGCTCGGGCGTGATGTCATCCGGCAGATGGACGAGCGTGGGCTGCGCCTGCCGTTCTGGATGATCTACGACGACACCGAGGGCGAGGTGCCGCCGATCAAGGCCACCAACGTGTCGATGGTGGAGACCGAGAAGTATGTCGAGGCCGGGCTGTGGCACACCGCCGACACTCTCGCCGAGCTGGCCGCGAAGATCGGCGTGCCCGCGGCGAACCTCGAAGCCACCGTCGCGCGGTTCAACGGGTTCGTCGCCGACGGGGTCGACCCCGACTTCGGCCGTGGCGACGAGGCCTACGACCGCGCCTTCTCCAATGGTGAACCGCCACTGGCGCGCATCGAGAAGGGCCCGTTCCACGCGGCCGCGTTCGGCATCTCCGATCTGGGCACCAAGGGCGGCCTGCGCACCGACAGCGCGGCCCGGGTGCTGGGGCGCGACGGCGAGCCGATCCCCGGCCTCTACGCGGCGGGCAACACCATGGCCGCCGCCAGCGGCGAGGTGTATCCCGGCGGCGGCAATCCGATCGGCGCGTCCATGCTGTTCAGCCACCTCGCGGTGCGCCACATTCTCGGCGGGTGACCCCGGCGCCGGTCCTCTCCCGCTGGCCGGGACGGACCGGCCCGCACGGGCCCGCGAATGTGGTTCCGTTCACAGAGCAAACCTTCGACATTGATCAGGAGCAACACGATGGCCTCAGCCGACGACATTCGCGCGACGGTGCGCAAGTACATCGAGACCGTCGGCGGCGGGACGGCTGCCGACATCGCCGCCCTCTACGCCGAGGACGCGACGGTGGAGGACCCGGTCGGCAGCGCGCCGCATGTCGGCCTGGCGGCGATCACGAAGTTCTACTCGGCCATCGAGCCGATGGAGCGCTCGACCGAACTGTTCACCGTGCGCGTGGCCGGTGACAGCGCCGCGTTCAGCTTCCGGGTGACCACCAAGTTCGGCGAGCAGGCCGTCACCATCGAACCGATCGATGTCATGACCTTCGACGAGGACGCGCGGATCACCAGCATGCGCGCGTTCTGGTCGCAGGACGACATGGTCATCGGCTGAGCGGGCCCGCGATGACTGCGAACGACACCCACTGGGATCACGAAGTCGGCTTCCTGGTCGTCGGCAGCGGCGCGGGTGGGCTCACGGCCGCGCTCGCCGCCGCCGACGCGGGCCTGGACACCCTGGTCATCGAGAAGGCCGGGGTCTACGGCGGCAGCACCGCGCTCTCCGGCGGCGGCATCTGGGTGCCCAACAACCCCGAGCTGCTGCGTGAGGGCCTCGGTGACTCGCGCGCCGATGTGCGCGCCTACCTCGACGCCGTCGTCGGTGACCGGGTCCCCTCGGCGAACCTGGACACCTTCATCGACGAGGGCCCGCGCATGCTGGCCTTCCTGGAGACCAGCCCGCGCCTGCGTTTCCAGTGGTGCACCGGCTATTCCGACTACCACCCCGAGGCACCGGGCGGACGGCCCGCGGGCCGGTCCATCGAGCCGCTGCCGGTGGACCTCGAGCAGCTCGGCGCCGACGAGGAGCTGCTGCGCCCGGCCGCGCTGGCGACCCCGCCCGGCCTGTTCATCACCTCCAAGGACTTCGTCCAGCTGAACATGGTGACCCGCACCTGGAAGGCGCGCTGGACCGCGCTGCTGACCGGCCTGCGCGCGGTCAAGGCGATCCTGCTGCGCCGCCACATGGACACCCTGGGCCGGGCCCTGATCGCCCGGTTGCGGCTCGCGCTCACCGACGCCGACGTGCCGCTGTGGCTGAACACGCCGCTGCGCTCGCTGATCACCGACGATGCCGGCGCGGTACTCGGTGTGCTCGCCGAACGCGACGGCCGCGAGATCCGGATCAGGGCGCGCGCCGGGGTGCTGTTGGCCACCGGCGGTTTCGAGCACAATCAAGCTATGCGCAAGCGCTATCTGCCCGAGGGCGGGCGCGACAACTTCAGCGCGGCCTCGGCGGACAACACCGGTGACGGCATCGTCGCCGGTGAGCGGATCGGCGCCGCGGTCGACCTGATGGACGACGCGTGGTGGATGCCCTCGTTCCAGCGGCCCGAGGGCATCAATCAGGTGCTGGTGTCGGAGCGCTCGATCCCGCGCTCGATCATCGTCGACAGCACCGGCCACCGGTTCACCAACGAGGCCTCACCGTATGTGACCTTCGTGCACGCCCAGCTGGCCGGCGGCAACGATCCGGCCTGGCTGATCTTCGACGCGAAGGCCAAGAGCCGCTACCCGATCGGTGGCATCCTGCCGGGCCAGAAGTTCCCGGCCTCGTGGACCGACACCGGGCTGGTGCGAAGCGCGCCCGATGTCGACGGCCTCGCCGCCGCGATCGGCGTGCCTGCCACGGACCTGCGCGCGACCGTCGAGCGTTTCAACGGTTTCGCCCGGGCCGGTCACGACGCGGACTTCGGTCGCGGCGTCAGCGCCTACGACAACTACTACGGCGATCCGACCCTGGACTCCCCCGCGCTCGACGTCATGGACAAGGGCCCGTACTACGCGCTGCGGATCCGGGTCGGCGACCTGGGCACCAAGGGCGGGCTGGTCTACAACGAGCACGCCCAGGTGCTGCGCGCCGACGGCTCGGCCGTTCCCGGGCTCTACGCCGTCGGCAACACCTCGGCCGCGGTCATGGGCAACGACTACGCCGGCGCGGGCGCCACCATCGGCCCGGCCATGGTGTTCGGTTACGTCGGCGCGCGGCACGCCGCGGGCGAGCGCTGAGGAGGTAATCATGCAACCCGTCGAATGCGGTACGTGCGGCAACAAGGTGCTGGCCGAGAAGTTCAGTCCCAGCCACACCAGCATCCAGTGGCTCGACGACGCCGAGTCCGCGTGCCCGGAATTCGCCCGCCGTGCCGCGCTCGGCGAGCACAGCAGCTGGATCCCCACCTGCCCCGCCCTGCGCGACTCGATCGAGAACGCGGTCCGCGCAGGCGCGTTGGCGACCGATCAGTTGCGCCACGAGCCGGTCCCCGGCCGGCTGGGCTGACCCCACAGACAAAGGAGAGAAAGCCATGAACAGACTCGACGACCACCGCACGCTGGTGACCGGCGCCGCGTCCGGCATCGGCCAGGCCACCGCGCTGCGACTGCTCGACGAGGGCGCCACCATGGTCGCCGCCGACGTCTCGGCCGACGGCCTGGCCGCCACCAAGGCCCAGGCCGCCGAACGCGGCACCGCGGACCGGCTCACCACGCTGACCATCGATATCGGCGACGAACAGTCGGTGACCGACGGTGTCCGCTCGGCGGTCGAGACCCTCGGCGGCCTGGACTCGCTGGTGAACGCGGCGGGCATCCTGCGCGCCTCGCACACCGAACAGACCTCCCTCGATCTGTGGGATCTGATCATCCGGGTCAACCTCACCGGCACCTTCCTGATGGTCCGCGAGGCACTGCCCGCGCTGCTGGCGAATCCGCGCGCGACCGTCGTGAACTTCAGTTCCACCTCGGCGGCCTTCGCCCACCCGTACATGGCGGCCTACGCGGCGAGCAAGGGCGGCATCCAGTCCTTCACCCACGCACTCGCCCTCGAATTCGGCGGCAAGGGCCTGCGCGCGGTGTGCGTGGCGCCCGGCAGCATCAAGTCCGGCATCACCGACGCCACACCGGGTTACGTGCCCGCCGACGCCGACTGGGCGCTGTTCTCGAAGCTGTCCCCCGTCCTGCCGACCGACCGGGAATCCGGCGGCGCGGGCATGGGTGATCCGACCGCGGTGGCCGGGGTGATCGCCATGCTCGTCTCCGAGGACGGCGCCTTCATCACCGGCACCGAGATCCGGATCGACGGCGGTACGCACGCATGACCGAGTTGAGCTACGAGGCGACGCTGCGCGAAGTGCGCACCGACGCGGGCGTGCTGCGCTATCACGAGGCCGGTGAGGGTCCGCCGCTGTTGCTGCTGCACGGCTCGGGCCCCGGCGTCACCGGGTGGCGGAATTTCCGCGGCAATCTCGCGACCTTCGCCGAGCGGTTCCGGTGCCTGGTGCTGGAGTTCCCCGGTTTCGGGGTGAGTGACGACTTCGGCGGTCATCCGATGGTGACCGCGCTGGACTCGGTGGTCCGTTTCGTCGACGCGCTCGGCCTGGACAGTGTCGACATCGTCGGCAACTCGATGGGCGGCGGCGTCGCGCTCAACTACGCGATCGCGCACCCGCAGCGGGTCGGCAAACTGGTGACCATCGGCGGCATCGGCAAGAACATCTTCAGCCCCGGCCCCGGTGAGGGCATCAAGCTGCTGCAGGAGTTCACCGAGGAACCCACTCGGGAACGGCTGATCCAGTGGCTGCACTCGATGGTCTACGACCCGGCCATGGTCAACGAGGAACTGATCGAGGAACGCTGGGCCCAGGCCACCGACCCGGCCACCCTCGACAGCGCCCGCCGGATGTACAGCAAGGCCGCGTTCACCATGATGGTGCGGGCCATGGAGGCCTCCGACGCGCCGCCGCCGTGGGCGATGCTGCACAAGGTGCAGGCGCCGACGCTGCTCACCTGGGGCCGTGACGATCGGGTCAGCCCCCTGGATATGGCGCTGATCCCGATGCGGACCATTCCGCGCGCCGAACTGCACGTGTTCCCGAACTGCGGGCACTGGGCGATGATCGAGCGCAAGAACGAGTTCGAGTCGGCGGTGCTGGCCTTCCTCACCCGCAAGGAGACCGACCGCTCCACATGAGCCGGCAACGCGCAACGGGGGCCTCCGATGGAGGCCCCCGTTGTCGTCGTCGTGGGTCAGCGCTGGGTGGAACCCGCGTCGACCGGCAGGGTCACCGCCGTGATGTAACGGGCCTCGTCGGAACCCAGGAACAGCGTGGCATTGGCGATGTCGACCGGCTCGACCCACGGGATCGGGAGCATGTTCATCGTCACCGCCGCCGCGGCGAACTCCTCGCGAGTGGGATGTTCGAGATCGGGCCGGAACGCCCGGCGCACCATGTCGTTCTGGATCATCGGGGTGTCGACATTGGTGGGATGCACCGAATTCACCCGGACATGGTGCGGGGCCAGCTCTTTGGCCAGCGACCGCATCAATCCGACCACACCGTGCTTGGCCGCGGTGTAATGCGCCACCCCGACCAGGCCACGCAGCCCGGCGATGGAACTGGTCAGGATCATCGCGCCGCCACCGCGGGCGAGCAGGTGCGGGGTGGCGGCCTTGCAGGTCTGCCACACCCCGGTCAGGTTGACATCGATCATCGTCTGCCATTGCAGTTCGGTCAGCTCGAGCGCCGGACCGCTGGAACTGATTCCGGCGGTGGCGCAGACGATGTCGAGCCCGCCGAGCTCCGCCACGGCGGCATCGACCGCGGCACGCAGAGCGGCTCCGTCGCGCACGTCGACCGTCGCGGCGACGACCCGCGCGCCGGTGGCGGTGACGGCGGCGGCGGTCTCGGCCAGGTCGGCCGCGCTCGCCGGCGGGGTCACCACCGAGTCGACCGGACCGCAGAGGTCGACGGCGACGATGTCGGCGCCCTCCTCGGCCAGCCGGATCGCCTGGGCCCGGCCGATACCCCGCGCCGCGCCGGTGACCAGCGCGATCTTTCCCGAAACTCGTCCCATGTCACACCTTCTGAGTCAGTCCGGCATCCACCACGAGCTGGATTCCCGTCACATAACGGGACTCGTCGGATGCGAGGAAGAGCACGGCATTGCTGATGTCGACCGGGTCGACCCACGGCACCGGCAGCAGCGTGCGGCTCGCCAGCACGGCCGCGGCGTCCTCCCGGGTCGGATTGGGCAGGTCGGGGCAGAGCTTGGCGTAGACCGCGTCGTTGAGGATCATCGGCGTGGCCACCGACCCGGGATGCACCGTGTTGACCCGGATATTGCGCGGGCCGAGCTCGTTGGCCAGGGTGCGGGCCAGCCCGACCACGGCGTGCTTGCTGGCCGAATAGTGCGCGGCGGCCGCGGCGCCGGTGATGCCGTTGGTGGAGCTGACGATGACGATCGAGCCGCCGTCGGTCAGCGCCGGGACCGCCGCGCGCACGGTGTGCCACATACCGGTGAGATTGATGTCGATGGTGCGCTGCCAGGCCTGATCGGTCAGTTCCCAGGACAGGCCGAGGTCGGCGTAGATGCCCGCGTTGGCGACGATAACGTCGAGGCGGCCCAGCGCGGCGACGCCGTCGGCGACGGCCACATCCAGGGACACCTGGTCCCGGACATCGGCCGCGGCGGTGACGCAGACCCGGCCTGCGGCTTCGACCTCCGCGGCCGTCCGTGCCAGTTCCGCGGCAGCGGTGTCGAGGTCGACAGCGATGATGTCGGCGCCTTCTTCGGCGAGACGACGGCAATGGGCGCGGCCCATTCCGCCGGCCGCGCCGGTCACCAGCGCGACGGTGTTGTGCATGCGGTTCATCGGGCGCCCCCGGGAGATCGAGTGTCCACGACCGACGACGCTAGGGTCGCCCGATACCGCGTCGACCCTGGTCTTCCCGGTCAGCGGGCACTCGTGCGGCGACCTCCCGGCCACCGGGAACACGGTGGCATCGGCTCCGTGACAGCTGTCACGGTGGGTTCCGCACGCCGGTTCTGTGATCGAGGAGGACACCAGTGACGAGGGCGACTGTCGAGACTCCGCGTGGCTCGCGGGTGGTGACGCTGCGGGTGGCCGCGGTGATCGAGGAGACCGCGGACGCGCGCTCGCTCGTCTTCGACGTGCCCCCGGAGGCGGCCGACCGGTTCGCCTACCGGCCCGGCCAGTTCCTCACCCTGCGGATCCCGAGCGAGCGTCCCGAGCCGGTGGCGCGCTGCTATTCGCTGGCCAGCTCCCCGTTCACCGGTGACCCGCCGCAGGTCACGGTCAAGCGCACCGCCGACGGCTACGGCTCGAACTGGTTGTGCGACAACGTCTCCGTCGGCGACACCCTCGATGTGCTGCCGCCCCAGGGCACCTTCACCCCGGCCTCGCTGGACACCGACCTGCTGCTGTGGGCGGCGGGCAGCGGCATCACCCCGGTGTTGTCGATCCTGCGTTCGGCGCTGGCCGGCGGCACCGGCTCGGTGGTGCTGTTCTACGCCAATCGCGGTCCCGAGTCGGTGATCTTCGCCGAGGCGCTGCGCGAGCTGGTGGCGCGGTATCCGGACCGGGTGAGCGTGGTGCACTGGCTCGAATCGCTGCAGGGCCTGCCCACCGCCGCCCAGCTGGCGCGGTTCGCGCGGCCGTACGCGAGCTACGAGTCGTTCGTGTGCGGGCCCGGCCCGTTCATGACGGCGGTGACCGAGGCACTCGCCGGCGCGGGCTGGCCGCGTGAGCGGATCACCACCGAGGTGTTCGTCTCGCTCTCGGGTGACCCGTTCGCCGAGCCGGAACCGCTCGATCCCGCCGAGGACGCCGACGCCGCGCAGGTGGAGGTGGAACTCGACGGCGCCGTGCACGCGCTGCGCTGGCCGCGTTCGCGCACCCTGGTCGACGTGATGCTCGCCGACGGCCTGGACGTGCCGTATTCCTGCCGGGAGGGCGAATGCGGTTCCTGTGCCTGCACCGTCGTCGACGGCGGCGTGGACATGCCCGCCTCCGGGATCCTGGATCAGGACGACATCGACGCCGGCTATACCCTGGCCTGCCAGGCCCGGCCCCGCACCGACCGGGTCCGCATCCGTTTCTGAGCCGAGAGGCGCTCTGTGGCAATCGATACCGCGCGATCCGAGGTCGGTTTCGGCTCGGATCGTGGGCCCGTCCTCGTCTCGCTGATGCTGGCCACCGGTCTGGTCGCCCTGGATTCGACCATCCTGGCGACCGCGGTGCTGTCGATCACCGACAGCCTCGGCGACTTCGGGCTGTTCCCGTGGCTGTTCACCAGCTATCTGCTGGCCCAGGCGGTGACCGTGCCGATCTACGGTGCGCTCGCCGACACCTTCGGCCGCAAGCCGGTGATCCTGTTCGGGGTGGTGGTGTTCGCGCTCGGCTCGCTGCTGTGCGGGCTGGCGAGCAGCATGCTCGCGCTGATCGTGTTCCGCGCGGTGCAGGGTATCGGCGCGGGCGCGATCCAGCCGACCACCATGGTGATCGCGAGCGACCTCTACACCCTCGCCGAACGTGCCACCGTGCAGGGCTATCTGGCCGGGGTGTGGGCGGTGGCCTCGGTGACCGGGCCGCTGCTGGGCGGGATCTGCGCCGACTACCTCGGGTGGCGCTGGATCTTCCTGCTCAATCTGCCGGTCGCCGCGCTGGCCGCGTGGATGCTGATCCGCAATTTCCAGGAGCGCACACCGCGACAGCACCGCAGTATCGACTACGCCGGGGCGGTGTTGCTGACCCTCGGCGCGGGCGGGCTGGTGCTCGGGCTGCTGGAGAGCGGCCGGGCCTGGGCGTGGGGTTCGCCGGTCGGGCTGGCCGTCTTCGGTGGCGCCGGGCTGGCGCTGATCCTGTTCGTGGCCGTGGAAGCGCGCGCGGCGCGACCGATTCTGCCGCTGTGGGTGTTCACCCGGCGGGTGGTGGTGGCCAGCAGTGTGGCCGCCGTGCTGGGCAGTGCACTGCTGTTCGGGTTCACGACCTATGTTCCGATGTTCAACCAGGGTGTGCTCGGCTCGAGCGCCCTGGTCGCGGGACTGGTCGCCGGCGGGCTCACTCTGGGTTGGCCGCTGGCAGCCGCCCGGGCCGGAAAGGTGTACCTGCGCTTCGGTTTCCGCTTCTGCGCTGTACTGGGCGCGACGATCGCGGTGCTCGGCGCCGGTACCACGCTGATGCTGGGTGAGCACTCGCCGCTGTGGCAGGTGGCCGTCTCCTGTTTCATCGTCGGCGCCGGTATGGGCCTGGTCGCCACGCCCACCCTCATCGCGGCGCAGACCAGCGCGCGCTGGTCCGAACGCGGCGTGGTGACCTCGGCCATCATGTTCGCGCGTTCGCTGGGCAGCGCGGTGGGGGTGGCGGTGTTCGGCGCGCTCGTCAATGTGCGCCTGGGCGAGACGGGCGCGGCCTCGCCGCAGACCCTCGCGGCCGCGGTGCATCTGGTGTTCACCGCTATCGCCGTGATGACGGTGGTGCTGGTGGCGGCGTGCGCGTTGATGCCGGGCAGGATCACACAGTTTCCCGCCCATCCAGCGGGAACACCCACGCCGGACGGCGCGTGCGGCCCCGAGCATGGGAGGGCATCACCAGAGGAGAAGAGGGAGCCAGGATGCTGACAACCAGCGTGCGTACCGAGCTCGCGGCCGAATTGGCGCGGGCGGAGCTGGATCGGGTGGCCGTGTCCCCCATCGCCGACCGGTATCCGGCCATCGACGTGGTCGATGCCTACGAGATCCAGCTGCTCAATATCCGGCGCAGGCTCGATGACGGCGCCCGGATCGTCGGCCACAAGGTGGGGCTGTCGTCGAAGGCGATGCAGCAGATGATGGGTGTCGACGAACCCGACTACGGTCACCTGCTCGCCGAGATGGAGGT
>NZ_JBHZBX010000015.1:152136-172022 GCF_042755165.1 Nocardia sp. NPDC059177 | reverse complement strand
TGGATCGTGGAGCAAACCATCGCCTTGCTCCATCAGTACCGTCGCTTGGCCATCCGATGGGAACGTCGTACCGACATCCACTACGGGTTCATGAACCTTGGTGCGGCACTGATCTGTTGGCGACGCCTCAGCAATCGAACTTGATAGGAGCTCTTAGGAGAACCTCATGAGCTGGACCGGAGACCCGGTATGGCTGGCCGACGTGCTGCGCGAGGCCGGCCTCGACGTGATCGAACACGACGGCTGGCGCGACCGCGGTCACGGCGACTTCCGTGACATTCGCGGCGTGTTGTGCCACCACACCGCCGGTGGCGGCGCCAACGACTGGCGCATCGTCCAGAACGGCCGTGTCGACCTGCCCGGCCCGTTGGCCCAGCTGGTCCTCGAACGCGACGGCACCTTCCGCGTGATCGCCGCCGGCGTCTGCTGGCACGCGGGCCGCGGCTCCTGGCCCGGCTGGCCCACCAACAACGCCAACTACCACGTGATCGGCATCGAAGCCGTTTCCCGTGGCGACGGAACCGACTGGACCCCAGCCCAACTCGACGCCTACAAGCGCGGCTGCGCGGCCATCCTGGCCCGGATCGGCCGCTCCGCCGAGGACTGCGTGGCCCATCGCGAGTACTCGAGCGAAGGAAAAATCGACCCCGCCGGTATCGACATGGACGAATTCCGTTCCGAGGTACAGGCATTCATCGACGGAGAGGACGCCCCGATGAGCGCATCCGAAGTCACCCAGATCCAGGATTTCATCACCGCTTTCTGCGGCCCGATCAGCACCGACGTCAAAGACATCCGAGAACAGCTGTGCGGTAGCCAGCAGCGCGATGTGGGCATGTACGGCGGCTGGGACCAGCTCGACGGCATGACCGTCGTCGACGCCCTGGCCGACATCCTGGACCGCCTCAAGGCCCTCGAAGCCACCCCACCCGCACTCCAGGAAAGGGGGTGAATCCCATGCTTCCCGTCCTTCTCCAGCTGCTCGAGCTGGCACTGCTGCTCGCGCCGGTAGTCCTGCCACTGCTCGGCATCTGACGAGCACGGGGCTTTACTGCCTCAACTGCGCCACACCAACCGCCTACGTCCGGCCCGAAGGACCGGGCTCTTCTCATGCCCAAGCTCGGGAGGCACAACACAATGTCCGGCATGGAAATCATCGGTTCGGCTGACTTCGGCTCCACCGAAGCGCTGTCGCCAGAGTTCGTTCCCAACAGCCTCGACCATAACGAGGTTTGCCAAGCAATGAATGGTCGGTGGACCGTATCCCATCCGCGGGGCCTGGAATCCAAGGTCGCCACGCAGACTGATGCCTGCGCTGCGCCCATTGATCAGTTGCAGGTGGGAATCAGATGCACACGGCGGAGCAACAGACCTGGTAGCGACCACTGATGTCCCTGAATGCACAAACCTATGTATTTACTGCGGAGCGATACGCGTGGCTTCAGTCCATCAGCCTGAATCCGCAGGCAGTCAGGAATTCCGGCAACATATCCCAACAACGTACCTACGACTATTTCGGGATGACTCCAGCGTCGGCTGCTCGGAAGATTCAGCGACTCGATACAGTCAGGGCGCTGGAAACTGGGAATTCCGCCTCTCGGGAATTGGTTGAAATCGCCAGTATCGATCCAGGGATTGTCACGCCATCGGATGAATTTCCGGGTGACAATATGCCGGAAGTGCCCGATTCGAATATCCCACCCGGATACCATCACGAGCCGACCAAGCCAAACGAGGACGGCAACATGACGTTGCCTTACAACATCGTTCCGGATCAACCTCCAGGTGGTCCGGACGGCGGCAGCGATGATCCTGGCCGTGGGCCGGGAAACTCGTCACCGAGAAATGGAGCCGACGTTGGGCCCGAGGGAATGCAACCAGGCACCGAGACCGGTGAGCCGAGAATCCAGTACGACGACGAGGGTGACTGGGACGAACGATATCCGCATGGGGATCCAGAGCAGGTTCCTTCGGAACATACGTTGCCCGACCCAACCCTTCCGGACTACCCAGAGCACCAGCAAGCCCAGCAAAATAATCCGGAAACAACGTCGCCGTACGATGACCTGAATCGCCAGGTTGCTCCCTCAACTACCCCACCGGGATCAGTATCGCCAGGCTACTCGGACATGGTGCCGGAAGTAGAGGCGCCTGAAACTACTCAAGATCCGGCCGCTGATCCCGCGCCAGAAACCGAGCGATCGATTGGGGAACCAGGCTTCCTGGAGAGCCTTATCCCGGTGTGGGGGTCGGCACGGCAAGCGATAAATGATTTCCAGAACGGACGGTGGGTCTGGGGCACGATCAATGCGCTTTTAGCGATCAGTGATCTGTTTCTGATAAAGAGTCTAGGCACTGCCGCGGCCAAGATCTTCCTCAAGCTGGGAAAGCCGTTGCTTGCAGAGGTGGGGGCACTCGGAAATAGAGTCAAAAGCGCTTTCGATGACCTCCTTGATTTCCTTCCCTGGCGAAAGCCGAAAAAGCAGCCTCCAAAACTCCAGGATCCCGCATTCGAGCACGGTGCGCTTGGAGATGACTTCGCGCCAGGAGTGCATGATCCCAGCTCGGCGATGGATCTGAATGAGAGAGCTGCGGCCGAGCTGCTGGAGGATATGGGTTGGCGGGTTGACGCGCGGCCGACCGACAATGGACTTTCTGGTAAGAAGAACCCGGATTTTATGGTCAGGAAGTCGCCCGAAGAGTGGCTGGTGAATGACCGGGCTGTGCTCAGTGCAGGTCCGCGCTGGTCGGGACGACGACGGCGTAGACGTCCGCGAGTGTAGCGAGGGCGCCGGCGTGGAGTTGGGTGGCGGAGACTTCGCCCAGGGGGCGGGTGGCGCAGGCGTTGGCGACGACGGTGGGTTTGTTGCCGCGGAGGAAGGCGCCTTCGGTGGTGAAGGTGACGCACATGTGGGTCATGAAGCCGGCGATCACGACCGATTCGTTGCCCGCGGCGTCGACGAGGTCGCCGAGGTCGGTGCCGACGAAGGCGTTGGGGACGGTTTTGACGACTACCTTTTCGTCGGGCGTGGGGGCTACGGCGGGGTGGATGCGGCCGATGTCGGCGGTGATGTCGTAGGGGGTGTCCTTGCCGCCGTCGTTGATGACATGGATGACTGTCGCGCCGGATTCCCTTGCCGCGGTGAGTAGTTCGGCGGCGGAATCGAGAGCGGGTTGCCAGCCGGTGAGTTCCATGACGCCCTGGGTGTAGGTGTTCTGGTAGTCGATGAGGATCAGGGTTGAGTCGGCCAGGGTGGCGGGGGTTTCGTCGAAGCCGTTGAGCTGGCGCAGGGTCGTGGAGGTCATGGCTCCCACGCTAGGCAGGCGCGGTGATGTCGGCAATGTCATGTAACCTGCAGATTCGGACATGGAGGTGGAATGGTGGATCGGCTGGTGGTGATCGTGCTGTTCGACCGGGTCGACCTGCTCGATGTGACGGGGCCGCCGGAGGTGTTCTCGCTGTTGCGGCGGGAGATGGGCGAGCCGACCGGGTACCAGGTGGTGCTGGCCTCGGCCACGATGGATCCGGTGACCACCTCGGCGGGGGTGCGGGTGCTGCCCGATATCACCTTCGAGGAACTGGCCGGGCGGCCGATCGATACGGTCGTGGTGCCCGGAGCGGTGGAGGTCGACGCCTCCGGCCGGGTGCGGGCGGTCGTCGAGCCCGGCGTGGTGGTGGCGGTGTCCGCGATGGCGGGCCGCGCGCGGCGGGTGGCGTCGGTCTGCGTCGGGGCGCATGTGCTCGCGGCGGCGGGGCTCCTCGACGGTAAGCGCGCGACCACGCATTGGTCGACCGCCCGGCAACTCGCGGCGGAGCATCCCCGGGTCGAGGTCGATGCCGACCCGATCTACATCCGCGCGGGAAATGTGTGGACCGGGGCCGGGCTCACCGCCTGCCTGGATCTCACCTTGGCGCTGGTGGCCGAGGATTTCGGCGACGAGCCCGCGCTGCGGGTGGCCAGGCAGCTCGTGATGTATCTGAAGCGGCCGAGCGGGCAGAGCCAGTTCAGTGTTTCGCTCGATCCGGTGTCGACCACACGGCGGATAGACGACCTGCGCCACTACATCGCCGCCCATCTCGCCGAGCCGCTCACGATCGCCGAGCTGGCCGCGCACGCGCACGTCGGCGAGCGCCAGCTCACCCGGGTCTTTCGCACCGAATTGGGAATGACGCCGGCCGCCTACGTCGAATCCGCGCGTGTCGAGGCGGCACGGCATCGGCTGGAGTCGACCGACGAGACATTGCAGCGGATCGCCACCGCGTGTGGGTTCAATACCGTCGACACCCTCGCCCGGGCATTTCGCCGCACGCTCGATACCACGCCGGCCGAGTACCGGAATCGCTTCCGGATCGGATAGGCCACGGGTTGGCCTGATCACCGGGCGGGGCAGCGAGACCGAGGCGCTGACTGGTTCGTAGGGTATGGGTGTTGAGTTGAGCGGCAGAGGGTTTGGGGTGTAGCGGCGTGGATGAACTGCAGTGGCCTGTGTGGGTGGTTACGACTATGTTGTCGGGTTTGACCGGGGTTATGCGGTTGCTGGTGAGTGGTTCTGGTTCTTGACCGGGCCTGTCTTGCCCCCTTTTCTCGGTCTGCCACGGGTATCGCCTTGTTGTTAGACATCTTGTGCGACGGAACTTCGTGGCAAATCTGAACGATGAGGGGTTCACAATGAGCAAGATTCGTGTCTTCGGTGTGGCGATGGCGGCGGCCGCGAGCATTTCGGTGCTCGGTGCCGGGGCGGCGTTCGCGGAGGAGCCCAGCACGGGCTCGGCCGATGCGATCCTGGCCGGGCTGGGTAGTGGGACGGCGGAGGAGCCGGCCACGGTGGCCGAAGAGCCCGCGGCCGGTTCGCTCGAAGGGCTGGATCTGGAGGCACTGCTCGCGCTGCTGAGCAGTGGTTCCGCCGAAGCCGAGCCGGTGGCCGAGGAGCCCGCTGCCGGGTCGTTGGAAGGGCTGGATCTGGCCGCGCTGCTGGCCCAGCTGACCAGCGGTTCGGGCGACGCGGCCGAGTAGCACCTGAACGTGGCGCGGGCTCCGCGACCGAGCCACGCGCCGCCCGGTGCCCGCCGGCCGCACCGGCGGGCGCCGCGTCGTTGTCCGTCCGCGCAGTGGGATTTCGACACTGCGCGGGCGGATTTCGCTGTCAACGGGTGGTGAGTCCGAGCTCGGTGAGCTAGAGGTACCAGGCGTCGGTGTGCCACCAGGTCGGAGCGGACGTCGGCGACGTCCAGTCGCAAGCAGCCGTTATCGCGTAGGAATGAGGCGGTAGAGCCACCAGGGCCGGGTGGGGAAGGCGGGATCGTAGATGCGCAGCAGCATGCGGCGTTCCAGCCCGGTGCTGCGTTCGCGGACCCGCAGGTATCTGCGGGCGACGTCCTGCGCGCTGATCTCGGCCGCCCACACCGGATCCCAGTCGGGCGAGACACTGCACGCCTCGGTGATCGCGCTGACTCGCTGCGAGGACGCCAGCGGCGCGAGCATCCGGAACGCGTGCACCATCAACGCCGCTTCGTTCGCCCAGTCGAGGTGGGCCTTCTTCGCCGCAGGGTTCAGGAACATCCACTCCAGCATGTTGACTCCGGCGCCGAGGCCAGGGAACAGGCGCTGGTAGTCGCCGTTGGCGGCGAGCATATCCAGCGTGGGGAAGCGCAGGTAGCAGGCCGGATGGGTGAGGCTGGCCAGGTCGGACAGGTCCTCGGCGGTCGGTGTCGCGGGCACCGGCCCGGAGTCGACCGCGGGCAGACCGAGCACCAGAATGTGCTTGCGATACCAGAGCGGTACTTCGAGACTGTCGAAAAGTCGCTGCAGCATAGCGGGATTGGGCACCAGCGTGCCCGACTCGATCTGGCTGATCAGCAGCGGTGCCATCTGCGCCCGCATCGCCAGCTCCGACCGCGCCAGCCCAGCCGCCATCCGCCGCTCCCGCAAATACACACTGAGCGCCGTACTGTCACCCATCCTGCACCCCCGAGCCTCACCCCGACCGACGGTAGAACCCAGGGTACGCCCGGAAGATCACCAAGAAACGACAAACGGCCCGGAGTCGAAACTCCGGGCCGTTCACCTGATCTCGCGAGAACATGGGTAACTCACCGGGAACCGGCTAACTCCCCACGCACCTCCCCGCCGGCCGCGTACCCGGCAGCAGACTCACCTGAGTCCGGCCAAAATACGCGGAGAGGCGGAACAGCCTAGAAGGCGGCTTCGTCCAGGTCCATGATGTCGTTGTCCAGGTTGGCCAGGATGGCGCGGGTCGCGGTCAGCTCCGGCAGGACGTTGCGGGCGAAGAACTGCGCCGAGGCGACCTTGCCGGTGTAGAAGGCGACGTCGGAGCCGGTGGCGCCGTTGTCCAGGGCCGCGAGGGCGATCTCGGCCTGCTGCAGCAGCTGCCAGCCGATGAACAGGTCGCCGACCGCCATCAGGAAACGGACCGAACCCAGGCCGACCTTGTACAGCTCGGTCGGCTGCTCCTGGGCGCCCATCAGGTGGCCGGTCAGGGTGGCGGCCATGGTCTGCACGTCCTCGAGCGCGGTGGCGAGCAGCTTGCGCTCACCCTTGATGCGCTCGTTGGCCGAGTCGGCGTCGATGAACTTCTGGATCTGGCCTGCCACGTGGGCCAGGGCCACACCGCGGTCGCGGGCGATCTTGCGGAAGAAGAAGTCCTGCGCCTGGATGGCGGTGGTGCCCTCGTAGAGCGAGTCGATCTTGGCGTCGCGGATGTACTGCTCGATCGGGTAGTCCTGCAGGAAGCCGGAGCCACCGAAGGTCTGCAGCGAATCGGTCAGGTACTGGTAGGCGCGCTCGGAGCCGACACCCTTGACGATCGGCAGCAGCAGGTCGTTCACGCGGAACGCGACGTCCTTGTCCGCACCCGAGACAGCCTCGGCGATCTCCGGGTTCTGGTGCGCGGCGGTGTAGAGGTAGATCGCGCGCAGGCCCTCGGCGTAAGCCTTCTGGGTGGCCAGCGAACGACGCACGTCCGGGTGGTGGGTGATGGTCACGCGAGGCGCGGACTTGTCGGTCATCTGGGTGAGGTCGGCACCCTGGACGCGGGTCTTGGCGTACTCCAGCGCGTTCAGGTAACCGGTCGACAGGGTCGCGATGGCCTTGGTGCCGACCATCATGCGGGCGTTCTCGATGACGTCGAACATCTGCGCGATGCCGTTGTGCACCTCGCCGACCAGCCAGCCCTTGGCGGGCACGCCGTGGCCGCCGAAGGTGACCTCACAGGTGGCCGAGGCCTTGATGCCCATCTTGTGCTCGACGTTGGTGACGAACACGCCGTTGCGATCGCCGAGGGTCTCGGTCTCGAAGTCGAAGTGGGTCTTCGGCACGTAGAACAGCGACAGACCCTTGGTGCCCGGGCCTGCGCCCTCGGGGCGAGCCAGCACCAGGTGCATGATGTTCTCGAACATGTCGTCGGAGTCACCCGAGGTGATGAAGCGCTTCACACCCTCGATGTGCCAGGTGCCGTCGTCCTGCTTGATCGCCTTGGTGCGACCGGCGCCGACATCGGAACCGGCGTCCGGCTCGGTCAGCACCATGGTGGCGCCCCAGTTGCGCTGGGCGATCTTGGCGGCCCAGCCCTTCTGCTCGTCGGTGCCGTTGTTGAAGAACACCTGGGCGAAGCCGGCGCCCGCGGCGTACATCTGGATCGGCGGGTTGGCGCCGAGCACCATCTCCGACAGGGCCCAGGTGATGGCGGAGGGAGCGTTCAGGCCGCCCAGTTCCTCGACCACGCCGACCTTGGCCCATTCGCCGTCCTCGAGCGCCTTGTAGGACTTCTTGAACGACTCCGGGATGGACACGGTATGGGTGTTCGGGTCGAACACGGGCGGGTTGCGGTCCGCGTCGGCGAACGAGTCGGCCAGCGGGCCTTCGGCCAGGCGGCGGACCTCGGAGAGCATCTCCTTGACGGTGTCGGTGTCGAGATCACCGAAGGTGCCCGCGTCCAGCAGCTTGTCGATGCCGAGGACCTCGAAGAGGTTGAACTCGAGGTCGCGGACGTTTGCCTTGTAATGGCCCATGTTGAGTACTCACTCTCCATTGAGTTCTGGTGCGGTCGGTTGTGCGCCGTTCCCGCCCGTTGTGACGTCCACCGGGTAGCCTTACCGGTTTTCCGCATGCTACTCGCGGGTAACTTATTGACCATATTACCGGTGGGTAATGCCCACGGCAAAGGGGCTGACGGCAATGTGACGTGAAAAACACGCACGGCTGCGGAGACGTTGCTCGCCGCCGGCGCGGGGCTACCGTGAGGTGTGCGCATCCAGACGTCAGCGGGACCGGCCGAGATCGAGCTCGACGAGGTCGCCGAACCGGCCTTCCTGCTCGTGCTCACCCACGGCGCCGGTGGCGGAGTCGAGGCGAAAGACCTGCTCGCGGTGCGGGATTCAGCGCTCGAAGCCGGTGCGACGGTGGCCCGGGTGATACAGCCGTACCGCGTCGCAGGCCGCCGCGCGCCGGGCAACGCGGACAAGCAGGACGAGGCCTGGCTCGAGCTCGTGGCCGTCCTGCGCGCGCGTTTTCCCGGTTTGCCGCTCGTTCAGGGCGGCCGCAGCAACGGCGCCCGTGTCGCCTGCCGGACCGCTGTAGAGGTGGGCGCGCGCGGCGTGATCGCCCTGTCGTTCCCGCTTCATCCCCCCGGCAAGCCGGAGAAGACCCGCCGCGACGAGCTGTTGGCGACCGGCGACATCGAGGTCGTTGTCGTCAACGGCGGCAGCGACCCGTTCGGAGTGCCCGATCCGGCCGACGCCGCCGAGGTGGTGGTCATCCCGAAGCAGGCCCACGCCTTCCGTACCGGCTTCGACACCATCGCCCAGACCGCCGCCACCTGGTTCGCGCGCTGGCGCTGAGCTGGTCGGTTGATCACTAGGCCATGGCGTAGGCAACGGCCGAGAAGGTTTCTACGTCATGGCCTGGTGATCTTGAAATCAGGAGGGTTCCGGAAGGGGGCGTTCGGCGACGACGAGGGCGTCGATGGCGTCGGGGCCTTCGGTGGGGCGCAGGACTTCGTGGGCGATGCGGACGGTGATGTCGGTGCGGTCGAGTTCGGCGACGATGTCCTGGGGGGTGAACAGGATGGCGGGGTCCTGGGGGCCGCCGTAGCCGTCGGCCAGGTTGCGGGTGTCGTGGCCGAGGACCAGGAGCACGCCGCCGGGGGAGAGCAGGCCGGCGAGTTCGCGCAGCAGGGTGCCGCGCTGGTCGACGGGCAGGTGGACGAAGACCATGAGGATCAGTTCGAACGGGCCGGTGATGTCGGCGGCGGCGAGTTCGGTGATGTCGGCGGTCTGCCAGTGCACGCGGTTGCGCACCGAGCGGGACAGCCGGGCGGCGACGGTGCGGCCCTTGTCGATGCCGACCTGGGAGAAGTCGACCGCGGTGACCTGCCAGCCGTGGGTGGCGAGCCAGAGCGCGTGCCTGCCTTCGCCGCAGGCCAGGTCCAACGCGCGGGGGAGTTCGGGTGGGGTGCCGCCGGGTTCGTCGGGGATCAGCGTGATCCGCCGGTCGAGCCCGTAGACATGTTCGACGACAACACTGTTCGGCGGTGCGCCCCAAACCAGCTCACTACGCGCATATCGCGCATCCCATTCCGCCGCGTCCATGAGTCCGAGTGTAGGACCCACCCCCACCGCCCACGCCGTTCTCGGCCCGCGCACCTGGACACCGACCCCGCCGATATCCCTGTTCTCGGCCCGCCCGTCGTCTCTGGACTGACCGGAGGGAGGGAAGAGGCGGCGGTTAAGGGCCGAGAACTGCGGCGCCAGCCGCTTATGTCAAAGCGTGGTTCGCATCAGGACCACGTTGTACTGGGAGTGGATGGTTGTCATGAAGTAGAGGTCGCGGCCGGTTTGGTAGGGGAAGATCGACGGTGCGTAGGCGGTGGGCAGTTCGCGGGCGTCGATCAGGACTTCCGGCGCGCTCCACGGACCTTCCGGCGAGGACGCGCGGCGCATGACCACCGAGTTGAACGGGTCGGTGGTGAGGGAGATGAACTGGCCGAGGTACTCGTTGTACATCACCGACAGTTCGCCGACGCCGCCCATGATCGGGGCCGCGGCGTTCACGTCGTTGAGCTTCCAGCCGCTGCCGTCCCAGTATTCGTAGGCGGCGAGGTTCTCGATCTCGGCCTCGGGGACGCGGGCGACGAAGGCGTCGTTGTTGCGGCCGGAGCGAGTGCCGTATTCGTAGATGAAGCCGCCGTCTTTCAGGAAGGCGTTCATCTGGAAGTTTGCGTTGCCGCCCTCGTCGGGACGGCGGGTGTGGCCGAGGTCGGCCCAGGTCTCGCCGTTGTCGGCGGAGGCGGCCAGGCCGGAGAAGTTGGTGGTCCATTCGCCGGGGGCGTCCCAGGTCTTCACCGACATCAGCGACATGTACTGCACGCCGTTGGCCGAGATGCCCGCGGTGGGGATGCGGCTGATCTCCAGGAACGGGATCTTCGGACTGGGGATGAGGTCGCGCGCCTGGCCGACGACATCGCGCACCACGCTGTCGAAGTACACGCCGTTGGCCGGGTTCTTGCTGTGGCTGCGGACCAGGATGTTGGACCGCCAGGCCCAGGTGCTGCCTGCGAGCAGGTTGGGGAAACCGATGCCCGCGGTGTCGCCGAAGGCGGTGAGCATTTCGCCGCGCCCGTTGTCCCACATGATGCCCAGGTCGGTGCCGAGGACGTTGTAGTTCTGGGTGTTGTTCGGGCTCGCCATGCCCGTGACCTGGAAAACCGCCTGGGTGCGGCCGTGCAGAACGGGTAGGCCGTGGGTGCCGTTGAGCACCGGAATCGGGTTGATCGCGTTCGGATTTGCCACGGCGGGACTCGCCCCGCTCACCAGCAGGGCCGTCGCCCCCGCGAGCGCTGACAGCATGATGGAACCGGTCTTGATCACGATCGTCGACAGCCTCCGGGTCGCGCCGAAACCTTCGCACGCCGCAGGCATACCTGTGTCACGTACCACATTTCGACTGGTTGGCGAATCGCAGCGATGCTAACAGGCGATTCGCGTGACGTCTGGCACATCTACCTTGTGAGTCGATACCGGGAAACCGGCGATAGCTTGTCAGTCGCTACGCGGAAGTGCCTTACGCAGCAACAATGGCAATTGGGCCGCGCGCTCGGCGGCGAAGCTCGCGCGGGAATTCCGTTGCCAGGAGCGGTCGAAGAGGCGTTTGGCGGCGGCGACGGCGTGGCGATCGCGTGCGGCGATCCGGTCGGCGATGGCCTCGGCGGCGGCGAGCGGGTCGGCGGCGACCTCGGTGATCAGGCCGATCCGGTGCGCGTGCGCGGCATCGACGGGGTCGGCGGTCATGGTCAGCAACAGGGCCTGGTCGATGCCGATGAGCTGCGACAACGATGATGTGCCCGACATGTCCGGTATCAGGCCGTGCGCCGTCTCCATCACCGAGAACTCGGCGTCGGGGGTGGCGATGCGGACGTCGGCGGCCAGGGCGAGCTGGAGGCCGCCGCCGTAGCAGCGGCCGTGGACCGCGGCGATCACCGGCACGTCCAGGCGGCGCCAGGCCCAGCAGGCTTCCTGGAAGGTGTTGGTGCCGCGCCACGGCCGGGGCAGGAACTCGGTGACGATAGCGAGTGGATTGCGGGTGGCCGCCGCGATATCGAGTCCGCTACAGAAACTCGGCCCGTTTCCGGTGACGATGACCGCGCGGGTTGCCTTGTGCTGGTCTACTTTTCGGGCCACCGAAATGAGGTCACGCAGCATTTCCACGGTGAGGCCGTTGTGTTTGCTGGGCCGGTTCAAGGCGATATATGCGCGATCGCTGTCGAAGCGCACGGTGATGTGGTCTCCCATGCAGCTATCTTACTCAGGAGTCAGTTACGTGGTCTGGCACTCCGGCCGATGGTGCGGCATGATCCACACGGCCGCGCATCGGCCGATGCGGGCCGATCGAGAGGACTCGAGAGTGCGGATCTGTTTTGTCGCCGCGGCGTTGATCGCCATGCCACTGCTGGCAGCCTGCGGAAGCGGCGACGACGCCCCGGCGGTGACCCAGGCTGAACTGTCGAAGTCATTGCAGGACAAGGGCTTGAAGAACCAGGCGCTGGCCGACTGCGCGGCGAAGGTCTTCCTCGAGTCAGGGATGTCGCAGGACGGGCTGCGGGTGATGGTCTCCGACGAGAAGGCAGGCGATCCGGCCGACCTGCTCGGCGAGGACGACACCGCCAAGGTCAGCGCCGCGCAGTCGAAGATCGCCGCGGACTGCGTGCAGCTGGGCGGCTGACCGCGCGTATCGATCGCGCCGATTCAAACCCTCGTCGGGCCACCGCGCCGGTGATGTACTGGAAGCGCCCGAACGAGCCGGACCCGCCATGACCGCGCAGCCGGGGCCACGGCTGGGCAGCGGGATCGCCCCCTCGTCGGCCGTGCGGGTGGCACGGACACTGTGCTACCTCGCCGACCAGACCTACGCCGAGGGCGGCGCCATCGAGACCTACGCGCGCCGCTTGGCGCCGGTCGTCGCTGCCCTCACCGATCTACCCGCGGAAGTGAATCATGCGTGAACTCCTCGACTTTCCCGCCGACGGCAACGGCCTGCGCCGCGCCTTCGCCAACTTCCCCAGCGGGGTCGTCGCGGTGTGCGCCGAGATCGACGGCACCCCACACGGTTTGGCGGTGAGCACCTTCGTCCCCGTCTCCCTCGACCCGCCACTGGTCTCGTTCTGCGTCCAGAACTCCTCGTCGACCTGGCCGAAACTGGCCGGCGCGAGCCACCTGGGCCTGAGCCTGCTCGGCACCGACCAGCAAGCCGCCGCCAAGGCCCTCGGCGCCCGCGACGGCGACCGCTTCCGCGGAACCGCCCTACACCGCGGCACCGGCGAAGCGGTCCTCATCGACGGCGCCACCGCCTGGATCGAAGGCGTCCCGGAAACCCACGTCCCCGCCGGCGACCACCTCGTCGTCATCCTCCGCGTGCACCGCATAGCCGCCCGCGAAGACGCCGACCCCCTCGTCTTCCACGCCAGCAAATTCCGCACCCTGCACGCAGGCTGACCCCGCCCGCCTGATCTCGCGAGAACATGGGTAACTCACCGGGCACGGGCTGAAGAAACCAAGTAGCCCACCGCCGGCCGCCCACAAAAAAACTCCCCGCGTCTAGGTCTGGCCAAAATACGCGGAGAGGCGGAACAGAGCCGATGACGGGAATCGAACCCGCGCTGTCTGCTTGGGAAGCAGAAGTTCTACCATTGAACTACATCGGCAGTGCGCTGGTGAGCGCGTTCGCGACTCTATCAGACGGCCGGTGATGGCGGTCAACTCTCGGCGCGGTGGGGTGGATTTCCGCTATCGGTCGGCAAATCCGATCTAGAGTGCGGATACCGGGTCTTCGTGGTCGGATCGATCTTCCGGCGTGCGGGAACCGGGCCTGCCGTGGGTTCCGCGGCGCGACAGTTTCCCGGTTCGATGGTTCGCACCCGGTGTGCTGGGGTCGCCTCGTCCGGACGAGGAAAGGCTGACTCGATGAAGCGTGTGGTGTTCGTTTCGGTGATCGCGGCGCTGGCGGTGCTGGGGGCGGGGTGCTCCGACGATTCCGGGTCGACGACGGAGACAACGAGTACGACCTCGACGACAACCAGCGCGACGACTACCACCACGGCGCACGACGAGGGGCACGGTGAGCCGGGCCATGTGCACACGACCCAGCCGGGGCCGAGCATGATGCCGAATCCGAACGGGGACGGGACCTGGGTGCCGTGTGAGGGCACGATCTGCACGAATCCGAACCACGGCGGCGGCGATCCCACCTCGACGAGCATGATGCCGAATCCGAACGGGGACGGGACCTGGGTGCCGTGTGAAGGAACGATCTGCACCAATCCCAATCACGGCGGCGGCGACCCGACTCCCGCTCCGACGAGCATGATGCCGAACCCGAACGGCGACGGTTCGCAGGTGCCCTGTGAGGGGACGATCTGCACCAATCCCAATCACGGCGGCGGTGACCCGGAGACCTCGGCGCCCGCCCCGAGCGGCGACGGCGGCCCGACCCAGTAGGCCGGCGCGTGGCGGCCGCCCGGGGGTGGGGGCGGCCTACCAGCGGCATCGCCTGCCTAGACTGGGCGCGTGCTGCTCTCCGATCGTGACATCAGAGCCGAGATCGCCGCGGGGCGGCTCGGTGTCGAACCGATGCTCGAGTCGATGGTTCAGCCGTCGAGTATCGACGTACGGCTCGACGGGCTGTTCCGCGTGTTCGACAACAGTCGCTACACCCACATCGATCCGGCGCTCCAGCAGGACGAGCTGACCAGCCTGGTCGAACCGAAGCCGGGCGAACCGTTCGTGCTGCATCCGGGTGAGTTCGTGCTCGGGTCGACTCTCGAGGTGTGCACGCTGCCCGACGATCTGGCCGGGCGGCTGGAGGGCAAGTCCAGCCTGGGCAGGCTCGGGCTGCTCACCCATTCGACCGCCGGGTTCATCGACCCGGGGTTCAGTGGGCACATCACGCTGGAATTGTCGAACGTGGCGAACCTGCCGATCACGCTGTGGCCGGGGATGAAGATCGGCCAGCTGTGCCTGATCCGGCTGAGCAGCCCGGCCGAGCACCCGTACGGCAGTGCCGCGGCGGGCTCGAAGTACCAGGGTCAGCGTGGGCCGACGCCGTCGCGTTCGTATCTCAACTTCCCGTTGCCCGACGCCTCGCTCAGCGCCGTCGAAACCCGCTGAGGCCCCACTTCCAGGGCGAGCCGCAGCAGCTGCGACAGCGGCGGCAGCACGTCGTCACGGGTCGGCGGGCGCACCCAGTGACAGCCCTCGCGGCTCCACCGGCCCAGGCTGGTCGGCAGCATGACCGCGCTGCCGGTGCCGGGGATGTCGATATCGAGGCCGGACAGTTCGGCGGCCATCTCCGGCGCCGGCCTGGCATCGGGTTCGGCGAGCAGGCTCCAGCGGATCTGGCGCGCGAGCACCGGCCCGGCCACGCGCTGTTCGCGCAGGATGGCGAACACTTTCTCGGCGCGCGCGGTCGGCAGGTGCACCACACAGAGCCGATCGGTGATCGGCAGCATCACGAAGCCGCCACGCTCGCGCACGGGTAGCCCGAATTCGCGCTGGTAGCAGCTCACCCAGTCATCGACAGTTCTGGCTTCCACGCTTTCAGCATGCGCGCGCGTACCCGCGCGCGACCACTGCCCCGCACCGCCCTTTCACTGCCTCAGACAACCGATTCCGGAAACTTGTGGCGTGTCTCACTGTCTCGCTCGTACTCTGGAGAAAGTTGTCCGTTCGGATGAGGTGACGCCGTGGTCGGGGAGTGGACAGGGAGAGAAGCTCGTGCTCTCCGCGATGCCAAGCGAATGAGCATCCGGGAGTTCGCGGCTCATCTCGGCGTGCACGAACGTCTGGTGTCGAAGTGGGAGGCGGGCGGGGCGCGGGTGCGTCCCCGGCCGGTGAATCAGGCCGCGCTCGATACGTCGCTGGCTCGCTCCGACGACGTTGTGCGCGCACGCTTCTCGACCCTGCTGGCGCCCGCGGGCGCCGATGCCGACCTGCTCGCATTCGTCGACGCCGGCGTGTCCAAAGGCGCAGTGCCCGAGGTGATGTCGGAGAAGGAGTTGATCATGGCGGCTGCGCACGAGGCCAGTGAGCACGCGGCCGCCGCGGAGAGCACCAATGTCGGTGCGACCACGTTGGCCCAGCTCGACGCCGACGTGCGACGTATCGCCAACGAATACGTCCATGCCGCACCGGCACCCATGATGGTGGAGATGCTGCGGGTGCGGCGGCGGGTGTACCGACTACTCGACGGGCAGCAGAAGCCGGTCGACACCAGTCATCTGTACTTACTGGCGGGCACCCTGTCGGGACTGTTGGCGAACGCGAGCACCGATCTCGGCTATCTCGACGCGGCGGGCGAACAGATCAGGGCCGCTTGGGCTTACGCGGAACTGAGCGGGCACAACGGGTTGCGCGCGTGGACCCGCGGCATGCACGCGCTGATCGAGAACTGGTCGGACCGGCCGCGCAACGCGGTCCAATTGGCCAGGAGCGGGCAGGAATTCGCCGCGCCCGGACTGCCGCGGGTGCGATTGCTCAATATCGAGGCCAGGGTGTGGGCGCGGCTGGGCAGCGATGCCGAGACCGATCGCTGCCTGCGCGCGGCCGAGACCGCCGTCAGCGATCGCAGCGACGAACTGCACGACGAGATCGGCGGCGTGTTCGGCTTCGGCCCCGCCAAGGCGGCCTACTACGCGGGCGCCACCTGCATCCAGCTGGGCCGCGCCGAGCAGGCGCTGGCCGCCACCGAACTGGCCATCACCCTCTACACCGGCGGCCCGCCGCTCCAGCGCTCCTACGGTGCCGAATCGCTGGCCCGCGTCGACAATGCCGCCGCGCACCTCATCAACGGCAGCATCGACGGCGCCGCCGACGCCCTGCGCCCGGTCCTCGACCTCCCCGAGGACCGCCGCATCGCCCAGCTCGGCGAACGTCTCACCGGTCTGCGCCGCCGCATCGCCGCCCCGAGCTACCGCGACGCCGTCGAGGCGCGCGGCCTGGACGAGCGGATCGAGGAGTTCTGCGTCGCGACCGCGGCCCCGCCCACCCGCCCATAGCGGGCGGAACGCGACACCTGAATACGCCGGGGCCATAACCAGTGGACCCTGCTTCTAACATGGGATGAGTGAGCCCCAACCAGTCGCCGCATGTGCCGCCGCGCGTTCTCGAGCAGTCGACCAAGCTGCAGAACGTGCTCTACGAGATCCGTGGACCGGTACACGCGCACGCGGCCCGGCTCGAGGCCGAGGGGCATCGCATCCTCAAGCTCAATATCGGCAATCCGGCGCCGTTCGGTTTCGAGGCGCCCGATGTGATCATGCGCGACATGATCGCCGCGCTGCCGGTCGCCCAGGGGTACTCCGAGTCCAAGGGCATCCTGTCGGCGCGGCGCGCGATCGTCACCCGCTACGAGCTGGTGCCCGGCTTCCCCGAGCTCGATGTCGACGACATCTACCTGGGCAACGGCGTCTCCGAGCTGATCACCATCACCATGCAGGCGCTGCTCGACAACGGCGACGAGGTGCTGATCCCGGCGCCGGACTACCCGCTGTGGACGGCCATGACCAGCCTCGCCGGTGGTACTCCGGTGCACTACCTGTGCGATGAGGGCAATGGCTGGCAGCCCGATATCGCCGATATCGAATCGAAGATCACCGCCAAGACCAAGGCGCTGCTGGTGATCAACCCGAACAACCCGACAGGTGCGGTGTACTCGGCGGAGGTGCTCCAGCAGCTCGTCGACCTGGCGCGCAAGCACCGGTTGCTGCTGCTGGCCGACGAGATCTACGACAAGATCCTCTACGACGACGCCAAGCACATCTCGCTGGCCTCGCTCGCGCCCGACCTGCTCTGCCTGACCTTCAACGGCCTGTCCAAGGCCTACCGGGTGGCGGGCTACCGCTCGGGCTGGCTGGCCATCACCGGTCCCAAGGACCATGCCGCCGGTTTCCTCGAGGGCATCGACCTGCTCGCCTCGACCCGGCTGTGCCCGAACGTGCCCGCCCAGCACGCCATCCAGGTGGCCCTGGGTGGCTACCAGAGCATCGAGGACCTGATCCTGCCCGGCGGCAGGCTGCTCGAGCAGCGCGATGTGGCCTATGGGCGGCTGAACATGATCCCGGGTGTGTCGTGTGTGAAGCCGCGCGGCGCGCTCTACGCCTTCCCGCGTCTGGATCCGAATGTGCACGAGATCCACGACGACGGGAAGCTGGTGCTCGATCTGCTGTTGCAGGAGAAGATCCTGATGGTGCAGGGCACCGGGTTCAACTGGCCGGCCAACGATCATCTGCGGATCGTGACGCTGCCGTGGGCGCGCGATCTGTCCGTGGCGATCGAGAGATTCGGCAACTTCCTGTCCAGTTACCGACAGTAGGGGCTCACCTGTCAGGGCTTTGACCTGTGAGTTTTGCGGGGTCTGGGCAACCTGGACATCTAGATAGATCGACCAAAACAGACTTCGGGTTCGGAATCGGCAAGGTTTTGAAGACTTACTAGTGCAAATGTCCAACTTTTGTGTACAGTAGTCCTCGGCGCTACGGCGCCCGGCCCGGTTGTCTACCCCCCCTGGACAACCGAGAGCCTCAGGTACGCGCGCCTACCCCCCTGGGCGCCTGCCTGCGGGCGGCGGAGACATCCCCCTGCTCTCCGCCGCCCCCACTCGTCCGCCTCCCCGCGATTCTGGGCCAGACTCAGGCGCGGGGAGGTTTTGTATTGCGGCCGGCGGTGAGGCTGGTGGGTGGGTTAGCCCGTTCCCGGTGAGTTACCCATGTTCTTGCGGGATCTGTGGAGTCGTTCTTGAAAACGACATCCTTTAAGGTTTTGGGCGTGAGCGATCATCATCACCACCACGATCATTCGGGGCCCATTGCTATCGGGGCTACGGCTGCCAAGGTCGTTGTCGGGCTGCTGGCTGTTATCGGGGTGGTGGTGCTGGTGGCCACGGTGATTCTGTGGCCGGCCGCGCAGCATGTCGAGATTCCGTTGCCGATGCAGACGGTGTCCGGGGAGGCGGTGCACACCGAGGCGGGGACCGTGGTGTTGCAGGACATCGGGGCCTGCGGGAGTCCCTCGCAGGGGAAGGTGTTCACCGATACGCCGGTGCCGCCGCGGGTGGCGGCCTACGAGTGTCAGCGCAGCATCATCGAGATCCGGTCGGGGCCGGACAAGGGGAGCAAGACGCTGTTCGAGATCGCGCCGGGGCCCGGGCAGCCGGATCTGCGGGCCGGTGACGAAATCCGGATCGTGCGGGCCGAAGACCCCAGCGGGACCACCATGTACGCGTTCGAGGACTACTCGCGCGGACTCCCGCTGACGCTGATCGTGCTCGCCTTCGTCGTCGTCATCTGCATCGTCGCGCGCTGGCGCGGCTTCCGGGCGCTGGTCGGACTCTGCTTCGCCTTCGGGGTGGTGGTGATCTTCCTGCTGCCCGCGCTGCTCGACGGCAAACCCGCCATCCCGGTCGCGCTCGTCTCCGGTGCGCTGATCCTCTACGTGGTGCTGTACCTGGCGCACGGGGTGAACCTGCGCACCAGCTCGGCGCTGCTCGGCACGCTCGCGTCCATGCTGGTGGCGGCCGCGCTGTCCTGGATCACCCTGGAAATCACCAATCTCACGGGCCTGTCCGAAGAACAGAACACCAACGTGGCCACCTATCTCGAGCACGTCAGCATCACCGGACTGCTGCTGGCCGGGTTCATCATCGGCTCCCTCGGCGTCCTCAACGACGTCACCATCACCCAGGCCTCTGCAGCCTTCGAACTCGCCGCACTCGACGAAGGCGCGTCGCGGCGCGAGATCTTCACCGCCGCCATGCGCGTCGGCCGCGACCACATCGCCAGCACCGTCTACACCCTGGTACTCGCCTACGCCGGCGGCGCACTCCCGCTGCTCCTGCTGTTCAGCGTCGCCGGCCGCTCGATCACCGATGTACTCACCGGCGACGCGGTAGCCATCGAAATCGCCCGCTCCTCAGTCGGCGGTATCGCGCTGGCCCTGTCGGTGCCGCTGACCACCGGCATCGCCGTACTACTGGCCCGCCCGTTCGGCGGCGACAAGCCCGAGGTCGCCCCCCAGCGCGCCCGGCACGCACGGCACTGATTACTGGTCTTCGGGTGACAGGCCGGGGCCTGTGGGGGTGACCGGCCTGGGAGGTACTGGCCGGCGGGGCGACTGGCTGGCGGGGTGGCTGGCTGGGGTGACTGCCCTGAGGTTGTCGGCCTGCTGGGTGACAGGCTTGGGGTGGCGCGCCAGTGGGGCGATTGGCCTGTGGGTGACTGGCCTGGGGCAGCCGGCCTGTGGGTGACTGGTCTGGGGTAGCCGGCCTGTGGGTGACTGGTCTGGGGTAGCCGGCCTGTGGGTGACTGGTCTGGGGTAGCCGGCC
>NZ_JBHZBX010000015.1:129053-152038 GCF_042755165.1 Nocardia sp. NPDC059177 | reverse complement strand
GGGTGACTGGTCTGGGGTAGCCGGCCTGTGGGTGACTGGTCTGGGGTAGCCGGCCTGTGGGTGACTGGTCTGGGGTAGCCGGCCTGTGGGTGACTGGTCTGGGGTAGCCGGCCTGTGGGTGACTGGTCTGGGGTAGCCGGCCTGTGGGTGACCGGCCGGGGTGGTTGATGGCCCGCGGGCCTACTGGCCTGCGGGTGGGAAGCCGGGGAGTACGACCGGTGGCAGTGTCGGCAGGACCACGGGCGGCAGGCCCGGCACCACAGTGAAGGTGTTCGGGCCCTGGCTCGGCGGCGCGGAGGTGGTCGGTTCGTTGTCGAGTTGACGGACCGGCGGGGCGGCCACCGTCGCGTGCACGGCCTCGGAGGTCGGTGCGGCGGAGGTCGGGGCGGCCTGGGTCGGGCGTGGTGAAGTCGTGGCGGGCACGGCCTGCGAGCCGTCGGTCGAATTGCCGCGCTCGAGGACTTCGGGGCCGTAGCCGAGGCCGAGGCCGATCCCGGCGACCACCACCAGCGAACTCACCGTCAGCGCGGCGGCACTCACCTCGCGGCGATTCTGGCCGCTGCGGCTGGTCAGGGCGGCGAGCGGGCGACGGCGCGCGGGCGCGGTCAGCCAGGCGGGCGTCACGTCGGCCTCGTCGTCGAGTGGCAGGATCGTCGGCGCGGCCGGCGCCTGCGGGACCTGCGCGGGCCGGGCCAGCAGTGCGGCGCCGCGGGCCAGCGCCGTCTCGGGCTCGGCGGGCACGATCACCGGAACCCCGATCGTGCGCTCGAGTACCCGCGCGATCAACGGGATCCGGGCGCCACCGCCGAGCACCAGGACGGCCTGCACCGGATGCTGCGAGCGGATGATCGCATCGCGGGTCATCCGCGCCGACGACTCGATCGCCAGCATCATCAGCGCTTCGAAATTCTCCTGCGTGAGCAGCACCAGGCCCTGCTCACTCGGCATCGCCACCGCGTTGCTGTTGGACAACTGCTCCTTGGCGGCCCGGCACAGCGCGTCCAGCGCGGCCAGACCCGCCGGATCGGCCGGATGCGCGATCCGGCCCGAGGCGATCTGCTGTTCGCGGACCAGCGAATCCAGATAGTCGCCGCTGATGTCGCTGATCCGCTCGCACTGGTAGACGTCGCTGGTCCTGGCATTGACCACGCTCACCGTCAGCCCGGAACTGCCCAGGTCGTAGACGGCCAGCGTGGACACTTCGCGCATATCGGTCGTCGCGTGCGCGAAGTGCACGGCGGCAACGGCTTCGGGCACGAGCTGGTAGTTGGTGAGCTGACGGCGCGCCATCGCGGCGCGGATCGCCCTGGCCTGCGGGTCGCTGCGGAAGGTGATGGTGGTGGCGCCGACCTCGGGCGCGGCGGCCAGCATGGCGGCGATCGCGTCGGCGGCTGCCTCCTCGGCGCGCTGCTCGGGCATCGCGAGGGTCTGCACCTCGAACGTGTAGGGCGGGACGAAGCCGTGCGGTCCGCCGTGCTGAGGGCGCGCGAGGCGCACCGTGCCGGCCCCCACCGATACTCCCAGAACCGAACTCATCAGCTGCCCATCTCGTTCCCTACTGCACGACATGCGGAGCCTGCACTCAGACCGTACGTCCGGCAGCCCCCGCTTGGATCGCCACTCTACGGGGTACCGAGTCCGGCGTACACCCACCCGGCCTCGCGCCAGGTGCCGCGGTCCAAGCAGTTACGACCGTCGATGATCGAACGGGAACGTACCACCGGGTCCAGGTCGGCCGGTGTCAAAGCGGTGAACTCGTTCCATTCGGTCAGCACCAGGACCACGTCGGCACGATCGCAGGCCTCGGCCACCGAGGTGGCGTAGTTCAGGGTCGGGAACACCCGGCGCGAATTCTCCACGGCCTTGGGGTCGTACACGGTGACCACCGCGCCGTGCAGCTGGATCATGCCCGCCACATTCAGCGCGGGCGAGTCGCGCACGTCGTCGGACTCCGGCTTGAACGCGGCGCCGAGCACCGCCACATTCGCGCCGAGCAGCGAACCACCGCAGGCGCGCGCGGCCATGTCGACGACCTTGGTGCGGCGGCGCATATTGATGTTGTCGACCTCGCGTAAGAACGCGACAGCGTGATCGGCACCGAGCTCACCCGAGCGGGCCATGAACGCGCGGATGTCCTTGGGCAGGCAGCCGCCACCGAATCCCAGTCCGGCATTGAGGAACCGGCGGCCGATGCGCGCGTCGTAGCCGAGGGCGTCGGCCAGCATGGTCACGTCCGCGCCGGTGGCCTCACACACCTCCGAGACGGCGTTGATGAACGAGATCTTGGTCGCCAGAAAGGCGTTCGCGGAGACCTTCACCAATTCGGCGGTGGCCAGATCGGTGCGCAGGAAGGGGATCTCGGCGGCGATCAGGTCGGCGTAGAGCTCGCGGATCTGCTGTTCCACCCAGCCGGCGCGCTCGCGAGTACGGTCCAGGCCGAGCACCAGGCGATCCGGCCGCAGGGTGTCCTGCACGGCGAAACCCTCGCGCAGGAACTCCGGATTCCAGGCGACCTCGACCTCGACGCGCGCCTGCTCCCTGGCCCGAATACCAAGGGCCGCAGCAGTTCCCACCGGCACCGTCGACTTGCCGACGATCATCGCCGGGCGTTCCAGCATCGGGGCGAGCGTATCCACCACGGCGTGCACGTATTTCAGGTCGGCGCCGTACTCGCCCTTCTTCTGCGGGGTGCCGACGCCGAGAAAGTGCACGTCGGCGTGGGCGGCCGCGTCGGTGTAGTCGGTGGTGAAGCGCAATCTGCCCGCGGCGAGGTTGCGTTGCAGCACCTGCTCGAGACCCGGCTCGTAGAACGGCACCACTCCATCGGCCAGCTTGGCCACCTTGCCGGGATCGACATCGACCCCGACCACGTCATGCCCCAGCTCGGCCATACACGCTGCGTGCGTGGCCCCCAGGTACCCCGTTCCGAAGACTGTGCATCGCATACCTCTGTGGTAAGCCGCGTGCGTTTCTACGCCGCGTCAGCCAGGCAAGAGCGGGCGCAACATCTGGTGTACAGGGAAAATCGACTGGCGTATTCGTGCAATCGGCGCGCTCGCAGTCAGTATTCCGACTGTGGATGGACGGATTGCACGAATACGCCGGTTGGCTAGCATTCGCTGATGCGCCGGATGCTGCTGGTCACTGGTGGATTGCTGGTCGCGATGCTGATCGCTACGGTCGCGCTCCGGCCGGTGTACGTGCGTCCGCGTACCGACGCACCCGCCCCCGCCGACGCGATCCTGGTCCTCGGCGGCGCCCACGACGGTCGCGAACAGCTCGGCCTGCGCTTGGCGGCCGAGGGTTACGCGCCCCGGGTGCTGATCTCCAACCCCTACGAGCACAGTCCGATGGTCAACCGGATCTGCCACGGTGGCTACAGCTTCGAGGTCATCTGCTTCGACCCCAGCCCCCGCACCACCCTCGGCGAGGGCCGCGAACTGGCCCGCCTCGGCCGCGACTGGACCCGCGTCATCGTCGTCACCTTCACCCCCCACATCTCCCGCGCCCGCTACATCCTCGGCAAATGCTGGCCCGGCGAACTCCTCTTCACCGACCCGAAACCCCACCTCTCCCCACCCCGCTGGGCCTGGGACTACGCGTACCAGTCCGCCGGCTACGTCAAAGCCTGGTTCGCCGACTGCTGACCGACAGCCTCAGCTCGTCGGTTGGTGACGGTGTCCGTCGAGGACAGGTCGGTGTCAGCTCGCCGGTGTGCGACCTCGCGCAGTGCCGCATTGACGCTGGCCACCTTGGTCTTGGTCGCCAGAGTCCGAAGCAATGAGAACGGGACAGCGCCCCGGATTCGGAGAATCCGGGGCGCTGTCCCGTGTTCGGGTATTCAGTTCTTGCGGCCGGGGGCCCTTGTGCCGGACTTGAAGCCGAGGCCGCCGGGCTTGGCGGTCGGCGGGGCTACCGGCGGAGTGCCGTTGCCGTTGCCGTTGGTGGGCTCGGGCTTGGGCTGGGCGGTCGGTTCGGCTTCCGGTTCGGCCGGGGTTTCCGCGGCAGCGGGAGCCTCCGGAGCTGCCGCTGCCGGAGCTGCCGGGACAGCAGCTGGAGTCGCGGCGGCGCCGGGTGCCTTCGGGGCGGGGCGCTTGAAGCCGGACTTCATGGCCAGACCCTTGGCGGCGACGGTCGGCTTGGTCTCGGTGGGAGCCGAGACCTGGGCCGGAGCATCAGCGGCCGGAGCAGCGGTGGATGCTTCGGCCGCCGAAGCCGCCGGGGCCTCAGCAGTCGCTTCCGCAGCCGCAGTCGCTTCCGCAGTCTCGGCCGCTCCCGGAGTCGCGGCCGCTGCCGGAGTCCCGGCCGCAGTCGAAGTCGCTGCGGCAGCGCCGGGGGCCTTCGGGCCGGGGCGCTTGAACCCGGACTTCATCGCCAGACCCTTGGCAGCGACCGTCGGCTTGGTCTCGGTCGCCTCCGGCGCAGCAGCCGCCGGTGCTTCCGCGGCCGGCGCCGCTTCAGCGGATGCACCGGCAGGCGCGGATGCGGCGGCGGGCTTGGCACCGGGGGCCTTCGCACCGCCCTTCATCCCGAGTCCACCACCGGGTGCCTTGGCACCACCCTTCATGCCCAGACCCTTGACCGCAGGAGCGGCCGGAGCGGCGGTCTCGGCCGCCGGAGCAGCCTCAGCAGCCGACGCGGCCGCGCCCGGAGCCTTCGCACCCGGAGCCTTCGCACCACCCTTCATCCCGAGACCACCACCGGGGGCCTTCGCGCCACCCTTCATCCCGAGACCCTTGGCCGGAGCAGCTTCGGCAGCCGGGGCCGCTTCGGCAGCAGATGCCTTCGCACCCGGCGCCTTGGCAGCACCCTTCATACCCAGACCACCACCAGGCGCCTTCGCGGCACCCTTCATCCCCAGACCCTTGGCCGGAGCAGGAGGAGCGGCTTCGGCAGCAGGTGCCTTCGCACCCGGCGCCTTGGCAGCACCCTTCATACCCAGACCACCACCAGGCGCCTTCGCGGCACCCTTCATCCCCAGACCACCACCCGCAGGAGCAGCCTTCGGCGCGGCCTCGACAGCCTCGGCGACCGGTTCCGGCTCGACCACCGGCTCCGGTTCGGGTTCGGTCTTCGGCTCCTGGACAACAACCAGATTCGCCGACAACTCCGCCGCATCCACGCGCGTGATCGAGTCCAGCATCAACTGCGCGACATCGACAACCTCGACACCCTCGCCCAGGCCCTGTTCCTGACGCGCGGTCACACCATCGGTCAACATCACCCGGCAGAACGGGCAACCCGTCGCGATCTTCGTCGGATTCGTCGACAACGCCTCATCGACCCGATCGACATTGATCCGCTTACCGAGCTGTTCTTCCATCCACATCCGGGCACCACCGGCACCACAACACATCGACCGCTCACCGTGGCGCGGCATCTCCACCAACGTCGACCCCGAAGCCTCCATCAGCTCACGCGGCGCGTTGTAGATCTTGTTGTGCCGACCCAGATAACACGGATCGTGGTAGGTGATGTTCTGCGACACCGACGCCACCGGCACCAGCTTGCGCTGCCGCACCAGACGATTCAGCAACTGCGTGTGGTGCACCACCTCGTAGGTGCCCCCGACCTGCGGGTACTCGTTGTTGAGCGCGTTGAAACAATGCGCACACGTGACAACGATCTTCTTGCGGGACTGTTCGACACCTTCGAACACCGAGTTGATGACCTCGATGTTCTGCATCGCCAACTGCTGGAACAAGAACTCGTTACCCGCACGCCGCGCCGAGTCACCGGTGCAGGTTTCCTCCGCACCCAGCACCATGAACTTGGTGCCCGCGGTAGCCAGCAACTCGGCGACGGCCTTGGTGGTCTTCTTCGCGCGGTCCTCATACGCGCCGGCGCAACCGACCCAGAACAGGTACTCGTAGCCGTCGAAACTGTCCGCGTCCTGCCCGAAGACCGGGATGTCGAAATCGACTTCCTTGATCCAGTTGAGCCGATCCTTGGAGTTCTGACCCCACGGGTTGCCCTTGTTCTCCAGGTTCTTGAACAACCCGGCCAGCTCCGACGGGAACTCCGACTCGATCAACACCTGGTAGCGGCGCATATCGATGATGTGGTCGACGTGCTCGATATCGACCGGGCACTGCTCGACACACGCACCACAGCTGGTGCAGCTCCACAGGACTTCGGGATCGATGACACCGTTGACGTCCTCGCCACCGATCAACGGACGCTCGGCCTCGGCCCGCGCAGCCTCGGAGATCTTGGCCAGCTTGGCCTCGTCCGGCTTGCCGTCGGCGTCGACCAGACCGATCTCGTCGCCGCCCATGTCCTTGCGGCCACCGGCCAGCAGGTACGGCGCCTTGGCGTAGCCGTGGTCGCGCAGCGACATGATGAGCAGCTTCGGCGAGAGCGGCTTACCGGTGTTCCAGGCGGGGCACTGCGACTGGCAGCGACCGCACTCGGTGCAGGTGGTGAAGTCGAGAACGCCCTTCCAGGAGAAGTCCTCGAGCTTGCCCGCACCCAGGGTGTCGGTGTCGGGGTCGACGTTCTCCATGTCCAGGACTTTGCCGTTGGAGATCATCGGCTTGGCCGCGCCGAGGGCGACGCCGCCGTTGTCCTCGCGCTTGAAGTAGATGTTCGGGAAGGCCGAGAAGCGGTGCCAGGCCACACCCCAGGTGATGTTGCGGCCGACCACGTACAGCCAGACCATGCCCGACATCAGCTTGATGAAGGCGAAGAACGAGATCAGCGCGACGTTGGCCGGGATGATCTTGGCGATCTGCCCGGTGACCGGGTCGGTCCAGGCGGAGTGCCCGGTCAGCGACAGCACGCCGGCCTTCACCAGCACCATGCCGATGCCCTCGGTGAGTACGACCCACTCGACGAAGTACGCCGGGCCGAACTTCGAGCCGCTGAAGCGCGAGATCCGCGCGGGCAGCCGGGGGTGGTTGAGCTGGCGGATGATCATCAGCGTCGCGATACCGACGACGGTGCCGACGCCGAGGATCTCGTCGCCGAGGTGGAACCACCAGGTGTCACCGATGAACGGCCACGACCAGGTGGGCTTGAAGGTCTGCCCGTAGGCCATGAACCAGAACTGCGCGCCGGCCAGGAAGCCGATCATGACGAGCCAGTGCGCCCAGCCGACGGTGCGGAACTTGTTCATGCGCGTGTGCGCGAGGAACTCCACCATCATCTGCTTGAAGCGGGGCAGGAACGGCCGCCACCGGTCCGGCGCGGACTGGCCGACCATGATGGTCCGCACGATATTGCGGGCGCCGCCCAGGAACGACACCCAACACAGGAGGCTGAGCAGCGCTCCAATCGTGCCCAGCGTCACTGTCAGGGCATTCATGTCGCGACCTTTCTTTAGAGGCAACACGAGGTCGTGGGCGAGAGAGCTCGCCCAGTTGGCTCGTATCGTAACCGGCGCTAAGTTACCGGCCAGTAACTACCGGTGTCCACCGTAGGATCGGCATTTGCGCTCTGACCTTGTTTACTGGGGCTTGACCTGGGATTTGCCTGTGAGCAATATCACATAAATATTTGCCCCAAGGTTCCCACGTCTGCTGGTTAACACCGTAAACCGCACGTGATCTGCGGCGGAGCTAAGGTCAGGCTTACTAACTCGACTGAGATTCCTTCTGGTCTCAGGGGTTTCGTTCCATTAAGCTGCGGCTGTTCTGTCTGCTGTGCCGGTCTTCACACTGCTCGGGGAGAAGTAGGGGACATCTCATAGATGTCGCCGCTTGACGAGTCTCGCGTGTCGCGGATCGCACGCCCGCACCACACCTGATGGATTGGAACTCGAATGAACTTCCGTAGGACCACTGCGGCAGCCGCACTGGTTATCGGTGCTATGACCGTGTCGCTGGGGACCGCGCACGCTGAGCCTGCCCCCGCGCCGGCTCAGGACATCAAATACTCGGTGAAGCTGGTCGACAAGACCGTCGTCGCCACCCTGCAGAACGGCACCTTCTCGATCGTCGAGGAAGCTGGTGAGACCCCCGAGGCTCCCAAGACCAAGGTCGCCGAGATCAAGGACACCACGGGCGCGGTCGTCGTCTCGCTGCCGATCGACTTCACCGTCAACGGCACCGAGATCCCGACCAAGGCCGAGCTCGTCAAGGACAGCACCGTCCTCGAGCTGACCCCGACGCGGCCCGAAGGGCTGGAGCTGGGCGCCGACCCGGTCGGCGTGAAGCCGGTCCTCAAGGCCGACCCGATCGCCTCCGCGCAGGAGAACCAGAAGGCGATCAACGACTTCTCCAGCAAGTTCAGCATCGGTACCGCCATCGGCACCTTCGTCGGTACCGCCATCGGCGCGGTCGTCGGCTGCGCCTTCGGTATTCCGCTGTTCGGTGTCGGCTGCCTGGCGGGTCTGCCGCTGGGTGCCGCTGTCGGTGGCATCCTGGGGATGATCGCCATCGGTGGTCCGACCATGATCGCCGCTGGCATCGAGCTGCTCAACGTCCTGCAGGCGCCCGAGGGCACCAGCGTGTGGGCCGAGAAGCCGAAGGCTGTCGCCACCCCGGCGCCCGCGCCGGCGAACTGAGCCCCAACAGCATTTCCCGCGAAGGCCCCGCTCCCCTTGGGAGCGGGGCCTTCGGCGTTCCTACCCCACGTTCCCCGACATCGTTTGTGCCCCCTGAACGGCCCCGTACGGACCGAACGTCCGCTCGGCCATGACGTAGTGCCCATCTGCCCGCACCAGCAGCACCGTGCTCGCCCGCGTGCCGTGCAGATCGTGGGCGACGAACCGCGCCGAGACGGCCTTCTCGAACTCCGGCGCGATCCCGGTGCGCGGCAGCAGCTCCTCGGCGGCCTCGGTGCGATCGGCCAGCAGCGCGAAGTAGTCGTCGACGGAATCCGGTGTGGTCGCGATGATCTCGCCCAGCCCGGCCAGCCCCTCGGCGACCTTCGGCCACACCGGCGGCGCGCCCGTCCCGGCGACGGTGAACTCCTGGGGACCGCTGTGCACAACTTCGCCGGGCGCCGACACCAGATGCGCGCCGTTGGACAACCCGTGCAGCCCGGGCACGAGCGCGGCGGGCGCGACCCCGCTGCGATTGGACTGCCACCACAGCGCGTCCGCGTCGCCGGTGAGCAGGTTGTAGCCGAGGTAGTCGGCGGGGGTGATCGCGGTCTGGTATTCGTGTGGCGACCGCGCGCCGCGCAGGTAGTCCATCAGCAGCGCGCCGCGTGACCGCGCGTTCGGCACCACGTCGCGGGGATCGCGGACATTGGTGACCGCGGCGAACCGGGCGTCGGCCGGGCGGAAACCGAGCCAGGTACCCGGCTTGTCCGCGCCGAGATCGACCCCGGCCAGCAGAGCGTCGGGCCACGGCCGCAGCGCTTCGGTGGCGCGGGTGTAGAACTCGTCCCGGTTCGCGGCGACGATCAGCCGGTACTCCGGGTGCGCTCGCCAGGCGAGCAGAACCAAACACATGCCACCAGCTTGCCGCAGACGCGCAGAAGGGCCGGTAGCGACGCTACCGGCCCTTCCGAGCTGCTCTTGCCTGGGCGGAACCGCGATCAGTTGGTGCGGACCGACAGACCCGGGTTGTCCGAGAGGACGACGCTGAGCGGCTGCGCGAACAGCTGCGGCACGTCACCGGTGATGGCGCCGATGATGTTCGGGATCTCGCAGATCGGGAAGTCGGCGACCGACGACGCGCTGGAGATGCCGAGCGCCAGGCGACCGGTCACGATCGCGCCACCCGAATCGCCGGGCAGGGCGCAGATATTGGCGGAGAAGCTCTGGGTGAGCTGGCGGTCGCCGACCTGCACGGTCTGGTCGATGCCGTTGATGATGCCGCAGCTGAAGCCGGTGCGCGCACCCGACTTGCAGACCGGCGCGCCGACCACCGGGACAGCCACGCCCTCGACGGCGATCGGGGCGTTGCCCGGCACCCGCACCAGGTTGTTCTCGAAGCGGGCGCGCGCGTTGTCGTTGACCTCGATGATCGAGTAGTCCTGCTCGCCGAGCACCGACTTCTGGAAGGTGCCCAGCTGGGCGCCCGCGTGGTCGCCGTTGATCTCGTAGACGGCGGCGGCCGTATCGGTGCCCGCCGACTCGATCTCGGGGTTGCAGTGGCCCGCCGAGATATTGATGACATTGCCCGCGCGGTCGGTGCCGTTGAAGCCCAGCGAGCAGCGCAGCGAGCTGCGGCCGACCACCGAGGCGTAGGCGTCGCCGCCGGCCAGTGCGCCGGTGCTGTCACCGGCGACGGGGGTGGCGGTCAGGTCGATGCGCTCGCCTGCCACCGGCGGCGCGGTGACGACCACGCGCGCGGGGTCGATGAAGCTCGGCAGCGGCAGCCCGGCCTGCTCCACGCGCACCGCGATGGCGTTGTTGACGGTGTCGATGACGACGCCGCGCACCAGGTTGGCGACCTCCGGCGGCGCTGCGTCCAGCCAGTTCTCGAACGCGGTCTTCTCGCCGCGCAGCGTGGACGCGCTCTTGGCGACATTGCGGACCTCGAAACCGGCCGACTCGGCGGCGGCGCGGGCCTCGTCGGCGCCGGGACCCTGCGACAGCGCGATGACGGCGTTGCCCTGGTCGCTCAGCCAGGAACCGCCGAAGACCTGCGGGAACTGGCGCTGCGCTGTGGTGGAGAACGCGGCGACCTGCTGGGCCAGGTCGGCGCGGCGCAGGTACTCCTCGGGGGAGATCTTCAGGTCGCGGGTGACCGCCTCGATCAGCTGGGCGGGCAGGTCGCCCGCGGGGGCGGGCTGCGCGTCGGCGACTGCCATCGTGGGGCCGAACAGCAGAATCGCCGCAGACGCGGCGATCACCGATTTGCGAGCTCTTTTCGAGCTGCGCGCGGACGAGGTGCGACCCATACGTGGCAGGAGCATGATCGAACTATATGGGCTCGAGCGGGTTATGCCTACTCGGACCGGGTAAGAGATTTCGCTCACCCGGTCCGGTCGGCGATTCGGGGCGGTCTCAGCCCGCGTTCGGGTTGGTGCGCACCGTGATTCCGCTGATCGCGCCCGCCGCGTCGGCCAGGATCGGCCGGATCGGGATGCCGAGCGAGGCGGTGCCGCCGTAGGGGGCGAGCTGGGTGTTGGCCTCGGCGCAGTTGGGCGCGTCGGCGGCGTTGGAACCGCTGGTGATGCCGAGGGCGAGGGTGCCGGTGACGATCGCGCCGCCGCTGTCGCCGCCCAGGGTGCAGGCGCTGTTGGCGAAGCCGCGGATGGTCTTGCTGACGCCCTCGGCGGTGAACAGCTGGGTCTCCACATGATCGGCGGAGACGAAACCGCAGGTGAAGGTCGAGGATTGGCCGGTCTTGCAGACGGGCGCGCCGGTCACCGGTTCCGCGGTGCCGGTGATGGTGAGCGTGGTGCCCTCCGCGCCGCGCACCCGCGGCAGGTCCATGCCCGCGTTGACCGCTCGCTCGTTGAGCCGGATCACCGAGTAGTCCAGCGAGGCGGGCCCGCCGAGCACGGAGTGGGCGAAGCTGCCGACCTCGGGGCTGTTCGGGATATCGCGCACGTTGGGCACGTAGACCGGCGCGCTGCCACCGTTGTCGATGTTCGGGTTGCAGTGGCCCGCCGAGATGTTCAGGGCGCTGCCCGCGTCGTCGGTGGCGTTGAACCCGAACGAGCACACGTCGACGCCGCGCAGCGTGGTGTCGTGCAGGTCCTTGGTGGCGGTGATGTAGGTGTCGCCGCCCATCGGCCGGTACTCCACCGGACCGCCGCCGCCGGGGGAGAGCACCACCTTGATGGTGGCGATCAGCGTCGGCAGGTTGAGCAGGTGGCCGGTCGGGGTGTTGGCGATATTGAGCACGAGCTGGCTGTTGAGCGTGTCGATCGCGACCGAGCTGATCGGTTCGGAGATCTCGCGCGGCAGGCTCGCGATCCATTGGCTGAGCTGCACCAGCGCGCCCTCGAGGCCGTTGGCCGAGATCGGCGCGAGCTGGGTCTGGTAGCCGTCGGCCGCGGCGAGCTTGCCGGTTTCGGCGTTGGTGACCGCGACGACGGCCTTGCCCTCGGGGGTCAGCCAGGCGCCGGCGAAGGTATCGGGGTTCTCGGCACGGAAATCGGCCGCGTACTGGCGCAGCTGCTGCGCGCGGGCGGCCCGGTCGAGGTACTCGGTCGGGGTCATGCCCAGATCGCGCGACAGTGCCGTCACCATCGCCGCGGGTAACGCGTCCGCCGGAAGCTGAAGGGGCGCATCGGGTTCCGCCGAGGCGAGACCGGAGCCGAACAGTGGTGCCAGGAGAACAGTCGCGGCGAAACCGGCGGAGGCTGCCTTGACCGCGGCGCGACGCGCCACCAACTTGCGCATGAAATCCCTTCGTCGGCACGAGTGACCTCCAACACTGCCGGCGGCAGTGATGTCGGTCGCCGCATCACTCTAGGCCACGACCGCGACACAGGCGCGACAACGTCCGCCTACCGGTCGTAGTCGTAGCCCGGGATGCGCAGCGGTGAGGGCAGATTGCCTCCGGGGTAGTCCTCGAAGGGCAGCAGCGGGCGGGTGGTGCTGCGGTTGGGCGTGGTCGAGGGCGGAGTGGTGGTCGACGACGGTGACTCGGTGGTGGAGGGCGGTGGCGGCGGATCGGTGGTCGTCGTCGGCTCCGGTTCGGGTTCCGGTTCGGAGGTGACGGGCGCCGGTGGCGGCGTGGTCGTCTCGACCACTATCGGTGGCGGCACCGGCGCGGGCGTCGGCTGCGGGGTGACCGATTCCGGGCGGGCGTCGGAGATCGGCGGCGCCGGGGTCGGCTCGGCGCCGCGCAGCAGCACCGAGACGGCGATGCCGCCCAGCAGCAGCCCGATCAGCGCGGCGGCGGCGATCAGCAGGGGTGTGCGGTTGCGGGCCGGTGGTGCGGGTGGCGCCTCCGCGGGGGCGGCGGGAGTTTCCAGCGGCAGCGCTTTCGTCGGCAGCGCGGACACCGGCAGTGCCGCCGAATACGCCTGCGCGGCCGCGGCGGGCCTCTGCAGCGCGGGCATCACATCGGTGACGACCAGGGAGTTCTCGGTGACGATCGGATCGGGCGGGGTGGCGCCTGCCGGTGTCGCGAGCACCGCGACCAGGGCGGCTTCGGCCGAAGATGTCACGAACGAGCGGCCATGGGCGACGCCGTCGGCGGGCGGTGGCAGCTCGTCCTCGCCCAGCAGCGCCACCGACTTCAGGCCCAGATAGTCGAGCGCCTCGCGCACCCCGCGCACGACCTCCGGCGACCACTGCGCCGGATGCGTCGCGTAGAACTCGGCCGGGCCGCTGAGATGTTCGGTGGTCTGGTCGATCAGACAGAACATGGCCGTGGCCAGCAGGTCCTCGGCGCGGTAGGCCTCGCCGCCGTCGACATCGACGCCGGCGGGATCGCCGATCGCGCGCACGAATCCGCTGATCGAGTGCGCGTGCCCGGACGGCGGTGGGCCGCCGAGCGCCGCGTCACCGTCGTCGGACATGTGCAGCACCGGCTCGCGGACGACATAGACCGGCGGACCGTCCTCGGTGACCACCGCGGCGACGCATTCGTCATCGGCGATGCGCAGGCCCACCCCAGTGGCCATCCGGTTTACCTCCCTACCCCGGGCCGGTCACCAGCAGTGAACCGTGTCCCATCGCGCGGAGTATTGACAATAATTCCGATCGGGATCGCGCGCCTATCCGGCGTCGGATCCGCGCGACGTGATGCTCCACGGTCTTGGCGGAAATGTACAGCCGTGCGCCGATCTCCCGATAGGTCAAACCGAGCAGCACCAGCTCGGCAACCTCGCGCTCCCGGTCACTGAGCGCGGCCGCCGCGACCAGCGGCCGCGGATCGATCCGAGGAGTATCCGGGCTGGTCACGGCCTGATCCGGGCGAGCGGGCAGGCGCACCGACCCGGCCAGTTCGCGCATCGCCTCCGCGCCCGCCGGATCATCGACGCTGCGGGCAGCATCACTGGCCAGACACGCGCCGTCGAAGGCATGCCCGGCGGCGGCCAGCGCGCGCACGGCCGCCCGCACCGCGTCCGGATCGACCTCACCGCGCCGCACGAGCAACCAGGTCCGCCCCGCGTCGGCGAGCACCGCGGCGTGCGGATCCCCGTCGGCGGCGGCGTGCTTCAACGCGTGCGCGTGCGGCAGCAGCCGCTGCGGCGCCTCCTCGGCGAGCGCGCCCCGCACCCCGAACCAATGGAAGACATCGGTCCAGACCGTCGCGTTCCCGACCGCGCCCACCACCGCCGCCGCGGCGTCGACCAGCGGCTGCACCCGCGCGAGGTCGCCCACTTCGATCCCCGCCAGCCAGAGCTCACCGACCGGCAGCAGACTCAGCAGGTCCAGGTCGGCCTTACCGAACGCCAGAACAGCCGTGCTCCATGCACCACGGAGAGCCGGAAGATCACCACCCCGCCGAGCCAGCCCCACCGCCAGCGCGTGGGCGAGTAGCCGATCGCGGGTGGTGAGGGTGGTGAGGTCGACGGTCGTGAGGATGTCGGCGGCCAGCGATTCGTCACCGGTGCACAGTGCGATCCATGCGGCCAGGATCGGATACTGCGCGGCGTCGGCGAGGGTGATCCTGGCGGTGAACGGGTGCGCGGTGAGGTGAGGCTCGTCGACGCCGAGGGGCGGCTGGTCGGTGGTGTCGGGCTGCTTGGGATGTGACCTGTCGCCGGTGGTTGGTTGGCCGGTGGTGTCAGGTTGCCGCGGGTGTAGCGCGTCGCTGGTGACGGGCTGGTTGGTGGTGTCGGGTTGCCGCGGATGTGGCGCGCCGCCGATGATCGGCTGGCCGGTGATGTGGGGCCGTGATGGATGGGGGCGGTTGGCAGGGACCGGTTGGTCAGTGGTGATCGGTGCGTTGGTGTCGGGCTGCTGCTGATGTGACCCGTCGCCGGTGCCTGGCTGGCCGGTGTCAGGTTGCCGCGGGTGTAGCGCGTTGCTGGTGACGGGCTGGTTGGTGGTGTGGGGCTGACGCGGGTGTAGCGCGTCGCTGGTGATCGGCTGGCCGATGGTGTCCCATCGCGAGGGCTGTAGACGTTCGGTCGTCACCCGCTGGCTGGTGGGGTCGGGCTGCGACATGTGCAGTCGGTCGCGAGGGGTTGGTTGGTCGGCGGTGCGGGGTCCCAGCGAATTCCGTCTGTGGGTGGCGGCTGTCTGGTCGGGCGGGGTGTGTCCTGACCAATTTCGTCCGTGGGTGGGGATTGGTTGGTCGGCCGTGCCGGGGTGTGGCGGGTGCAGTCGGCCGGTCGGGGGTGGCCAGGTGGTGGTGTCGGGGTGTGGTCGGTTGTGGCCTGGGGTTGGGGGCGCGGTGGGCTGATGGTGGTTGGTTGCGGTGGCGCGGAGGGCGTCGGTGGCGCGGGCGGGGTCGCCTGCGCTCAGGCTCAGCAGGACTGCGATCGTCACCGGGTCGCATGGGCCGGGCGTGTGGCTGTCGGTGTGGATTGCTTGGAGCAGGTCGGGGTGGGCGGCGTGGGGGTCGAGGGAGGACAGGAGGGCCTGGGCGATCAGGCGCTGGCCGGTCGCGGCGGGGGTGGGGGGCCAGCGGTCGGCGTCGGCGGCCATGTCGGTGGCGGTCGCGGTGTCGCCGGCGAGGGCGAGGATTGTGGTGGCGGTGGCCCAGTCGGGGCCGACGCGGTGGGCGCCGAGCCAGCGGTAGAGGGCGGCCGCGCGCTGGATCAGGCCGCGGCGGGTGAGGACATTGGCGCAGATCCGGACGGCGGTGGACAGGTCGGCGGGTTCGGCGTCGGGGCGGTCGAGGATCGGTTCGGCCAGGCGCAGGGCGGTGTCGTCGTCGCCCGCTCCGGCGGCGGCGTCGGCCCAGGGAAGGGCGACCTGGCGAGGATCGGCACCCGCGGCGACCGCGGCGGCGTAGTAGCGGGCCGCCTCCAGGCGGTGGTGTTCGGCTGCGCGGCACAGGAATTCGGCGAGCCGCTGATCGCGGACACCCGACTCGGCCAGCAGCAGCCCGGTGTGGTCACGCAGCAGCCCGGCCGCGAGCCGGGCATCGAGAAGCCTGCGCTGCACGGCGACATAGCGCCGTTCGCCCAGCAGCACCCGCAGCTGCGGAACCGCCGCTGTCAGTAGCAGATCCGCGTCGGTGACCAGCGCGCTCGTCCGGGCGCGGGCCAGCAGATCCTGGGCGAGGGCCGGCTCGATATCGAGCACCTCGGCCAGCTCGCCCGCGTCGAGCCCGGTGCCGGTCGCGGCGACGACGAGCGTGTCGAGCAGCGCCGGATCCGCGCCGGACAGTTGCGATCTCGCCCAGACCGCGAGCGCGTCGTCGACCGCCGCGATGCTCTGATCGAGCCGCGCCGTCCCCGCCGCCAGCAACCCGGCGACCACGCCACCGTGGATACCCGCGGTCTGAGTGTGGATGTGGTTGATGATCGGGCGCGGCACGCTGACACCGAGTTCGCGGGCGACCGAACTGATGTCACTGCTGCCCAGCGCGCGCAGCTCGACGGTGCGGCCGTGCCGCGCGACGGTCGCACACAGCGCGCGCAACGCGGGCTGCTGCGGGCGCGGCTGCGTGGCGAGAAGCAATGATCGTGTGCCCGAGGCGATCTCGGCATTCAGTGCATCGAGTTGCGCGGGATCCATCGTATGCAGGTCGTCGATGACGAGCATCGCCCCGTTGTCCTGCGGCGTCGGCACGTCCCCGAGCACCCGCACCCTGCGGCTGCGCAGCCGCTGCCTGGCCGCGTCGAGCAGCACCGACTTGCCGGTCCCGGACCGTCCGGTCAGCAACAGCACCACCGGTTTCTGTGGCGCGGCATCGACAGCCCGCATGACCTCGCGAGCGTTCGGCATGGTGTCGAGCACTGTCGAACTCAATTGCCGCCCCCGAGCAGCTCCCCGGGCAGCTCGGTGACGCCATCGACGGTACCGTCGACGACTTCGCCCGCACCGTCGATGATCTTGCCGGGGATCTGGCCGAGGTTGGGGTACTGGGGTTGCGGTGGGGCAGGGGAAGGCTTGGTGGTGGTGGGTGGTGTTGTGGGAGAGGGTGATTCGACCGGGGCGGGGGAGGGTTGCTGCGGCTGGGGAGTGTTCTCCGGCGCCGGTGCGCCGTTCGGCGGCTGCTCCTGGGCCGGCGGGGACTGCGGCGCGCCTGCCTCAGTCTGCGGTGTCTCGCCCTGCGGCGAACCACCTTGCGCACCACCGGAAACGTCGGTCGCGGTGGGCTGCGTCGCGTTCTGCGTGGTGCCCGGCGCGGCGGACTGTGTCGTGCCCGGCGTGACAGTGCCGGGAATCGGCTGCCCGGTCGTGTCCAGCAACGGTGCGCCGGGAACCGGATTGCCCGAGGCGTCGAGCGTCGGTGTGCCGACGACCTGGTTCCCGTTCGCGTCGACCGCGGCAATCGGCGTCACCACGTTCCGCGCCGGCGCGCCGGTACTCGTCGTCGCCTCGGCAGCCGTCGACGAAGGTGTAGTGAATTGCGGTGCGACAGCAAGAGTTCCGGCCGTCAGCGCCCCGAACGCAGCCACCGCCGCCGCGACGACGGCCAACCGCTTCCTGCTCACCAGCTTCGGCGATCGCCGGTCATCGACCTCGGGAAGCGAAGCTTCGCCGATGCGATTCGCGGCGAACAGGCTGACAGCCGGGTCCTTTTCCGCCGACCCGCCAACCGATAGAAGGCCACTGCGCAGCCCGGCACGGCCCGCACCGTTACCCGGCCGACCGTATATGCGTGCCGCCGCGCCCACGCCGGAGGCGCCGATGCCGACCGCCGGGCCACTCTCAGAGAGGGGGCTTACGGCCAGGGAGCGCTCGTCATCAGACGTGCCGATCGTCGGATAATCACCACGTGGCGTAGCTGTTTCGCTGTCCCGCACGCTCGTCCCAGCAGACCCTGTGACGACGCCGGACTCACCGGTCACCACACCCGCCAACGGAGACCCATCGAACAGCCGCACACCCTCCTCGGGGTGGTAGTCCGAATAGGCCATGGCCCCGACCGCCACCTGCGCCGGCGACTCGGCCGCGAGCAGATCAGCAGCCAGCTCCGCCGCCCCCGCCGCACTCGCCGTCGCCGGATCAGCGCAGGTCACCACCGGCAGCCCGAATTCGGCCGAAAGCAGCTCGGCGACAAGCGGAATCGCGCCGCCACCACCGGTCAACAGCACCGCCCGCACATCGCCGAACTCGATCCCGGCCTGGCGCACCGCCGTCCGGACCAGTTCGAGCGAATCCCGCACATCCTGGCGCACCAGTTCCTCGAGCTCACCGCGCACAATCCGCACCGGCCCACCGAGTGCCCCAGCAGGCACCGCCGTCGCGGTGTCGAGCGAAAGCTCTTCCTTCGCGACCCGGCAGCGCTCGCGCAGCAGCGCCAGCTCCGCTTCGACCGCCGGATCGAAGGGGTCGAACTCGCGGTCGCCGAGCGCGTGGGACAGCACGTAGCGCATTGTCAGCAAATCGAATTCGGCTCCGGAGATCGCGTCGCTGCGCGCCGGCGTACCGAGCAGCCCGGCCTGTTCGCCGGTCCGGACGACCGAAACGGTCAGCCCGCTCGCGCCGAGGTCGTAGACCACGAGCGCGCCGTCGTCGAGCAGTCCGCGTTCGATTTCGTAGCGCCGCACGACCGCCAGCGGCTCCGCGACGAGCTCCACCTCGGCGTCGAGCGCCGCGCGCACCGCCGCCACATTCGCCGCAGGCCACCAACCCGGATGGCACGCGACGGTCACCGTGCCCGCGCCGGTCTCGGCGGTGATCTCGGTGATCAGCCGGGTCGTGGCGGCGGCGACGAGGTCGGCGGCGGCATGGCTCGACCCGTCGTCGGCCAGCATCCGCACCGGATCGCCGACCCGGGCCAGGAACCCCTCGATCACCTGCCCCGACGCCGTTTCCACGGCGGTGGGTCGCTGGATGACAGCCACCGGCGCACCACCGTCAGCCGCCGTCGCGACGGCCACCGAACGCGATGCGCCGACAGTGATGCCGAGCGGAAGACGGTCAGTCATAGAAACCTCTTGCGGATGCGTGAGCAGCGGACACCATCGAGAGCGCTATCCCGATAGTCGGTTGCTGCCCGACTGCTGTTACGCCGCCCGGACGACCGGCAAGAATTTCCCGTCCGTCGATAGGGTGTCCGGGTGAACACAGCGCACGTCATCCCCGGCAGCCTCGCCGAGGCACAGCAGCTGGTGGCGAGCGCCGCGCGCGAACTCGGCGGCGACCCGGCCGCCATGGCACTGCTCGCCGAGTGCGACGAGCGGTTGCGTCAGCCGTTGCGGGTCGCGCTGGCCGGGTCCATCAAGGCGGGCAAGTCGACCCTGCTCAACGCGCTGGCCGGCCAGAGCATCGCCCCGACCGACGCGACCGAATGCACCCGCGTCGTCACCTGGTACCGCACCGGCGCGACCCCCACGGTCACCGCCTTCGCCGCCGACGGTGCCAGCGCCAATGTCGTCGTCCGGCGCGGCGCGGGCGCCCACGGACTCACCTTCGAGCTCGACGACCTGCGCTGGAATCCGGCCGGTCAGCGCACCGTCGACCACCTGGAAGTGCGCTGGCCGACCCCCACCCTGGCCCGCACCACCATCATCGACACCCCAGGCACCTCGTCGCTGTCCCGCGAGGTCTCCGAGCGCACCATGCGCCTGCTCACCCCCGCCGACTCCGACGCCGACCCGACCCGGGTGCCCGGCGCCGATGCGGTCGTCTACCTGCTGCGCCGCCTCGACGCCGCCGATCTGCACTTCCTGGAACAGCTCGGTGCCGGTGGTCCGGCGGGCCCGCTCGGGGTGGTCGGGGTGGTTTCGCGCGCCGACGAGATCAGCGCGGGCCGCCTCGACGCGCTGCATTCGGCGCGTCAGGTGGCGGCCAGGTTCGCCACCGAACTGGAGCGAACCGGGTTGTGCCAGGCGGTCATTCCCGTCGCGGGGCTGCTCGCCTTCGCCGCGGCCACCCTCACCCAGCCCGAGTTCACCGCCTTCGCCGCGCTGGCCGCCCTGCCCGCCGACGCCCTCGAACTGGCACTGCTCTCGGCCGACCGTTTCGCTCGGCCCGACCTCGACCTGCCGGTGCCGCCGCCGATGCGCGCCCAGCTGCTGGACCGGTTCGGCATGTTCGGCGTACGCATGGCCACCGAACTGGTCCGTACCGGTGTCGGCGACGCGGCCGCGCTGGCCGCCGAACTCGCCGCCCGCAGCGGCATCGACGAATTGCGCACCGTCCTCGACGTGCAGTTCGGTCAGCGCGCCGATCAGCTCAAGGCCCACTCCGCCCTCACCACCCTCGACCGCGTGCTCACCGCGCATCCCGGCACCCGTGCCGACGAATTGCTCCCGCGCGTGCGAACCCTGCTCGCCGATGTGCACGGTTTCGCCGAGCTGCGTCTGCTCGGCCGCCTGCGCACCGACGAATTACCGCTTCCGCCTGAGGATCTCGCCGAACTGTTCCGGCTGATCGGCGGCGCGGGTGTCGCCGTGCACGTGCGGCTCGGTCTGCCCGCGGGCACCGATCCCGCCACCTTGCGCGCGCACGCCACCGATGCCGCACGGCGGTGGCGCACTCGTTCCCGTCATCCCCTGATCGATCAGGCGACCGCCGCCGCGTGCCTGACCGCGGTCCGCAGCGCCGAAGGCGCACTCACTCAGCTACCGGAGATTCGTCCGTAACGAAAGTTATGCCGAACGGGACAAGCTTTTCGAACACTCGCATGGCCACGCGTGAAAAGCATCCCCGACAGACGAGTACGGATCCGGCGCCCCGGCGCCCCGATCCGGAGGAGCTGATCCCCGAATGACCCCCACCGCGATCCTCGAGTTCATCCTGAACCTGCTGCGCGACCCCCAGGCCGCCGCCGAATACTGCCAGGCCCCCGTTCAGGTCCTCTGCCACGCGGACTTGCCTGTCACCCCCGCCGAAATCGCCGCCCTGGCCCCCACCATCTGCCAATCCCACAACCTCGACACCACCCCCCTGACCCCCATCATCGCCGCCGGCGCCACCACCACCGCAACCGCAGCCACCACCGCCACCGCCGAAACCGCCCCGCACACCGACACCGACCTGAACGCAGACGCGAACCTCGGTGCGGATCTCGGCCTCGGCGCGGGTGCGGGCCTGGGAACTGATCTCGACCTCGGTGCAGATCTGGGCCTCGGCACCGATCTCGGTGCGGGTGCGGGCGTCGGAGCCGATCTCGGCGCAGATCTGGGAGCCGACCTCGGAGCCGGGGCGGACTCGGGCCTCGGTATCGACCTGGGTGCCATCGGTGATCTCGGGGCCGACATCGACCTGGGTGTCGACACCGACCTGCTCACTGACACCGACCTCGACCTCGGCACCACCCTGGACACGGCCGCTGGAGCCGCCACCGACCTGGCCGCCGGTCTCGGCGCCACCCTCGCAACTGCCTCCGAGGTAACCGGCGGCATCGCCGCAGGTCTCGGGACCACTGTCACCACCGCCCTCGATGCCGCCGCCGATATCGGCGCGACGCTGGATACCGCGCTGGCCACCACCACCGGCCTCGGAGCCGCCCTCGGCGGCGCGGTGTCGGGCACCACGGCGGGCTCGGGCGCCGGCCTCACCACTGACCTCTCGGCGACAACAAACCTCGGTGCGGACCTGAGCGGAGCGGTCGACACAACCCTCGCGGGAGCGATCGACGGCACCGCAGGCATCGGCGCTGTCACCGACCTGGGTGCCGCGCTGAATGGTGCTGTCGGCACCGGTGTTTCGGGTGTGATCGACGGTGCAACCGGCCTCGGCACCGAGCTCGCCGGTGCCGTTGACGTCGGAACCGCGCTGGACAGCACAGCCGGGTTCTCGGGAACAATCGACTCGGCGATCGACACCGCAGTGAATAGCGCTGTTGGCCTGAACATTTCGGACGTCACTGATACCGCCGCCGACCTCGGAACCGTGATCGACGCAACGGCAGGACTCGACGCTGCGGCGGGAATCGGCGCTGTGGCCGACCTCGGTGGGGCTTCAGGCGGTACGGCAGGTCTCGGCACCACCCTGGGCGGTGCCCTCGACACCAACCTCGCCGGAGCGTTCGATGCGTCGACCGGGATCGGTGCGGACATGGCAGCGGGGATCGATGCGTCGGTGGCTTCGGCCACGGAAGCAGGTGTGGGCCTGGGTACTTCGTTGACCGGTGGTCTCGCCACGGGCTTGGAAACCTCGCTGTCCGGCGCGGCTCGAGCGGGTGCCTCTGCGGCCGCGAATGTGGGCGCCGAGGCAGCGAATTCACTGACCGGCGCGGCCACCTCGACCACACAACTCGGACTCGACGCTCTCGCCCAGACAGGCACCGACCTCACCGGCGCCGCCCACCTGGGACCAGACCTGGGCGCCCAGATCGCCACCGGACTCACCACCTCCGCCGGAACCGGCCTCGAAACCTCCTTGAGCACAGCACTCTCCAGCAGCACGAACCTGTCGTCCAGCCTCACCGGCGCAGTAGACACCGGCACGGGTGCATACACCGCGCTCGCCAGTTCTGCCGGCACCGGCCTCGGTTCCGCCCTGGGTGGTTCGGCCGGAACCGGTGTGGATGGTGCGCTGTCCGGTGCCGCCGTAGGTGCTTCGCTGGGGGCCGGTGTGAACACGGCGCTCGGTGGTTCGATTGGCACCGGCTTGGACACCACGCTGGGTGGTTCGGTCGGCACGGGTTTGGACACCACGCTGGGTAGCTCGGTCGGCACAGGTGCTGCAATCGGCGGTTCGCTGGGGACAGGTGTGGATACAGCGGCGGGTGGTTCGGTCGGCACCGGCTTGGACACCACGTTCGGCGGCAGCGCTGATGGTGCGTTCGACTCGGGGGCCGGGATTTGGTCGGCTCCGGAACTGTCCGGCGCATTCGGCGGTGAGACCGTGGCTGCCAGCGGCGCACAGGCAACGGCGGGGGTGGCCGACACCATGGGCGTCGCTTCCGGCCTCGGGACCTCCACGAGCACCTGGTCGAATGTGGACGTGGACAGCACCTTCGGGCCCGCCCTGCACGATTCGCCGCTCGACGCCGACGCCGGCCTGTTCGTCGAGTCGACCGTCGCGGCCGACCAGCATGTCGCCGCTGACCTGTTCCACTGAGATGGACACATTGCTGTCGGTGCTCGACGACACCGTCACGGCG
>NZ_JBHZBX010000015.1:14962-128953 GCF_042755165.1 Nocardia sp. NPDC059177 | reverse complement strand
CGAGTCGACCGTCGCGGCCGACCAGCATGTCGCCGCTGACCTGTTCCACTGAGATGGACACATTGCTGTCGGTGCTCGACGACACCGTCACGGCGGCCCGCGCTGCGGGTCGCGACGACCTGGTCGCCCGGCTGGAAACAGCCGCGGCCAGGGCGCGCGACCCGCGCAGGCGGATCGTCGTCGCGGGGCAGCGTGACCAGGGCAAGAGCCGGTTCGTCAACGCGTTGCTGAATCTGGAGATCTGCCCGGTCGGCGACGACATCACCACCACCGTCCCGATCCAGCTCGCCTATGCCGAGCGGCCGCGCGCCGAAATGGTGCTGGCGGCAACGGGTTCCGAGGAACGAGTCGAGTTCCCCCTCGCCGACCTCGCGGTGGTCGAGGCGCCCACCGGCAAGCAGCTTGCCCGCATCGAGATCCACCTGCCCAACGCCCTGCTGGCCGACGGCATCGTCCTCGTCGACACCCCGGGCATCGGCGGCTCCGGCACGGCCATGAGCGTGCTGGAGCTGCTCCCCTCCGCCGACGCGCTCCTGATCCTCTCCGACGCGTCGACGGAGCTCACCGCTCCCGAACTCACTTTTGTTCGCCAGGCGGCCGAGTTGTGCCCGGCCACTGCGGTATTGCTCACCAAGACCGATCTCTACCCGCACTGGCGCCAGGTCTTCGCCGCCGACCGCCACCACCTCACCACCGCCGGCCTCAACCTGCCTCTCCTGCCGATCTCGTCCCTGCTGCGCGCCCACGCCCTGCGTTTGCAGGACACCCAGCTCGGCGCCGAGTCCGGCTTCGGCGAGCTGTTCCAGTTCCTGCGCGACCAAGTCGTCGCCCGCGACAACCAGATCACCCGCGCCGCCATCGCTCAGGAGATGTCCTCGGCAGCAGAGCATCTCGCGCTCGCGATCGGCAGCGAACTGGTCGCCCTGCGTGACCCGCAACATGCCGCGGCGGCACTGTCCGAACTCCACGCCGCCAAATCCACTGCCCAGCAACTCCATCGCCGCACCGCCGCCTGGCAGCAGACTCTCGCCGACGGCATCACCGATCTCGCCGGCGATGTCGACCACGATCTGCGCGAACGTCTGCGCACCATCAGCCGTACCGGCGAGGAGTGGATCGACGACCACGACCCGGGCCGTCACTGGAACGCCATCGCCGAATGGCTCACCGGCACAGTCGATACTGCCCTCGGAGACAACCTTCTGTGGGCGCACGCCCGCGCGGAGTCCCTCGCCGAACGCGTCGCCGAACATTTCCAGGAACTCGGCGCCGTCGAACTTCCCGCAGCGCTCGACCACGTGGGTACGGTCACCGGCACCGGCACCCTGGCCGAACTGGAGCCCGATATCGGCGTCGTCTCGAAGGTCCTCGTCGGTATGCGCGGTTCCTACGGTGGCGTCTTGATGGTGGGTCTGGCAACGACTTTCGCGGGCCTGGCGATGCTTAACCCGATCTCGATCGGCGCGGGCGTGCTGGTCGGTGGCAAGGCCTACCGCGACGACAAGCAGGCCCGTCTGACCCGCCGCCGCGGTGAGGCGAAGAACGCCGTCCGCCGTTTCCTCGACGATGTCGCCTTCCAAGCGGGCAAGGATTCCAAGGATCGCATGCACGGCATCCACCGCGCCCTCCGCGACCACTACGCGGGAATCGCCGAGCGCAGCCTCCGCTCCATCGACGAATCTCTCACTGCCGCACAGGAAGCCGCCACCTCAGCGGCCACCGACCGTGCCACCCGCACCGCCCTCCTCGAACGCCGCCTCACCGCCGTAGCCGACCTCCGCCGCTACGCCGACCAATTCCACACCCAGCCCCAACTCCTCGCCTAGTGACACCTGGTCAGTTGATCACCAGGCCCTCAGGGATTTCGCCTCTCGGGCGATGTCTCCCTGGTGGCCTGGTGATCAACTGACCAGCTGGCTAGTTCGGCATGGGCGGGCGTAGGCGGGCGCGGAATTGCCCTCGGTGGTTGTGGGTGGGCCCGCTCAGGGCCCGCCGAAGGAGTTCAGCCCATCAGATGAAGTAGGCGGTGCCGGTGGAGCTGCCGGTGCCGTAGCCGAGGCTCTTGGCGAACTCCTTCAAAGCGATCAGCGCGTGGCCGACCGGTCCCGGGTCGCTGCACGATCCGCCGACCGAGGAGAACGTGCAGCCGTCGTCGGCCACCGTACTCACACCGCTGTCGGCCGACGCGGTTCCCGCGCCCCCGATCAGCACGCCCCCGACCACGGCGACGGCCAGCGCCGCCCCGCTGATCCCACGCTTCCACTGAACCTTCGATGACTGCATGACATCGAAACTATCCGCTCGGGACCGTCTTTCGTCCCCGATCGATGCCCCCAATATTCCTCGCGGAGTTTCATACTGTGACGATTTCGGGCTCGCGCGGCTGGGCGTCCGTCCGCATCCCGATCCCATGCAGCAATGTGTACCGGAACGCCTCGGCGAAGTCGGCTCCGGCCCGATCGCCTCCGTCACGATCCCGCATCGCGGGCGGCGGTTGAGCGCAGGCGGCGCAAGAATAGCTAGGGTTCGCGGGAATGAATCGCCGCAGCTGCTGGTTGTGCTGATCAACAAGATTGAGTGTGACCGACTCAAGTCCGGGTTGACTCCGGACGGATCTCGAGGGCAGGATTGAGTCCACCACACTCAGCGTTGCTCGAGACTGATGTCCTAGAAACGTACAAACAGGAGGAAATCACTATGGCTCGTGCGGTCGGAATCGACCTCGGGACCACGAACTCTGTCGTCGCCGTGCTGGAAGGCGGTGAGCCGGTCGTCGTCGCGAACTCGGAAGGCTCGCGCACCACCCCCTCGATCGTCGCCTTCGCCAAGAACGGCGAGGTTCTCGTCGGTCAGCCCGCGAAGAACCAGGCGGTCACCAACGTCGACCGCACGATCCGCTCGGTCAAGCGCCACATCGGCACCGACTGGTCCGTGGAGATCGACGACAAGAAGTACACGCCGCAGGAGATCTCCGCGCGCACGCTGATGAAGCTCAAGCGCGACGCCGAGGCCTACCTCGGCGAGGAGATCACCGACGCGGTCATCACCGTCCCGGCCTACTTCGAGGACGCCCAGCGTCAGGCCACCAAGGAAGCCGGCCAGATCGCCGGTCTGAACGTGCTGCGCATCGTCAACGAGCCCACCGCGGCCGCGCTCGCGTACGGCCTGGACAAGGGCGACAAAGAGCAGACCATCCTGGTCTTCGACCTCGGTGGCGGCACCTTCGACGTCTCGCTGCTGGAGATCGGCGAGGGCGTCGTCGAGGTCCGCGCGACCTCCGGTGACAACCACCTCGGTGGCGACGACTGGGACGAGCGCGTCGTGACCTGGCTGGTCGACAAGTTCAAGGCCAGCTCGGGTATCGACCTGACCAAGGACAAGATGGCCCTGCAGCGTCTGCGCGAGGCCGCCGAGAAGGCGAAGATCGAGCTGAGCTCCAGCCAGAGCACCTCGATCAACCTGCCCTACATCACCGTGGACGCGGACAAGAACCCGCTGTTCCTCGACGAGCAGCTGACCCGCTCGGAGTTCCAGAAGATCACCTCCGATCTGCTGGATCGCACCCGCGCGCCGTTCCAGTCCGTGATCAAGGACGCCGGCATCAACGTGGCCGACATCGATCACGTCGTGCTCGTCGGTGGCTCCACCCGTATGCCCGCCGTCTCCGACCTGGTCAAGGAACTGACCGGTGGCCGTGAGCCGAACAAGGGCGTGAACCCGGACGAGGTCGTCGCCGTCGGCGCCGCCCTGCAGGCCGGTGTGCTCAAGGGTGAGGTCAAGGACGTCCTGCTGCTCGATGTCACCCCGCTGTCGCTGGGTATCGAGACCAAGGGTGGCGTGATGACCAAGCTCATCGAGCGCAACACCACCATCCCGACCAAGCGCTCGGAGACTTTCACCACTGCTGACGACAACCAGCCGTCGGTGCAGATCCAGGTGTTCCAGGGTGAGCGCGAGATCGCCTCGCACAACAAGCTGCTCGGTTCCTTCGAGCTGACCGGCCTGCCCCCGGCCCCGCGTGGCGTGCCGCAGATCGAGGTCACCTTCGACATCGACGCCAACGGCATCGTGCACGTGACCGCCAAGGACAAGGGCACCGGCAAGGAGAACAAGATCAAGATCCAGGACGGCTCCGGCCTGTCCAAGGAAGAGATCGACCGGATGGTCAAGGACGCCGAGGCGCACGCCGCCGAGGACAAGACCCGCCGCGAAGAGGCCGAGACCCGCAACCAGGCCGAGTCGCTGGTGCACCAGACCGAGAAGTTCATCACCGAGCAGAAGGCGAGCGAGGGCGGCGCGCAGGTGTCGGCCGAGCTGCTGGCCGATGCCGAGAACGCGGTCGCCGAGGCGAAGAAGGCGCTCGAGGGCACCGATATCGCGGCCATCAAGACCGCGGTGGAGAAGCTGGCCACCGAGTCGCAGAAGGTCGGCCAGGCGATCTACGAGTCGCAGGCCGCCCAGGACGCGCAGACCGGCGCCGCCGGTAATGGCGCGGGCCCGGCCGACGACGACCAGGTCGTCGATGCCGAGGTCGTCGACGACCCGGCAGACAAGAAGTGACCGAGGCCAACTCCGAGCAGGAGTTGATCACCGACATCGTCGAGGACACCGACGCCCCCGAGGCGGAGGTGCTCGACGCCGAGACCGAGGCGCCGGTCAGCGACGAGCTGGCCGAGCGCACGGCCGACCTGCAGCGGTTGACCGCGGAATACGCGAACTACCGCCGCCGGGTCGAGCGCGACCGGCAGGCCAACATCGACGCGGCCAAGGCCGCGGTGGTGACCGAACTGCTCGGCGTGCTCGACGATCTGGACCGGGCCAGGGCGCACGGCGACCTGGAGACCGGCCCGCTCAAGGCCGTCGCCGACAAGCTCGAGACCGCGCTCACCAAGCAGGGTCTCGTCGAGTTCGGCCTCGTCGGTGATCCGTTCGACCCGACGCTGCACGAGGCAGTGCAGCACGAGGGTTCGGGCGCGGATCCGGTGATCGGTGTGGTCATGCGCAAGGGCTATCGGTTCGGCGACCGGGTGCTTCGGCATGCCATGGTCGGGGTAACCGATGCCGAGGTCGCCGAGGCATCGGATCCGGATGCCGACGCCGACAGCGAGTAAAGCGAGAGGAGGAGATGCCCGGTGAGCCAACGGGAGTGGATCGAGAAGGACTTCTACAAGGAGCTGGGTGTCTCCTCCGGCGCCTCGCAGGACGAGATCAAGAAGGCCTACCGCAAACTGGCCCGTGATCTGCACCCGGATTCCAATCCGGGTGACACCAAGGCCGAGGAGCGGTTCAAGGCCGTCAGCGAAGCCAACGCGGTGCTGTCGGACCCGGCCAAGCGCAAGGAGTACGACGAGACGCGCCGCCTGTTCGCGGGCGGCGGCGGTGGCGGCCGTGCCTACGGCGGGTTCAATCCCGGTGCGGGCGGCGGCTTCTCGCAGGACTTCAATATCGGTGACATCTTCGGTCAGGCCGGTGGCGCCGGTGGCGCAGCCGGTGACGGCGGGCTCGGCGATCTGCTGGGCGGGCTGTTCAACCGGGGTGGTGGCGCGCGCGGTGCGAGCCGTCCGCGTCGCGGTGCCGATGTGGAGACCGAGACCACGCTGGGTTTCCGCGAGGCGGCTCAGGGTGTCACCGTGCCGCTGCGGATGACCAGTCCGTCGCCGTGCACCACCTGCCACGGGTCCGGCGCCAAGCCGGGCACCAGCCCGCGGGTGTGCCCGAACTGCAACGGGGCCGGTGTCGTCAGCCGTAATCAGGGTGCGTTCGGTTTCAGCGAGCCCTGCGACGACTGCCGCGGCACCGGGTCGATCATCGACGACCCGTGCTCGGACTGCTCGGGTTCTGGCATCCAGAACCGCACCCGCACCATCACCGTCCGGATTCCGCCGGGCGTCAGCGATGGGCAGAAGATCCGGCTCGCCGGACAGGGTGAGGCGGGGCTGCGCGGGGCGCCGTCGGGCGACCTGTATGTCACGGTGCACGTCAGCCAGGACAAGGTCTTCGGCCGTCAGGGCGACGACCTCACCCTGGTGCTCCCGGTGAGTTACAGCGAATTGGTGCTGGGGACAACTGTTTCCGTACCGACGCTGGACGGCCGGGTCGGCGTGAAGGTGCCGCCGGGCACTGCCGACGGGCGTATCCTGCGGGTACGCGGTCGCGGTGTGCCCAAGCGCGGTGCGGCAGGCGGCGCCGGTGACCTGCTGGTCACGGTGAAGGTCGCGGTTCCGCAGGCGCTGGACTCCGACGCCACCGATGCGCTCAAGCGCTATCAGGAGGCCGAGAAGGCCAGTGGCTTCGATCCGCGTGCAGGATGGGCGGGTGCTTGATGTCCGATAGTCCGAAGTCCGCGTCGGGTGGTGGCTCGCGTGCCGAGTTCTTCATGATCTCAGTGGCGGCTCAGCTGGCGGGTATGCACGCGCAGACGTTGCGCACCTATGACCGGCTGGGTTTGGTCACGCCCCAACGCACTTCGGGCGGCGGACGCCGGTATTCGGCCCGCGACGTGGAACTGCTGCGCGAAGTGCAGCGGTTGTCGCAGGACGAGGGCGTCAATCTCGCCGGCATCAAGCGCATCATCGAGCTCACCAACCAGGTGGAGGCGTTGCAGCAGCGCGTCGAGGAGATGAGTGCGGAGCTGGAGCGGTTGCGGGCGGGCTACCGGCCCGACCTGACCCCGCCTCAGCGCAGTACCGCACTGGTGGTGTGGCAGCCACGTCATCGGCGCTGAGATCGTTCGATTCGCGGGCCCCCGGTTCGATATCCATCGCGGTGGATGCGGACCGGGGGCTCGTTCGTCTCCGGACAACGATCGGCGATCGCCTGGTGACTATCCAGCAACCACTTTATTAACTGACCTTGTTGTCCGAAAGGTCCGGTCCAGCCCTGTGAAGTGGGGATATATCACCGAGGCAGAGCGAAAGTTTGCTGGATGGACGCTGAATTCGGGTCGAAGATGCGGCAATTCGGCATTTCCGGCCAGCCACTCCAGTCCCAGCTACCCGCGTGTCATGGCCCGGCGTGCCGTCCTCGATCGACCGGCTGCCGTAGCGGAAAGGTCGCTCTACCAGGCACATTGACCTTCGGGCTGGGCAAATGCCGGGAAGATCACGGAAGTGTGAGGTCACATTCCGATGCGTTTTGCAGACACCGGGTTCGTTTTCCGGGGATACTGCCGCGTTCCCCCTGGTTTGTTTAGAATTACACGTGTGATGTTTAAGAGTACGATTCCGAAGCTGGCAAACCTCGCCTAGACTTCTCGGCATCGGCTGCTGACGAGTGTCCTCCCAGCCCGTCACTCGCCGGCGCGGACTGCGTTCGATGGCGAAACGAGGTTGTGACACATATGGATTCGCGGACTGTCGCTTTGATCCGTACTACGTTCAAGGCGGTTGCTGCGGAAGACGGTGGGCCCGAGCGGCTGTCGAGGTCGTTCTACTCGATCCTGTTCACGGACTACCCGCCGATCCGTGACTACTTCCCGGCTGCCATGGACGCCCAGCGCGACCGTCTGGTCACCGCCATCGGCTACGCGCTCGACCGGCTGGAGGAGCCCGACAAGCTGCTGCCGTTCCTGGCCCAGCTCGGGCGCGACCATCGCAAGTACGGAGTGCGTCCCGACCACTATGACGCCGTGGCCAATTCGCTGAAGGCGGCCATGCGCGAGTTCGCCGGCACCGAGATGTGGACCGACGAGGTCGCCGCCGCCTGGGACGAGGGGCTGGACATGATCGGCGGCGCGATGATCAGCGCGGCCGAGAAGGAAACCACCCCCTCGGTCTGGACCGCCTCGGTCGTCGAGTGCCGCGAGGTGCTGCGCAACCTATCGATCATCCGGGTGCAGCTCGATCAGCCGATGGAGTACGCGGCGGGTCAGTACCTCAGTGTGCAGATCCCGGCCCGGCCGCGGATGTGGCGCTACCTGTCCCCGGCCAACCCCGCCAATGCCAACGGCGAGATCGAGTTCCACGTGCGCAGTGTGCTCGGCGGGTGGGTCAGCCCGGCCATGGTCGCGCACACCGCCGTCGGCGACCAGTGGCAGCTCGGTTCCCCGCTCGGCGGGCTCGGCGTGCCGCGCAACACCAAACGCAAGATGCTCATGGTCGGCTGCGGCACCGGCATCGCGCCGCTGCGCGCCCAGATCATGGCGATGGCCCAGCGCCGCGTCAACCCGAAGGTGCACCTGTTCGTCGGCGGCCACCATCCCTGCGACCTCTACGACCTCGAGGTCCTCAGCCAGCTCGCCGTCGCCAACAAATGGCTCTCGGTCACCCCCGTCACCGAGAGCGACGAAAACCCCTGGTGGTATTTCGACTCCGGCGAACCCCACACCGACCTACCCGGCCTCGAACCCCGCATGACCGGCCAGATCGGCAAGGTCGTCGCCAGCTACGGCCCCTGGTCCGACCGCGACGTCCAAATAGTCGGCTCCCCCTCCATGGTCCAAACCACCAAGTTCCGCCTCATGGCCGCAGGCACCCAAGCCGACTCCATCCGCCACGACCCACTGTTCTGAGCGTCACCCGACCAGTCGAACATCAACCCCCGGCAGCCCACCGAAATCGGCGCGCCGGTCAGTGGTGACAACCGTGCGACCGGTCGCACGCGCGGTCGCCGCGATGATCAGGTCGTGCGCACCCCGCGGCGTGCCCGCGTTTCGGACGTGGGTCAGCAGCTCTGCGTGATGTTCGGCGACCGCGTCGTCGTAAGGGATGCTCGGCACGATAGCTCGGAACTTCTCGAGAAAGGCGCGCGCGCTCGCTTGTTTCCCGGGGTTGGTCTGCCCGGCGAGTCCGGTCAAGTACTCCGCGATGACAACAGCGGCGACAGCGACATTGTCGTCGTCGGCGATGACATCGGGCAGGTCGATCCTGCCGCGGTCGACGGCGATCAGGATGCCGGTATCGAGTATCAGCTTTCCCATGGATCGCTGTCTTCGTCGGCGATCGCGAACCGGTCGATCGACTCGACAGCAGCCTCGAACTCCGCATCCAGCCCGATGTTCCCGGCCCACTGCCGGGCCAGGCTGTTCAAGCTTCGGCCGTTGGTGCGCGGAGCCGGGACAAGCCGCGCCACGCACACGCCCTTGCGAGTGATGACGAACTCCTCACCCGCCTCCGCCTCATCGAGAACCCGCGCGAACGCCCGCGCCGCCTCGGTCGCACTGATCTCCTTCATGGAGTCATTCTATCAGAATCAGATAATCTGATCATCCGTAGTGTTGGTGCGCAGTCGCCGGAAGTTCACCCGCTGAATCGACACCTCGCAATATCGCCAAGGAGATCTGGAGGAATAGGCGTCGATGAACGCCCTCGGCGGAGCCTGCTACCCCGGTCGATGTGAGTGTCATGTCGCCGATCGGCTCACCGGCCTCGGTGCAGGGTCGCGCGGAGTCGATTTCAGGATATATCCGAACGAATCCATGCTGCCCGGCTACGCCCCCGTAGTCGGACTCCCACCGATAGATCGCCGTACCTGGGCGGCGCCAGATCCCGATCGAGTGTGACATGCAATTCTTTCCTCAGCCGCCGCAAATATCCTGAGGTGGATTGGTGCTGATCTGTAAGGTCCGATAGGCCGGAACTCCTTGGCACATACCGATGTTCGAGGCAACCAGCGGGTATTGCGGAGGCTCTCCGAATTGGACGCAAGCCCGGCCGTTGCCGTGCGCTGTCGGGGCGCCCCAATCGGTCCAGACGATCTCCGAGATCAAGTTGGCGCAGGAACCCAATGAAATCGCTGTGGGGTGCTCCGAGCCGTAGCCTCGCGCTGTCGGGCCCATCGCTGCGCCGAGCACGACAGTCGGCGCGGAGGACGCCGACGGAGTGGGCAGGCTGCCCGGATCGGGGCCAGGCCCCACTGCAACCGCTGATTCGCTCACGACGACGGTGCCGTTCTGGATGAGCTGGAAGCCGTCGGAGCTGATCTCGTAGCGTGCGTTGTCGGGTGCGTTGACCGCGACGAAGCCTCCATCGGCGCGTCGGGATACGTCGTAGAGATCGATCGTGGCGCCGTCGGCTATTCGATAGCCACGGTAGTAGAGGCGATCGGTTCGCTGCGGCACACAACCAGCGCGGACTTGTCGGTCCGCATGAACATCTCGGCGTTGTCGTTGCCGAGGCATCGCGCAGCTCCCCCGAAGACGAGGAAGCCGTGAGCGTCGGCATCGGGTGACGTCGCCGCGACGCTGGTGGGGGTCGCCGCGCCTGTTGTCGGACTGACCTCGACCTGCGTCGGAGATGTCGATCTCGGCGGGCCTTCCGAACTCGCCGAGCAGCCGCTGAGCCCACATACGGCACAGAGAAGTGCGATTGTCGCGAAGATCCTCTTCATGTCGACTCCGATCCGATTCTCGTATGCGAGTCGGTCCGAGCATTATCCGACGTGGCGGACTTTCACCTCGGGATGCTCGCTGAAATCGGCGCGCCTGTCGGTGGTGACAACCGTGAACTCGAACTCGGTGCCGTCTGTCACGAACTATCGGAGGGCGATCGGCAGAGATCAGGCGCCTTCGGAGATTATGTTCGCGGCGGGTGTGCCTGTTTCGATGAGGCGGTCGACCGTGGTGCGGACCATGGCCGGTGACCCGCAGACCAGGACCTGGTGGGGGAAGGGGCCGTGGGTGGCGGCTACGTCGGCGAGGGTGCCGTAGAGCATTTCTTCGGGGGTGAAGCCGATGTCGGAGCGGGTTTGTTCGTGCCATTCGTCGCGGATGGCCGGGTCGTCGGGGCTTTCGACGACGGGAATGACTGTCAGCCAGGGCAATTCGCCGGATAGCAGGAACAGCATGTCCGAGGCGTAGAGGTCGCGGGGGGAGCGGCCGCCGTAGAAGAGGTAGGTGCGGGGCGGGATTTCGCGGCGGGACAGGTCGAGGATCTGGGCGCGCATGGGGGCCAGGCCGGTGCCGCCGGCGATCATCACCAGGTCGGTCGCCTCGGGGTGGACATCGAACACCCCGTACGGAGCATGGATCCGCCACTGATCACCCGGCTGGGTGTCGCTCACGATCGAACTCGAACACCAGCCCCCGGGCACCGTGCGCACATGGAACTCCAGTTTCCCGTCCAGCGAGGGCGGCAGCGCGGGGGAGTACCGGCGGCGCACCCCGGGATGCTGCGGCACCTCCACCTCGACCGACCCGCCCGCCGTGAACGGCACGAAATCGCCGATCAACCGGATGACGGCCAGATCGTTGCGCAGACGGTGATGGCCGACGACCGTCGCCGTCCACGCGGGATCCGGGTACTCGCTCACTGGCGCTCCTTGGTCGCCTCCGCATCGGGTGCGGAGCGGATGGTTCAGCTGACGGGGTCGGCGGCGATGATCTGGCTGGGTGTGCCCGCCCGGATGAGGGCGCGGCGGGTGTCGGCGATCATCCGCGGCGACCCGGCGATCTGGATCTGCCGATCCGCCCAGTTGCCGAAGCTGGTCACCACCGCACCCAGATTACCGATCAGCCGACGATGCATGCCGATCGGCGGCTCGGCCGAATCCTGGGGATACCACCAGGGATTGGTGTTCTCCTCGCACACCGGCACGATCGTCAGCCACGGGTTCGACTGGGACAGCTGCCACATGTTGTTCACGTCGTACAGGTCGCCGGGGTACCGGCCGCCGACGAAGAAATGCACCCGCGGGTTGATTCCGCGCTGACTCATCTCGATCAGCTGCGCGCGCAACGGCGCGATCCCGGTCCCGGCGCCGATGAGCAGCACGTCGCGCCCGGATTCCCGGTCCACGTGCAGGCCACCGAGCGGTCCGGCGATCTTCCACCGGTCCCCGACCTTGGTGTCGTTGACGATGGCCGGGCTCACCCAGCCGCCGCTGATGCGCCGCACATGGAATTCGATCTCGCCGTACGGGTTGGCCGGGATGGCGGGGGAGAAGTAGCGCCACATATTGGGCCGCTGCGGAATCGCCACCGGCACGTACTGTCCGGCCTTGAACGGGATGGGCCCGTCGGCTTGCAGGCGCACGATCGCCAGGTCGTCGAGCACGCGCCGATGACCGACGACGGTCGCGTCCCAGTACGGCTGCGACTTGTCGGAGTTGGCGCCGATCGCCATCGCGGCCGAGACCAGGATGGTGATGTCGCTCCAGCCGTCGTGCAGTTCCCTGGTCCAGCGGTTGCCGTGGAAGGTGCGCAGCGCGCTGAGCAGCGCGCGTCCGGCCAGGTCGTAGTGGTCGGCCTCGACCCCGTATTTCCGGTGGTCGCGGGCCAGTTGCTCGAGGAATTTCTGCGCGCGATCGAAGTCCTCGAGGTTGTCGAGGACGAACTGCAGCGCCGTGACGAGCCGCTTGGGTTGCATGTCCATCGCGGGCGGGAACAGTTCTCGCAATCTCGGATCCTGTGCGAACAGGTGACCGTAGAACGCGCTGATCAGCCGCTCAGGACCGCCCGGTGCCTCCGACACCCCGCGGAAATCGGCGCGGACCAGCGCAAGCGAACGCGCATCCACGTCGTCAAGCTCCCTTTCCCTGAAATTGCTGCGATGTGGCCCCGCCCGACGGCGGACACCGGTTCCAGTATCCCCCGAAACTGCTGGTTGGGTGCAGGGATGCTCATCACGCCTCCCGGCAGGCCGCAGGGATCCTATCGATAGGGGCCGGTGATCTGGCGCAATTGCTCGAGCGAGTCCCGCAAGTTGGCCGCTTGCCGCGCCCCCAGATGGGGTAATCCAATGCTCGCCGCGGGGGATCGCGATGGCTTCACTTGGAATTCTTGAAGTCTTGAAGTGAAAGCGATAGCCTCCTCTCGGAGGTAGCGGCGATGAAGAGGCACGAGATCCAGATTGACGACGAGGTGTACGACGCGCTGGTGCGCCTCCGCGAGGGTTTTGAGCAACCCAACGATGTACTGCGGCGATTGCTCTTGGATGGCGCCCCTCGCCCCGTCACGAAACCGGACCCGCTCGTTGTCGGGCGGTTGTCGACACTGATCGATGCGGGGCTGGTCGGTGTCGGCGATCGTCTTCGTCATGAACGGGTCAGAAAAGGGCAGGTGTTCATCGGTGTAGTCACCAAGGGCGGCGGCATAAGTACCGAGCGGGGAATCTACGAAGCCCCGTCCCGAGCTCTCAAGGACCTGGTCGGTACCGAGATCGACGGTTGGCAGCACTGGACCCATGTTCCCTCTGGCAAGAGCCTGCGTGAACTGCGGGGAGAGCTCTGAACGATCAGCCGCATCGAACGAGAGAACCGGCCGTCCCTCCCTGGTGCGGGAGTGGACGACCGGCCATGTGATTCGATACTAGCAGGGGGAGTTGCCATCAACGCTCAACCGCGTGTCACCAGTTACGACAAGCCCTACAAGACACTGTCCGAGCAGGTCCAGCTGTTGCGAGGGCGTGGTATGGACGTTGGTGACGAATCAGTGGCGTCGGCTCGGTTGCTAGCGATCGGTTACTACCGGCTGAGTGGCTATTGGTACATCTTCCGCGAACACGCCCCGGAGTGCGGAGCTGGCTGTGATTGCGGCGTTCGGCGTGGCGAGGCGTTCGTTCCCGGAACGACGCTGGATCGGGTCATCGAACTGTACGAGTTCGACCGAAAGCTGAGGCTGCTCGTCTTGGACGGGATCGAGCGTGTCGAAGTCGCGTTGCGCATGCGTTTGGGGTACGCGCTCGGTGAAGTGGGCGCCTTTGCTCATCTGGACCCGGCGGCACTCGAACCCGCATTCACCCATGTCGACGAGGGGCAGCCGATTGCCAGTCGGTCGCATTGGCTGGCCAGCGAGCATGCGAAGTGGCTGCTGAATGTCAGGGGCGAGGAGGAGCGGTCGAAGGAAGACTTCGTCATCCATTTCAAGTCCAAGTATGGTATGCCGCTGCCTATTTGGGTCGTTACCGAGCTGATGACGTTCGGCAGTCTGGTCGTCCTGATGGACGGTTTGAAGCCACGCCAGAAGAACGCTGTTGCCGAGATGTTCGGAGTGTTCGATGCGGAGTGTGATGGCGATGGTGCGGCGCTCGGCAGCTGGATTGCGGGCTTGAAGTACATCCGCAACATTTGTGCTCATCATGGTCGGTTGTGGAACCGGAACATGGTCGAACAGTTCGGTCGGCTGGATGGTGTCGCGGAACTTGCGCATGCGTCCGGCCAGCGACCCAAGTCGCGCATATATGCCGCGCTGGCAGTGCTCGCCTTCCTCACTACTCGGCTCGACGCTGCCTCGGGGTGGCGCCATCGAGCCGTCGACTTGATGACCAGCACCTTCGGGTCGCTGGGATTGTCGGACACGTACATGGGCTGCCCGGCGGGCTGGTCGAGTGCGGACATCTGGACTCCGGGCTATGTTCCCGGCGCTGACCCTGTTCCCGCGGAGCATCGGGACATCCTGAGACATTTCGAGTGCTCGAGTACATCCGAAGTCGGTCATCTGATCGATCTCAGGACCGTCCCCGAACGTCGGGCGAGCGCAGTCCGCTACATGCGGTCGCGGGATCAGTTGCTCGGATTGCTGGTCGGCCGGTCCTACCGTTTTCCTCGCTTTCAATTCGATGTCGACAACCGGTGTATCCACCCTGTGGTGCGACGCATCAACCAAGCGTTGGCGGTTGGCGCACGGCCATGGGATGCGGCGCGATGGTGGATTACGCCCAACGACGGCATAGCGGGTGGTGTGCCGATGACGATGCTGGAGTCGGAATCAACTCGCGCATGTCTCCTGGCGGCGACTATCCCGGCACCAGGACAATATTCGGCGTCATCGGTACGGGTCGGTGATCTCCCGGAGCAGCTCGAGGGAACTTCGTAGATCGCGGGCAGCGCGGGAGCCCAGATGGGTGATCCATTCGTCCTCGACCTGCCGGGCGGCCCGGTTCGCCACCTCGACGGCCTGTCTGCCGCGCTCGTCCGGGACGAGTAGGCGGGCGCGGCCGTCGCGGGGGTCGGGTTCCCGTTTCAGGTAGCCGTTACGCACGAGCTGGTCGACGAGTACGCCCGCGGTCTGCTTGGTGACCTGGGCCTGGGCGGCCAGCTCGGTCAGGCGCGACCCGCCCGGCGCGATCCGGGCGACCAGTCTGGCCTGGGCGGGAGTGAGGTCGAAGCCCGCCTCGGCGAGCGCGAGGAAGACTCGTCGTTCCATCTCCCGGTAGGGCACGAACAGCAGGACACCGAGGTTGAGGTCGCTCACGCCACTCCTTGATCCAGTCAGCTTCACTGACTATATTAGTCAGAAAGGCTGACGAAATGGAGGCCGGTCGTGGATGTCGAACAGCACTGGCGAACCATCGCAGGCCAGCGTCGCGCCCTCGCGGACCTGCTGGTCCAGCTCACCCCCGCCGAACTGGACGCGCCCTCCCTGTGCGCCGGCTGGCGCATCCGCGACGTCGCCGCGCACGTCGCCCTGGCCCCGCAACCACCCGGCCCGCTCGGCCTGCTCCGCGAGACCGTGCGCGCCCGCGGCAGCTTCCACCGCCTCAACCACGACCTGGCCGTCCGCCACGCGGACACCGTCCCCGATCCGGCCGCCGACCTGGCCCGCGTCGCCGACTCACGCCGCCTGCCCGTGGTCACCAACTACCGCAACATCCACTACGACGTGATCGTCCACGCCCAGGACATCGCCCGCCCACTCGGCCGGACCATCGAGGTAGCACCCGCCGCCGCGGCTGTCGCCGCCACCCGCGTCTGGACGATGGGCTGGCCCTTCTGGGCCCGCCGCACCTACCGCCACGTCCACCTGATCGCCGACGACGCGAGTTTCACCGTGGGCGCGGGCCCCGAAATACGCGGCAGCACTGTGGATCTGCTGCTTTTGCTCACGGGCAGGCGCAGCGTGCTCCCCCTGCTGCGCGGCGCGGGCCTCGAACTACTCGACCCGGTCAGCCCGTGATCTTGGCAACGGCGCGCCGGCGATCTTCCTCGGCCACCTCGCCGAGGGTGAACCCGCGCGCGACGATGTGCTGGACGAGCGCCGGCTCCGGCGGCAGCCCGTACTTGCGCAGGTAATGCGGGACCGCGCCCGGCCAGACGAACACCCCGTCGGTCTGGAAATTCATCGGGACGTCCCGGTCCGCGGGGGAGAAATCATCGGCGCTGAAGCTGCGCGCGCTCAACACCACCGGTGCGTGCTCGAGATAGGCCAGCACTCGATCCCGGATCTGCGGGTCGATAGCGGGTCGGTTCACCACCGGTTTGCCTTCGGAATCACGCCCGTCGAAAGGCGCCGAAAGTCGGAGATCGCTCATAGTGGACCAACCTACGCGGCCCCCGCTCACCATGGCCGATCGTGCTAATGTGCCTGGTCAGAGCAATGACCGGCGAGAAGGGGCGGGGATGAAACGCGCAGGTATGGCGTTGGCGACGGCCGTGGTGGCGGTTGTCGGGGTGGTCGGATGTGAGTCCGGGGAGACGTCGCCGCAGGGGGCTACGACGACGGTGCAGCCGGCGCTGTGGGATCCGTGCTCGGAGATTTCGGATCAGACGTTGACGGCTGCGGGGGTTGATCCGTCGACGGAGGAAGCCGGTGTCGCGGGGGTCCACCAGTCTGGGTGGGAGATTTGTGGATGGAGCGGCGACGAGTACGCCCTGACCGTCTATACGACCGCTATGAGCGTCGCCGACTTCGAGGCGAAGCCGGGAAATACCGGGTTCACCGATGTCACCATCGCCGGTCGGCAGGGCCGTCAGTTCAAGGTCGAGGGTGATACCCGCAACCTGTTTTGCGATGTGGTCTTCCCGACCGAACAGGGCGTCGTTCAGTTGGGGATCGGAAATTCGGCTATTGCCGACGGGCCGCTGGAAGATCCGTGCGTGTACCTGCAACGCGCCGGAGCCGTCCTCGTTCCGGTGTTCCCGAAGTAGAGGGAGGCGGTAATGGCAGATTCGACGCCCTACAGCCAGCTGCTTTCACAGGTCAAGGCCGGTGAAGTCCATCTGGACGACGAGGCCGCGGCGTTCCATATGTTCAAGGCTTGCGACGCGCGCCTTGCCGACCTCCAAGACTTGGTCAATGTGACACGGCGAGCCCAGAACGTCACTGGTTTCGGCGATTTCGACATGGCCAGGGTGCTCGAGACGAAGTTTCGCTCCCAAGCTGTGGGTGAGCCGAACTCGATATACGAGGTGCTCATGTCGGACATCGAAGCGGTCAAGGACCTCCGCGAGGTCTTCTCCATCTCCTTCAAACGCGTAGCAGGCAAAGACATCGAAAACGCCAACGCCCTCGACTACATCACCGAGCAGGTGAACTGAATGTCCTACCCGAACCTCGACGGCATCGACCTCCTCGGCGGCCTCCGCCGCTTCGTCATGACCCCGTTCACCGGCGACGACAACGAACTCGATTCCTCCGAGATCGCCGATATCCAGGACCAGTTCAACGATCAGCGCACCCGCGCCCGCGAGCGCGCCAGCGACCTCGCCTTCGACGGCGAATACCGTCCGGCGGTGGTCACCAAGACCGATGCCTTCGAAGGCTCGGTCACCGAACTGCGCGCCAAGGTCGACAAGATCGATATCAATGCCGTCAGCGATCTGATCAGCGCCTGGAACGAGATCTCCACGCGCAACAGCACTTCCCTCGACGAGTTCCGTAAGCAGATCGCGCGCGGTATGTCGCCGGATGTCTGGTCGGGTGCCGCCGCGACGGCGGCCGCGCAGACCGTGGCCGCCTACGACACCACCGGCAAGAAGGTCACCACCGCGGCCGCGCTCACCAGCAGCAAGCTCGACGAACTCCGCACCGGTCTCGAACCGACCAAGCGACTCGTGCCCTTCGCCCCCGAACACCGCAGCGGCGTCGACAACGCCCTCGGCCTGCTCCAGGGCCGTTCGTGGCGCAATGACGATGTGGCACAGGAGAATGCGCGTGTGGAGGCGGTGCGCGTGTTGCAGACGGTGTACGCGCCGGTCATTCACGAGTCCGACGACAAGGTCCCGGTCATTCCGATCCCGAAGACCATCGAGTCCGGTGGCAGTCCCGAAATTCCCGGCGGCACATCTCCGAAACCTGGTTCCATCACACCGAATTCGACCATTCCGTCCACGGATCAACCGACGACCCCGACCACCCCCGCGTCGACCACCCCGTCCGATCCCGACGACACCGACGACACCACCACCGGCAACCCGACGACCGACGACGATCCGACCACCCCGGACTCGACCACCCCGCAGTCCACCGTCCCGGCGGGCACCACGCCCGCGGGCACGACCCCGAACACCGCCAACCCCGGCGGCTCGCCCGCCGGAAGCCCCAGCGGCGCAGGCACTCCCGGTGGCGGCACCCCGGGCGCGGGTACTCCGGGCACTCCCGGCGGCGCGGTCCCCGGCTCCCCGACCGCTGGTACCACCGCGGCCGGTACCAGGGCAGCAGGCGCGGGCGCATCGGGTCGCACGGGCTCGCCCGGCATGATGGGCCCCGGCGCGCGCGGCGGCGGCCAGGACGACGAGTCGTCCAAGGCGATCCCCGACTACCTCATCACTCAGGAACACGGTGACGAACTCACCGGTCTGGACAACTTGCCCAAGATGGTCCCGCCCGTCATCGGCGGGGACTAGTCGCGAATCCTGATGGAACAGAGTAGATCTCCCGTGCGCACCTGGCATCTCACCGCTCTCGACTTCCGCACCCTATGGGAAGCGGCAGGCCGCGACGTCCTCCCGTATCCGCTGCACCATCGGCACACCGAGGTCGAGTCCCAGGCCGAGGTCCTGCGCCTGCGCAGCAAGGCCGCCGAAACCCTGATGGCCGAATACGACAGCGATCTCGACCGCGCCATGGCGGCCCTGCTGGTGCCGCACGCGCGCGTCGAGGTCGCCGGCGCCACCCGGGGGGTGCGCACCATCCGCGCCCACGGCGGCACCCGGGACAAGTACGCCGCCTTGGCGATTCAGGCTCCCGGCGACGAACGAACCCCCGGCGACATCACCCTGCACCTACTCCCGCCCAAGTCCCTCGCCGCCGCCGTCCTGTCCACCCTGCCCCGTGTCCGCGCGGGTTCCGGCCGCGAAATCCGTGTCACCGCAGCCGAACTCGCCGCCCAGCGCCCCGACACCCGCGACCCGTGGGACCCGACCCCCCGCGAACAGCTCGAGTCCTTTCTCGCCAAACCCACCGACACGCTCACCCACATCGGCGTCTACGCCCACGCCAGCATCGACAACCGCCACACCGAAGGCCGCGACGACTTCCAGCTCCACGACCTCACCAACGACGGCCGCTACGTCTTCTACGGCGACACCACCTTCATCGCCAAACCCACCACCACGACCCGCATCCACCAAACCCTCACCACCATCCTCTCCACCACCGCCGCCAAAGCCCGCACCGCCACCTACAGGTCGCTCTGATAGAGCCTCGCCCCACCTATGGCCGTTGCGAAATGATCGTGCTCACCTCTTCCATCGAGCGGACCCATGCCGCGGTGTCGGTGCACCGAAGCTCGATCAGGTCGACCAAGCGCGTGAGATCATCAGACAGGTTGCGAGTGAAGATCGGCTCTTGATGGGCCGTGGGACTTGCGGGCTTCGGCCTCCCCCCGCGGACAAAGGAAGTTCAGAATGGGGCCTCGCGTGCGGGGCCCCATTCTCCTTGTCCGGGGTGTGCGTGGTGCACTCCGACCACCGTGAAGCCCACGGCTTCTGTCTGAGCTATCGCGCTGGCAACAGCTGCCGTCAGTGAGTCGCCGTCTCGGTGGACATGCAGCCGCGGCGTGCTGTGCGGCCCGAACTCCGGCGTCGAGTCGTCCAGCCCGGCTTCGAACAGAGCATCGAGCTTGTTCTCGGTCGGCGTGTGGTCGAGCTCCAGTGTGAATTCATGGTGACTCACAGCGATCCCTTCCTGTCGATGTGCTGACAAGTCACGAGCCCCGATCGGAGCACCCAAGGGTGCCGGTGTCGTAACCGTCCCTGCCCGGTTCCCCGCACCAAACCCCGATTCGCGTCCTCGGCCAACACTGGTAGCCCCGCGCCGGTGTCGGCGTGTGGCAAAGGTTGGACCCGGTCGAAGGTGTGCACTCCCGAACCGACCAGGTGCGTACGTGCGAGGCGTACGACGGTGGTACTCGCAGGAGGCTGGGTGTCAGGGTTGTCTGTCCCTCGGTCGGGCTCTCCGATAACGACCGACAGGAGCGGCCGGGCCCAGACACGACACAGGTAGCCCGTCGGCGCGGGGCAGACCTCACCCCGGAACGACGAAGGCCCGACGCCATGAAGCGTCGAGCCGTTGCATGTAGGATTTCATCCCACGGTGCGAACAGCTCTACCTGTTTCGTACCCAGGCCGTTCGGTGAGTTGGCGCTCACCGGGCGGCCGTTCTTGTTCGTGTGACGCTACACACTCTGACCTGCTAGAGCAACCCGCTGGCATCATCGAAAAGCGGTACGACGCAACCGTTCTGTTGCGCTACGGGGCAACGCATGATGCCGGAGCGGCAGCAGGCCCAGCGGTTGGACCTGACTGGCGACCGCAACGTCCTCACGCGGGGGAGGGGCGTTGTGCGGGCGGGTCAGTCGAGCTGGTTGGTTTGCTGTTTGATGGCGAGCTGGGTCGCCTCGTCGCAGTTCTTGTAGGCGGCGCCGGCTTTGCGGTACATGTCGGCCATCTGGGTGAGGATCTCGATGTGTTTGGTGGCGGCGTCGAGGTAGGAGCCGGATCCTTCGCCGCCTTCGGCGAGGTCGGAGAATTTCTGGCCGAGTGCTTTGGCGGAGTTGAGGTTTCCGAATGAGTCGACGCTGACCATCTGCTGAGTCCGCAGGGAGAGTTCGCGCAACGAGGTCGCGTACTCGTCGCACCATTTCGCGCAACGCTCCGCCGTATCGTATTCGATGATGAGCTCGCCGGATGTGGCCTTGCCTGCCAGGGATTTGAACTCATCGGCCATCGGGTTCACTGCCATCGACCAAGTCTCCTAGAACTCGTAGTGTGTACTCGCTATGACTATTGAGGAACAGTTTCGAAGAAGTGAGGTGCTGCGGCATCGGCTATCGCGCACGGGTCAGTGGACGACTTGTTGTCGACGAACTTCGTCGCCGTGAGCATTACTCGTCCCTGATTGCTCGTATCGATTGCGATTTCGCATTGATTCGGCGGTTGTCTATTGCCAGGGGTGTACTGGATGGCCGGCCGATCGCCGACGGTGATGTCTTTGAAGCTGTGGAAATAGTCGTTAGCCCGGATTTCGTCAAGGGTGTAGAGGGTGGATTTGAAGGTGATGAAATGCCCATCGCCCTTATAGCCGCAGCCCTTCCACTCAGCGCGGGGGACCGAGAACGGGTTGTCGTCCTTCCACGTCAGGTCGAGCCCTGTGGCCAGCAGCACATCATCCGGCACCGAGCACGGATCGAACAACTGCTCCTTCGTCAACGGCGCCCCACTCGCCTCCGGCTGCCCCTCGACCTGCTGAGAGCACCCAGCGAGCGCGACCACCGCGCAGCTCGCGGCCACCACGCCGACCAGTCGCATCATCGTCTCCTCGTTCCGCACAACACCCACTCGCTTACTTGGACGCGCCAGCCCCCGATTCGGTTCCCTGGATCGGAGACCCTCGGCTGTGGGTAGCCTTCCATCAGTGGCGCTCCCAATGCCAGTACGAACTCTCGCTGCTCGCCCGCGCACTCCAGGTATCGGCGCCTTCGAGGTCGCCGCGCTCGCGCAGTAGTTCGGCCAGGCGGACCATCGCGGGTTTGTTGTTGTTTCCGCCTGCCTTCTCGAGCCAGGTTTCGGCTTCGTCGAGGTCACCGCGGTCAGCGAGCAGCATTCCGAGCCGGTACATCGCGGTGTGGTCGCCCGGATAGTGCTGGGCAGATGCCCGGTTGGCCGCGCGGCGCCACCATATTTCCGCGCCGGTGAGGTCTGCGCGGTCGTAGTGCAGCCGACCGAGCTTCTCAGCGGCATAGTGATAGTGGCCGGCGTCGACCGCGCGCAGCAACCAGATTTCGGCCTCTTCGACGTCGCCGCGCCCGGCGAGCAGGCGGCCGAGCAGACTCATCGCCGAAGCCGATCCGGCTTCGGCGGCACGCCGGTACCAGGATTCACACTCGGCGAGCTCGCCGGCACGGTACCTGAGCGAGCCGAGTTCGATCATGCAGTCGGTGTCCGCGCCTTCCGCACCCCGGCTCCACCAGCGTTCGGCACCGTCGAAGTCCTGCTGCCGCCGGCAAAGGTAGCCGAGGAAGAACATCGCTTCGGCGTTCCCGGCAGCGGCCGCACGCCGATACCAGCTCTCGATCTCCTCCTGGTATTCCTCCTCCTCTGGGCCGTTCTCGAGGTGCTCGGCGAGGCGGACCATAGCGACAGCATCACCAGCCTCGGCCGCACACCGGAACCACCGTTCGATCTCCTCGGCGTAATCGATTGTCCCTGCGATGTTGTCGAGATGCTCGGCGAGGCGGACCATGGCCTTGATGTCACCGGCCTCGGCCGCTGCCCTGTACATCGCAAGCTCATCGTCGACAGGGTCGTGCTCATCGGCGAAGATCGTGCTCATCCGGATTTGACCAGGTTCGCCATCCAATCTGGCACGAATTCGGAGGACCGTGGATAGATTTCCAGCTCGCGGCGAATGTCTACTCCTGCTACACCTTCAAGTTCTTCTGCGCCGCGTAGGTACTTGATCGAATGATTGCTCGGAAAATCTTGGGTGTATTCGACCTCTAGCCATGTTCCGCGATGTGGATGTGCCATAAGGGCTTTTAGGTCTTCGAAAAGGTCGGCCACCTCTGGAGGTGCTTTCCACGGAATGGGGATAGATGGTCTGATGAAGTGGACCCGAACATCGCATCCATCGAAGTCGTTGTCGCCAATTTTTGTATAGCGCAACTCGAGTCTTTGCCAGCCGTAGGGGGCGACAACAAGAAGTCGTGTAGCAATGAGCTCAAGAATTCGGGACTGCACCTCGAAAGGAGGCACATCACGAATTACTTGGTGAAGGATCTTTGGGTCGGTGCTCACGCCACGCGCTCCTCGAGCCAGCTAGGCATGAATTCAGGGCCGCGTGGAAATTCGTCCAACTCTCGCCGCCACTCCATCGAATCTATTTCAGGATTGAATTTCGGATCGTAATCGAAGTCGTATATGATTGTTCTGGTCAAGTCCGGTTCAACGTAGTAACGGGTCAAGAACCATGTCCCCTCCCCTGGTGAATACATCATTCGCCGCAACTCTTGCAGCGGCACCTCTATTCCAGGCGGTGTAGTATCGATCTTTCGGATTCCATCGCTCCATACACCGAAGAGGTTGATCTCGCGAGCATTTCCAGCGGTGAGATATACGAGTTCGAGTCTGAACCAGTCCGTGGGGCGTGCTACTTCAGCCATAAGCTCGCATACCTCGCGCGAGAGATGCTCAGCGCGTGCTTCATCGAACTCAAGGGACATTCGGGTACTCCTAACTTCGAGTAATTCGACTGCGTCGGAATGTCGCCGAACAAAGGTCGCGATCGTGCCCCCCGGGGGAGCGTGCTCCCAAGAGTGGCAATGTGATTGACACTGCCGCGTTCATGGACGGTCTCCACCGGCCCGGGATCAAGCGGATTGCCGACCAGGCGCTGCGAGACATAGCCCCCTATATGCGCGAAGTGGTGCAGAGCATGTCGGTACGGGTGTGGCCTAAGGATCCCATCGCCTGGGCAAGTGGGATACCTGTGCTCCCAGACGATTTCGAGTACGACAAGATCAAACAACGAGGCTGACAACGGCTCCTGCTGCTGCGACTACCTTGAAGTCTTAACTCGGGCAGGTCAGTCGAGCTGGTTGGTTTGCTGTTTGATGGCGAGCTGGGTTGCCTCGTCGCAGTTCTTGTAGGCGGCGCCGGCTTTGCGGTACATGTCGGCCATCTGGGTGAGGATCTCGATGTGTTTGGTGGCGGCGTCGAGGTAGGAGCCGGATCCTTCGCCGCCCTCGGCGAGGTCGGAGAACTTTTGGCCGAGTGCTTTGGCGGATTCGAGGTCGCCGAATGAGTCGACGGTGACCATTCGCTGCGTACGGCCGGATAGCACACGCAGTGCGTCTGCGTAATCGTCGCACCATTTTGCGCAACGTTCGGCCGTATCGTATTCGATGATGAGTTCTCCGGACGAGGCCTTGCCCGCCAGGGATTTGAACTCATCGGCCATCGGGTTCACTGCCATCGGCCAGGTCTCCTAGAACTCGCTGTGCCTACTCGCTATGGCTATCGGGGAATGATTTCGAGGAAATGGGGTGCTGCGGCATCGACGATCGCGCACGGGTCAGTGGACGACTTGTTGTCGACAAATTTTGTCGCCGTTACCATCACCCGTCCCTGGTGGCTCGTGTCGAAGGCAATCTCGCACTGATTCGGCGGCGTTCGTGTTCCCGGAGTGTATTTCAGCCCCGACCGGCCGTCGATCGCAATGTCTTTGAAGTCGTGAAAATAGTCGTTGGCGCGGATCTCGTCCATTGTGTAAATCGTGGACGCGAAGTAGATGAAGTGCCCATCGCCCTTGTAACCGCACCCCTTCCACTCGGCTCGCGCGACCGAGAACGGATTGTCGTCCTTCCAGGTCGGGTCGAGCCCTGCCGCCTCGAGCACACTCGCCGGCACCGAGCACGGATCGAACAACTGCTCCTTCGTCAACGGCGCCCCACTCGCCTCCGGCTGCCCCTCGACCTGCTGAGAGCACCCAGCGAGCGCGAGCACCGCGCAGCTCGCGGCCACCACGCCGACCAGTCGCATCATCGTCTCCTTGTTCCGCACAACACCCACTCGCTTACTTGGACGCGCCAGCCCCCGATTCGGTTCCCTGGATCGGAGACCCTCGGCTGTGGGTAGCCTTCCATCAGTGGCGCTCCCAATGCCAGTACGAACCCTCGCTGGTCGCCCGCCGCGCACTCCAGATAGGGCACCTTCGAGGTCGCCGCGGTCAGCGAGCAGCACCAGACCCCTACTCGGACACGGGGTTCCGAGTCTCCGAGTTGCGACCAGGCAGCTCTCCTAGGTTGACTGTAGCGATGCAGGACTTGACCGACGAAGACTTCCGGATGCACTACAACGGCGATATGTGGACGCTGATGGACGAGTTCTGGCAGTCGTGGGGGCAGCTCGTCGAACCTCCCATGGCGCCCATGTACCAATCGCGGATCTTCCCCGCTGAGCTGTGGCAACAGATGAACTTCCTGCACGAACCCGAACCGGCAAGCATCGACCACCCCAGCTTGCGGGTGGTCCGCCGCGAGGACGGCGTGCTGGTGAGCAGCTGCGGCTTGTCCTGGCCCGCGCGATGGTCCGACGCGGAGCCGACCAACGGTTTCGAAGTCGAGGTCTACGCGGCATCGAGCACGGTGCCGTCGGATGCCGACGCGGCCGCGGTCGCTAGCGGCTGGCTGGGCAGGCTGGTTGCCCGAATCGCCGACCTCGTCAGCCGCGACGGTTTCGCGTTCACCCGCGCGCTCGAGCGCTACAGCACGCTGTCCATCGGCATCGGCGAATTCGACCTGCCCGCCGAACTGGCCGAAACATATCTCGACGAATCCGGGTACGCGACGGTCCTGCTCGGCATGGACATCGCCGACGTGTCCCGCACCATCACCGGCCCCCTGTCGGAAATCCGCCTCGTCCACATCAAACTGCTGACCCCCGCGGAAACAGAATTCTGCGTGTCCGGCACCACCGGAGTAACCGACGCCCGCACCACCCTGACCCAGCGCTTCACCACAACAGGCGACGCCCTCTGGACAAACCCTCGCCCGTCGGTAGCGTGAACAATCCCCGACTCACGGTTCTGCCTCTCAAACGGCTGATTGCCGGTGTACATCCAGAATGTTCGTGCGATTGAGCCAGAACACTTCGAAGAGCTTGTCAGCGCCTTCTTCCTTCACGAAATCGAGCTCGTAGCCGGTTACTGGAACCAGTGTAACAATCTGCAGTCTCGGTGCAGTAGCATTAGGGAAGAGGTTGAAAGTATCATCGAACTTCGGATTGACGTGAGCAACCACTCCGACAATCTCGGTTCCGGTGATGATCGGCTTTTTGTTGCGGAACACCGTTCCGTATTCCATGCCGCGCTGGCTGCGGATTGCCATGGAGGCGATCGAATCGACAAGGTGCTGAGCGATATGCGCTTGATCGGATCGCAGCATACAGAGGAACTCCTCCGGCAACATCGATCTGATCTGCTGGAATCGCACACCGTTCGTTACGACTGTCGTTACGGGCGGGTCTTCGACCTCGTAAAAGGTCAAATCGTATCCGCGATTGCCCGCTTCGGTCTGTGCAGACTCCACGCGTCGCACAGGGCCGAGTCGCTGTTCGAGATGTTCGAGAAGGCCGGAAAAATTCTCGTCTGCTGACATGATGAATATCTGTTTTCCTCCTGTCTGGATCGCCGAGCTTCGGCATACCCATGGCGATTTGTTCCCATTCGCTGTGATCGAAAAGGTCTATCATTCTTCCTTCGTCCTGACAGGAGGAGTAATTCCAGGCAGACACTCTCGGAGCGACGATTACCCGCGTTGATAGTTCGTCCGTGGTCGTATACGACAGCTTGAAGGATTCGGTCCGAAGCCACGCCATCTGAAGATTGGCCGATGACTAGCTAGTTTTGAAGACGCATTCGATGGGGCGCGGCATCGCTTTCGACGCCTCATTTTCCCTCGTCGGGATCGCTCAGTTTGTAGCCCAGGCGGGACTCCATCTCAGCAATCCACTCCGGAGAGGGCTGCCATTCTGCAGGTGGGTTGTCGAGAATGTCTTGCCACCATTGCGGGATGTGTTCCGCATCTCGTGGATATTTTTCCAGCTCGAGTTGATAATCGCGGCCTTCGGGTTGCCCGAGGGTCCATTCTATCTCGGAGTTGTAGTCAAATCTTGTCGCCGCGCGTCCGTCATCCGTGACCTGGATTTCCGCCGTCAGCCAGGCGCCCGATCCGGGTCGCGCCATGACCTCTCTCAACTCCAACATCAAGTCGTATATTGAGGTTGAAATTTGCGCAGGAACGTACTCTCCAGAGGAAGTAATCTGCATTCTCCCGTTTGATAGGCTGCCAAGCTTACATACTGTAACGATAACGGGAAGATGTGCGCGATTCTCGGTGAATACTCTTGCGGATATTTCTTGGATGATCTCGATATCTCGTATAGGTGAATTCATTGTTTATGGTATTCCTCTGGCTCTATTGACCGAGTTGTCGATATCCATCCTAGCAGCTGTGTCACCTATTCGGTATTGCAGTTCAATCCTGTCCGGGTGATTGAAGTGGGTGAAGTCGATCATCCGGAGGGCCATGGCTGCGGTGGCGGCGTTTCCGCCAGCTTTGAGGTAGTCGCGAATTACCCTTTCTATCTGGTAAATGTCGCCGCTTGCTCTGTTGACCAGCCATCGAAGTTGGGCGTGTAGAACGCCGGTGTCTCCAGGGCCGCCCTGTGCAGTTCCGAACGCGTGCCCGGAATCTGTCTCCACGTCGGGATGATGGTTTGTTGAATCATCACGCCCAACTGAGGCTTGGTCTGGCGAGCGGTATTGTGATCCCGAACCGATTCTACTGTGGAGATCTGTCGTTACTGCTGATACAACATGACCCTCACTGTCAGTTACAAAGTAGAACGAATATTCCGTTCCTCGGGTTTCGGTTATCAGGCGGTAGAGGGTGTTCGGTAGTCGGTTTTCTGTCATGAACTCACTGCGGAATCCGTCATTGCGATTTCCTGCAGGACCTTCGATCATCATTGGATTACCTTCGGAATCCGTATAGATGGTGACGCCGTCTTCGGTTCGATATGCGCTACCGGGCTCGTATCGTGTGACTATTCGGCCATCGGAGTCGATGTAGTGTTCGCCGACGTGTGGTAGGTCAGATTTGCTGGACTTATATGCTGGGTGTGCATGCTCGGTGTTCGGGTCCGGTACCTGCTGCCGGGTGATTTCATGAAGCCGACCTGCTGCTGCGTATTCGTCCAAACTGGGCGGTCTCGGGTACGGGAAGGCGTCAACATCTGGTGGCGAGTATCGGACTAGATCACTGTTGATTTCTGCACGAGTGCGGTTCGAGACATAGTCTAGTTCGTTGTGCCGAGATTCCAGCCGCCTCGCTGGCGGCGATGCTGTCTGATCGTTCTCAACCGACTCTCGATCGCTATCGGTGGCTGATCGACTGACAGCAGAGTGTGGGGACAGGTTCGACGGCATAGGACCGGCTGTTGTGGCGCCGGTGTGCGGTGTCGTTGAAGTGCCGTTGGGGTGGTGGGTTTGCCACTGGCCGTCGGGTGGGATTCGGGGGGTGCGGGTGCCGTCGGGGTTGGTGATGGTGCTGGTGCTGAAGACGTTTCCGTTGGTGTCGGTCCAGGCGGCTTGGGTGGGGGCCAGGACTTCTACGCCGAGGTGTTGGGCTAGGCGGTTGGCGAAGTTGTTGGAGGAGGCGTCGCAGCCGATTAGGCGGATGGGGGTGGTGCCGTCCCAGGTGGAGCGGCGGAGGAGGTCGCCGTATTGCTCGGGGGTGAGGGTTTGGCCGCCTACTACGGCGTGGCCGTCGGGGGTGATGTGGGTGTCGGCGGTGAAGCGGGTGGGGTCGGCGGGGACTCGGTGAGGGAGGTCGCCCATGGTGGGGTCGCCGCGGTGGTGGGAGACGCCGGCGGGGGTTTGTTCGGCGTGGTTGTTGTGGAGGGCGTCGAGGTCGACGTTTGTGTCGGGGGTGGTGTCTATCGTGGGGGTCGTGTCGACGGTGGGGGTGGTGTCGACAGTTGGGGTGGAGTTGACCGGGGGGTTCGTGTTGACGGTCGGGGTGGTGTTGACCGGGGGCGCGGTGTGCTGGTCGGACCAGGAGGGGATGGTGGCGCGGGCCAGGTCGGCTCGGGAGATGTCGGAGCCGAGTTGGCGGATGTCGGTGGGGGTGAGGGCGGGGGTGGTGCTCGGGGGGAGGCCGAGGTTGGTGCGGACCGAGTTGGCGAGGTCGGTGAGGGTGGGGTTGGTGTCGGCGTTGATGGTGAGGTCGGCGGTGGCTGGGTTGGTGGTGGGGACTACGTCGACCATCAGCCAGTCGCCGAGGGGGAATTGGGTGCCCTGGTTGAAGGTGAGGTCGGTGGCCAGCTGGGCGCGGTCGGTGACGGCGTCGATGGTGGTGGGAGGTGTTGTGGGGGAAGCGGTTACGGCTGCGGTGACGCGGATGACGCGGACCGGCTGGCCGAGGGCGTTGGGGTAGCTGGCACTGCGGTAGGGGCGGCCGGTGGTGGGGTTGACCTGGAGGGCTTGGTCGTTGGCGGGGGTGACCGAGCGGAGGGATTCGCGGGCTTGGCGGGCTCGGGTGGCGTTTTCCAGGTCTTGGGGGGTGAGGTTCGGGTCGGTGGTTGTCGCCGGGGTCGAGTCGGTGGACGGTGCGGACTCTGTGTTGGGCGTCGAGTCTGTCGTCGGGGTCGAGTCGGTAGTCGGGGTCGAATCCGTCGATGGTGTCGAGTCGGTGGTTGGCGTCGAGTCCGTTGCCGGGGTCGATTCGACGTTCGTGGTGGTGTCGACCAGCGGGGTGCTCGACAGGTTCTGGGCGGGCGTTGATGGGCTTTGTGGATTGGTGTCTGTCGGCGGGGTTTGCGGACGTGCGGGAGACGTTGACTGGCGGTTAGTGGTGGGGAGTGTGGTCGGGGGGACCGTGCCGTTGGTGGGGGTCGTCGACGGGGTGGTGGTCGGCGGGGTCGACGGGCGGCTGGTTGTGGATGGTTGGGGAGTAGTTGTAGCTGGGCGGCTGGTTGTGGACGGGTGGGGATTGGTTGTTGTCGGACCGGCCGGCATCGCGCTCATCGGTGGGGCTGAGGTCGTCGGCGAAGTGGGGGTGGGAGTTGTTGTCGGGGTGGGGGTTATGGACGGCTGCGTTGTTGTGGGGGCCGTGGGGGTCAGTGTTGACGCGGCGGTGGTGGTGTCGTCGGACTGCGGGGTGCGGTTCGGGTCAGTTGGGGAATTGGGGGTGACCGATGGGGACTGCGGGGTGCTGGGGGTGCTCGGTTGGGAGGTGGTGCCGGGGGAGGTGGGGGCCGTGGTGGGGGAGGTGCCGGGGTTCGTCGAGGTGGTGTCGTTGGGGGTCGACGGTTGGGTGGTCGACGGGGAGGGGGTGGTGTCGGTGGGGGTGAGCGGCTGTGACTGGGTTGGGGTGTCGGTGGACGGGAGGTCCAGGGAGGACGGGTTTTGGGTTGAGGGGGTGGGGTTCGGGGAACCGGTGTCGGCGGGTGTGGAGGGATTGCTGTTGGTGGGTGTGGATGGATTGGGGGTGGAGTCGTTCGGGGTCGACGGGGAGCTGGTGTCGTGGGAATTCGGTGAGCTGTCGTTGGGCGAGCTCGGGGAAGGTGCGGTGTCGCCGGGGGTGCTCGGTGGGGGGAGGAGTCGCTGGGCGAGCTCGGGGTGGGCGAGGTGTCGCCTGGGGAATTCGGGCTCGGGGATCCGGAGGGTGAATCGTTCCCGGGGGAGCTGGGAGACGTGTCGCCTGGTGAGCTGGGTGATGGTGTGGTGTCGCCAGGGGAGCTGGGTGAAGGTGTGGTGTCGGCGGGTGAGCTCGGCGAGGGCGTGGTGTCGCCGGGTGAGTTCGGGGAAGGCGAGCTGTCGCCCGGTGAGCTGGGCGATTGTGCGGAATCCTCCGGCGAACTCGGTGTATCACCGCTGGGTGACGAAGGGTTGGTGCCGGCGGGTTGAGTTCCCCCGTCGGGAGTTGACGGTGAGTCGTTGGAGTTGGGTGAGTTCGGGGATGGCGAGTTGTCGCCTGGTGAACTCGGTGTATCACCGTTGGGTGACGAAGGGTTGGTGCCGGCGGGTTGAGTTCCCCCGTCGGGAGTTGACGGTGAGTCGTTGGAGTCGGGTGAGTTCGGGGATGGCGAGTTGTCGCCTGGTGAACTCGGTGAATCACCGTCGGGTGACGAAGGATTGGTGCTGGCCGGCTGAGTTGCCCCGTCCCCGTTGGGGGTTGACGGTGAGCCGTTGGAGTTCGGGGATCCGGTCGAGGCGGGGGATGTCGACGGTGAATCGTCGGTGGGCTGATCGGTGGACGGGGTGCCGGCAGGGCTGGTGGGTGTGTCGGTGTCGCCGGGGACCTCGCCGAGGTCGGGGACCTCCGGTGCGTCGGTGTTTCCGCCGTTGTGGAGGCTGGATTCCAAGCCGCTCTGGAGGCCGCCGGCCCCGGCGCTGGTGAAGGTGTCGACGCCGATGTCGAGTTTGAAATCCTGGCCGGTCAGGGCGGAGTTGAGGCCCGCGGTGGCTACCTGGGCGGACAAGTCGGCGCCGAGTTCGGTGGCGGCGCCGGTGAGGGACTTGGCGGCCATCTTGCCGAGGCCGTTGGAGATGTTGTCGCCGACGCCGCCGAGTTTGTCGCCCAAGCCGCCGCCGACGGCACCGCCGACCGCGCCGCCGAAGGTCGCCAGACCGAGGTCGCCCCAGCCGAACTTGTCCATCGAGCGGTCGCCCTTGGCGACCTGGATGGTGCGGGCGAGGGCGTCGATGCCGCCCTCTTCGAGTGCTTCGAACGCCGCACCCTTGAGAGCCGCGCGTGCGGCGGCTTTGGCGAGGCCGCGCGCGATCATCCGGGTGATCAGCTGTTTCATCGCGATGCGCACCGCGACCTGGGCGGCGACGCGGGCGGCTACACCGGCGGCGGCGCCGACACCGGTCCACGCGGTGGCGATGGCGGCGGCGATTTCGACGGCTGCCACGATCATCGTGCCGATGATCACCAGCTTGGTGTGCTCGATGTCGTTGGCGCCGTCTTCGAGGATCTCGGCCTGTTTCTCGCACCATTTCCGGATGGCGGTGAAAGCGGCCTCGTCGCCGGCGAGCAGTTTGTCGCGGTAGGCGGCGATCGCGTCGTGGGCCTCGCCTTCCGACAGCGCGGTCAGGGTGGCGGTCAGGGCCGCTGCGGCGGTGTCGTCGACGGTGTCGAGGGTTGTGGCGGTGGTGGTCCAGGCGTCGGCGAGGCGGCGCATGGCGGTCTCGTCGCCGTCTGGCCAATCACCGGCGCCCAGAATATATTTCGCGACCCACTGCAGTGAATCGGGGATCTCGATGCCCACGGGTCAGGTTCCCGTCGACTGCTTCAGCGCGGCCGCCTGTGTCGTGTCCTGTTCGACGAGTTTGTCGGCCAGGGTGACCATGTTCGTGCCGAGCTGGGTCATCGTGGTGGCGAGATTGGCGACGGCCTTCTTGCCTGGATCGACTCCGGGCGTGTAGTTCTGGGCGAAGGCGGTGCCGGTCTCATCGGCGCCCCAGCACTCGCCTTCGGCGTCCAAGGCGGCGGTGAGCGCCTGGAGCGCGGAAGTCAGTGTGGTGGCAGCGGATTCGTAGGAGCCCTTGGTGTTGCGCAGGGCATCCGGGTCGACATCGATCGAACTCACCGCAGGTACCCCCGGTTCCGGAAGTACTCGTCTTCGTCATCGATGGGTTCGGCGGGCGGTGGCGACATGTCCGGTGGTGTGCGGAACTGCGCCATCAGGTCTTTCGTGCTGGGGGCGCCGGGGATCAGGTCGGGCACGTCCGGGAGCGAGTCGGCCAGTTCGGTTAACGGGGCCAGTGCTTCCTGCTGGGCGCGGGTGGTCGTCTGGGCGGCGTCCTGGATGGTCGCGGTGATCGACGCGCCCAGTTTCGCCGGTGTCGAACGGCGGAAGGCCTCCGGCTCCACATGTACCTCGATGACGCCGGCGACGTTCGCGGTGACGCGCACCAGATTGTCGTCCGACCACACCGTCACCGGTTCGGCCGCCCTGGCTTGGGCTGCGAGCAGGCTCGACGAATCCCGTTGGTACGCATCGAGCATCTGATCGATCTGGGAACGCAGGGCGGCATTGCTGTCGCGCGTGATCTCGGGTAGATCGTCGGTCATCGCGAATCCCACTCTCGGCAACAGGGTGTCGAGTTATTGGACGCGGCGCCGCCGCTGCGGGATCCCTATTGTGTGCTATGTCTCATTCATGCGTATTCGCTACGACCTGGCTCCCAGATGCGCGTCGATGCCGGTGAGCCTGGCCAGCTGATCGAAGGTGGCTGTCGCGCTCAAGCCGGGGCCGGTGACAGTGGCCTCGGTGTGGCCGGGGGACCACTGGATTTGCAGGCCACGGTGATTGGCGTAGGAGTGCAGGGCGCGGCGGCGATCGGTGATCGGGAATTCGGTGAGGCCCTGCTGGAGTACGCGCATCACCCGCGCTGGCTCGGGGGCGGGGAGCTGGAAGAGGGGGTGTTCGATGAGGAAGGCGGCGCGGGTGCCGCCGCCGACGGGGCCGCTGTAGGCGGTCCAGACACCGGAGATCGCCTTGGCGGCGTCCATGAAGACGTTCACCACGTGCTCGGGGAGTTCCATGGGCGTCGGCAGCGCGGCGAAGGGCACCTCGACATCGGCGAGTTGGCTTATCCCATAACGGATTCCGACCTCACGCACCGACTGCGCCAGACCCGTCACCGTCTCCGGATAACCGGCCGGATTACCCCACGACCACAACCACGACCGCGGCCCTGGCGCCGCCGATCCCAGCAGATGCATGCGCTCGCACTCGATCGGCTGATCACCGGTCAACGTGAACCGCCCGGCCCGCAGATCGACACTCCACCCCCGATCGCCGACAACATCCGCGAGCTGCAACTGATGCTCGAACGAATACAGCGCGGCATCATCGAGCAGATTCGACAGTGTCAATTCGGACATGCGCCCGAGCCTACCGAGCGGTCGAATCAGATGGCGAGGACGGTTTTTCCGCGGGCGTTGCCTGCGCCGAGGACGGTGGGGGCGGCTTCGAGGGGGACGGTCATCTGGATGGGGACGACGACGTCGCCGGCGGCTACCCGGGTGAGCAGGCGGGTGAGTTCGGGGGCGCGGCCTTTGGATTCGAAGTTGCCGCCGGTGATGTCGCGGGCGCGCAGGGCGGGTTCGTCGGCGGCCCAGGTGGTGGAGTAGGCGTGGCCGCCGGAGCGGACCAGGGTGGCGTGGCGGGCGAAATCGGTGGGGCCGCTGACCAGGTCGAACAGGACGTCGATGCCGTCGGGGTGGGTGAAGTGGACCGCGTCGGTGATGGCGGAGTCGTGGTAGGCGGCGAGGTCGGGGTCGACGATGTTCGGATCGGTGGGGCGGGTCTGGGTGTAGTCGATGGTTTCGGCGGCGCCGAGGCGGGCGACCTGGTCGGTCGCGTCGCCGCGCGCGGTGGCGATCACCTGCGCGCCGGCGATATTGGCCAATTGGACGAGGAAGGAACCGACGCCGCCGGTCGCGCCGACGATCAGCACTGTCTGGTCGGGCTGGATGCGCGCGGCGTCGACCAGGTCCTGCGCGGTGACGCCCGCGGTCGGCAGGGCCGCGGCCGCCACCGTGGTCAGGCCGTCCGGAATCGGTACGAGCGTCGCGTCCTCGGGGACCACCGCGTACTGCGCCCAGCTGCCGTGCCCGGCGGGTGCGGTGAGGAACTTGCCGACCACTTTGTCGCCGACGGCGAACTTGCTGACCCCGCTCCCGATCGCCGACACCGTCCCGGCCCCGTCCACCCCGAGGATCATCGGGAAATCGGTCGGCATCTTCCCTTCGAGCAGCCCATCGGCCATCTTCAGGTCGAACGGATTGACCCCCGCCGAATCCAGCGCCACCTGCACCTCACCGTGGCCGGGTTGGGGCACCGGCATCTCGGCCAGCTCGGGAGTGCCACCGAACTTCTGAACCACGATCGCGCGCATGTCGACGAGCACTCCTCGCATCGATGAGAGTCGGGCACCCGCAATCCTAGGCGGAAGCCCTTCCGACATGCGGTGATTGATCGGCTTCGGTGGTGTCGCGGCGTACCGTCGAGGCCGAATCGAAGACCGGCGCGACAAACCAAACTTGAGCGGAATAGACTCAACTCTGACACCGTTGGATGAAACGACAACAAACGACGCTCCAACCGACACGGAGGATCAGTGGATTCGTTCAATCCCACCACCAAGACTCAGGCGGCACTGACCGCTGCTCTTCAGGCCGCCTCGGCGGCGGGCAATCCGGAGATTCGTCCGGCGCACTTGCTGGTGGCGTTGCTGGATCAGACCGATGGCATCGCGGCACCGCTGCTCAAGGCCATCGGCGTGGATCCGGCGACGGTCGAGCGCGAGGCGGGTGACATCGTCGACAAGCTGCCGCGCGCGACCGGCGCCACCACCACCCCGCAGCTGGGGCGCGAGGCGCTGGGCGCGATCACCGCCGCGCAGCGACTGGCGACCGAGCTCGGCGACGAATACGTCTCCACCGAGAACCTGCTGGTCGGGCTGGCCACCGGCGATTCCGAAGTGGCCAAGCTGCTCCAGCGGCACGGCGCGACACCGGAAGCGCTGCGCGACGCGTTCACCGCGGTCCGCGGCAGCGCGCGGGTGACCAACGCCGATCCCGAGGCCAGCTACCAGGCACTGGAGAAGTACTCCACCGACCTCACCGAGGCCGCGCGCGCGGGCAAGCTCGATCCGGTGATCGGGCGCGATACCGAGATCCGGCGCGTCGTCCAGGTGCTGAGCAGGCGCACCAAGAACAACCCGGTCCTCATCGGCGAGCCCGGCGTGGGCAAGACCGCGATTGTCGAGGGGCTGGCCAGGCGCATCGTCGAGGGCGATGTGCCCGAGTCGCTGCGCGGTAAGAAGGTGATCTCGCTGGATCTGGGCGCGATGGTCGCCGGCGCGAAGTACCGGGGTGAGTTCGAGGAGCGGCTCAAGGCCGTCCTCGACGACATCAAGAACAGCGCGGGCGAGATCATCACCTTCATCGACGAGTTGCACACCATCGTCGGCGCGGGTGGTACCGGCGATTCGGCGATGGACGCGGGCAACATGATCAAGCCGCTGCTGGCCCGCGGCGAGCTGCGGCTGGTCGGCGCGACCACCCTCGACGAGTACCGCAAGTACATCGAGAAGGACGCCGCCCTGGAACGGCGCTTCCAGCAGGTGCTGGTCGGGGAGCCGTCGGTGGCCGACACCATCGGCATCCTGCGCGGCATCAAGGAACGCTACGAGGTGCACCACGGCGTGCGGATCACCGATTCCGCGCTGGTGGCGGCCGCGACACTGTCGGATCGCTACATCACCTCGCGGTTCCTGCCGGACAAGGCGATCGACCTGATCGACGAGTCGGCGTCGCGGCTGCGCATGGAGATCGACTCGCGGCCGGTGGAGATCGACGAGGTCGAACGCGCGGTCCGCCGGCTCGAGATCGAGGAGGTGGCGCTGGAGAAGGAGACCGACGCCGGCTCCAAGCAGCGGCTGGAGAAGCTGCGCCAGGAACTGGCCGACGATCGCGAGAAGCTCGGTCAGCTCACCACGCGCTGGCAGAACGAGAAGAACGCCATCGACTCGGTGCGCGGACTCAAAGAACAGCTCGAGGCGCTGCGCGGGGAGTCGGAGCGGGCCGAACGCGACGGTGACCTGGGCAAGGCCGCCGAGCTGCGCTACGGCCGGATTCCCGCGCTGGAGAAGGAACTGGCCACGGCCGAGCAGGTCAGCGGGGCGGCCGCCGACGGCGAGGTGATGCTCAACGAGGAGGTCACGCCGGACGACATCGCCGACGTGGTGTCGTCGTGGACGGGTGTGCCGGTGGGCCGGATGCTCGAGGGTGAGACCGCCAAGCTGCTGCGGATGGAGACCGAGGTCGCCGGCCGCGTGGTCGGGCAGGAGGAAGCCGTACGGGCGGTGTCGGACGCGGTGCGCCGCGCCCGGGCCGGGGTCGCCGATCCGGACCGGCCGACGGGGTCGTTCATGTTCGTCGGGCCGACCGGCGTCGGCAAGACCGAACTGGCGAAATCGCTGGCCGATTTCCTCTTCGCCGACGAGCGCGCCATGGTCCGCATCGATATGAGCGAGTACAGCGAGAAGCACTCGGTGGCCCGCCTGGTCGGCGCGCCGCCCGGATATGTGGGCTACGACCAGGGCGGTCAGCTGACCGAGGCGGTGCGCAGGCGGCCATATTCGGTGGTGCTGTTCGACGAGATCGAGAAGGCGCACCCGGATGTGTTCGACATCCTGTTGCAGGTGCTCGACGAGGGCAGGTTGACCGACAGTCAGGGCCGCACGGTCGACTTCCGCAACACCATCCTCATCCTCACCTCGAACCTCGGCGCCGGTGGCGACAAGGACGAGGTGATGGCGGCGGTGCGGCGCGCGTTCAAGCCGGAGTTCATCAACCGGCTCGACGATGTGGTGATGTTCCACGCCCTCGACGCCGAGCAGCTCGAGTCGATCGTCGACATCAACCTGCGGCAGCTGCAGAAGCGGCTGTCCCAGCGCAGGCTGACCCTCGATGTGAGCACCGAGGCCAAGCAGTGGCTGGCGGTGCGCGGCTACGACCCGGCCTACGGCGCGCGGCCGTTGCGCAGGCTGATCCAGCAGGCCATCGGCGACAGCCTGGCCAAGGAACTGCTCGCCGGCGAGATCGTCGACGGGGACACGGTGCGGGTGACTGTGGACGATGCCACCGACAAGCTGGTCGTCGGACGCGAAGTTGTCCACAGCTCGTGATTTATCCACAGCCCGGTGCGTGCGGACCTCCCAAACGCATCAGGCTGACCTACGCTGGAGCCCATGACGAACCCGAACGATCCGTGGGGGCAACACCCGGAGGATTCGCCGACCGAGAGGTTGGGTTCGCCGGGTATGGAATCGACCAAGCCGTACGGGTCGGGGTTCGACGAGTGGGGGCAGCCGTCGAACCCGACCATGGCGTTACCGCCGCACGACGCGCAGTGGGGTGCCTACGAAAGTGGTTATCCCGCAGCGCAACCCCCACAGCAGCCCCCACCGCCCGGCTACGGCCAGGGCTATCCGGGTGGTCCGCCGCCGGGTTATCCGCCGCAACCGCAGGGCGGTGACCAGGGGCAACCGCCCAAACGCAATACCGGTTTGTGGATCGCGCTCGGCCTGGGTGTGCTGGGTCTGATCGCGGTCGGTGGTGTGCTCGCCGGTTTGATGCTCAGCGGCGGCGAGTCCGACGACAACACCGCTTCGGCGCCGCCGAGCAGCCAGCAACTGCTGGTCCCGCCGACCTTCCAGCAGACCACCCCGGCCACACCGCCCGGTACCGGCGGGCTGCCGGGCCTGCCCGGTCTCGGCGACGAGGAACTCGGCGCCACGATGGGCAGCATCACCGCCAACACCGGCACCGAGATCACGCTGAGCACCCTCGGCGGGTCGACCGTGCGGGTGCTGATCGACGATGCGACCCAGGTGATCTCGCTGACCAGCACGAAGGCGAGCGAACTCCCGGTCGGCGACATGGTTATGGTGCAGGGCGACAAGAATCCAGACGGGTCGATCCACGCCGAGATCATCATCAGCACGGCGTTACCGAGCGGCCCCCGATGAGCGACCCGCGCGTCGAATCCCCGGTGCTACCGGGCAATCACGGCGACGGCTGGATAGGCTAGGCGACGATGACGGCTATGTGGTTCGGGTTGGCGGCGATCGCACTCGTGGGTGCGGTCGTGCTGCTGTATTTCGATCGGGTCCAGCGGCAGCGGACCGGGCACGCCAGGCAGGTGTGGGCGAAGTCCCAGGGCTACACCTATGTCTCGGTGGAGCCCGCGCTCGCTTCGACCTGGCGTCGTGGCGCGCTGGCCAAGCTCGGCTACCTCTCGGCGGTCGACGTGGTCTCCGGCATCCGCAAGGGCGAGAAGTTCGTTCTCTTCGATCTCGAGGACGCGGCCACCCTCGTCGCGGTGCGCCGCCAGATCGGCTCCGAGATCGATGTCGACATGCGGCTCAAGACCGCGGCACCGCCCAAGGACCACGACCTGGAACTGCTCGGCGCGATCGGTGACCGGGTCGTGTTCGCCACCGACCCCGAGATCGCCCGGCACGCGGTCGACCAGCGGATGGTCGGTTTCATCGAATCGCTCACCGACTCCACGCAGATGCTGTGGAGTGAGGGCAACTGGACCCTCGGCATGCTCCCGGTCGGCAGTGGCACCAAGGACTGGGAAAGCGCCATCGACGTGGTGCTTCGCCTGTCCGGTCTGCTGCACGTGCTGCCGCCGGTGGCCGAACCCAGCGAGTACAACCGCACCCGCTCCAATGCCGACGAGCCCCTCGGCGCGGGTTTCCGCGCCGAATACGACGACGACCTCGACGACCGCGATCCGGTCGACGTCGAGGACCGCGGCCGCGCCCGCTTCCCCGGCCCCGACGACGACGAGGACCGCTTCCGTCCGGGCCCGGCGAGCCCCGGCGATCGCGCCCCCGCCGAGCCCGAGGACGACTACCCGTTCGATCAGCGCGCCTCGCTCAACCGCCCGCCCCGCCCCGCCGACTACGACCCGGACCTCGACGACCCCGAGTTCGAGGACCAGCCCGCGCCCGGCCGTCGCCCGCTCGGCGAGCCGCCGCGGCGACCGTCGCTGGCCGTGGTCCCCGAGCCGCGTCCCCGGGTCGAGCCGCCGCTGCCGCGCGAGGAGTCCGAGGACGGCAGGCCCGGCGGCCCGTTCCACCCCGGTTTCCGGCCGTATCAGGGCCCGGTACCCAAGTGATCCCCGGCCGCGGTGACAGTTGCCGCGGCCTGTTCCCGTCGACCCGAATCGACCAGCGATGACCGATAGTCCCGTGCGCCTGCCCGGCGTCACCCGCCCTGTCGCCATGATCACCGGACCGACGTCCGGCATCGGGCAGGGCTTCGCCCACCGCCTCGCCGCCCTCGGCTACGACCTGGTGCTCGTCGCCAGGAACGAGTCCCGGCTGCGTGCCCTCGCCGACGAGCTCGGCCGGCGTTACGCCACCTCCGCCGAGGTGCTCGTCGCCGACCTCGCCGATGACGACGACCGCGCCCGCGTCGCCGAACGCGCGGCAAAGGGCCTCCAGTTCCTCGTCAACAACGCGGGTTTCGCGCACTCGGGGGAATTCTGGACGCTCGAGCCCGGTGAGCTGCAGGCCCAGCTCGACGTCAACGTCACCTCGGTACTCCAGCTGACCAGGGCCGCGCTGCCGTCGATGATCGCCGCGGCGTCCGGCTCGATCGTGAATGTGGCCAGCGTGGCCGGGCTGATCCCCGGACGGGGGTCGACCTACTCGGCCTCCAAGGCCTACGTCGTATCCTTTTCCGAAGGGTTGGCAGGCGGCCTGGTGGGTACGGGTGTGCGCGTGCAGGCACTGTGTCCCGGTTTCGTGCGCACCGAGTTCCACGAGCGCGCGGGCATCGAGATGGGTTCGGTGTCGCAGCGGATGTGGCTCGACGTCGATCAGGTCGTCGACGGGTGTCTGCGGGACCTGGACTCGGGTCGGGTGATCAGCGTGCCCGGCGTGCAGTACAAGGTGCTCACCACGGTGGCGGGCTTCGTCCCGCGCGGCCTGATGACCCGAATGAATCGCGGACTATTCAACGCACGCGGAAGGACATGACCATCATGATCGACCAGGCACGTCAGGCGCTCACCGAGGCCGATCGCGACCAGCTGGCCGCGCTCGTGCGCGAGCTCGCGGTCGTGCACGGCAAGGTGACGCTGTCCTCGGGCAAGGAGGCCGACTACTACGTCGACCTGCGCCGCGCGACGCTGCACCACCAGGCGGCCCCGCTGATCGGTTCGCTGCTGCGCGAGCTCGTCGCCGACTGGGACTTCGACGCGGTCGGCGGACTCACCATGGGCGCCGATCCGGTCGCGATGGCGGTGATGCACGCACCCGGCCGCCCGATCGACGCGTTCGTGGTGCGCAAGGCCGCCAAGGCGCACGGGATGCAGCGGCAGATCGAGGGCCCGAATGTGGTCGGCAAGCGGGTGCTGGTCGTCGAGGACACCACCACCACCGGTAACTCGCCGCTGACCGCGGTGCGCGCGCTGCGCGACGCGGGCGCCATCGTGGTGGGCGTCGCGACCGTCGTCGACCGGGAAACCGGCGCTGACCAGGTCATCGCCCAGGAGGGGCTGGAATATAGGTCCATCCTCGGACTCGATGACCTTGCTCTGAGTTAGCCTGAACAGCGCCAAGCCCGGGCGACGATGTGGTTGCCCGGTAATTCTGAAGGACGTGTGAGTCACCTGTGGTGAGCATTGCAGTAAACAAAGGTCGCGACAACGTTGCGATGCTCGGGATCGGTGCCTACCGCCCGCAGCGCATCGTCAGCAATGCCGAGGTGTGCGAGACCCTCGACTCGACTCCCGACTGGATCTACGAGCGCACCGGTATCCACAACCGGCGCTGGATCAGCGGTGACGAGACGATCCGTTCGATCGCGGTGGCCGCGGCCGACCGCGCGCTGCGCAACACCCCGATCGAGCGCGACAAGATCGGCGCGGTCCTGCTGTGCACCTCGAGCTGGCTCAAGCTCACCCCGCACGGCGCGCCCTCGGTGGCCTCCGACCTGGGTCTCAACGGCGTCGCCGCCTTCGACCTCACCTCCGGCTGCGGCGGCTTCGGTTACGGGCTCGGCGTCGCCGCCGACCTGATCCGGGCCGGCTCGTTCGACTACGTGCTGGTGATCGGCGCGGAGACGATGACCGTCGGCCTGGACAAGTCCGACCGCGGCACCGCGATGATCTTCGGTGACGGCGCGGGCGCGGTCGTCGTCGGTCCGGCCGAGGACAACGGCATCTCGCCGACGGTGTGGGGCAGCGACGGCGAGAACGCCGAGGCCATCGCCCAGAACATCGACTTCCTGGCCTTCCAGGATCGCGCCCAGAAAATGCAGGGCACCGATCCCGAGGTGGAAGCGGTGGGCCAGATGTCGCTGCGGATGGAGGGGCCGAAGGTCTTCCGCTGGGCCGCGGTGACCCTGCCGCGCGCGCTCTCGGCGGCACTGGAGAACTCCGGCGTGGCCAAGGAAGACATCGAGGTCTTCATCCCGCACCAGGCCAACGCCAGGATCAACGAGCTGATGAAGAAGAACCTCGGCCTGGCCGACGGCATCCCGATGGCCAACGACATCGAGAACACCGGCAACACCTCGGCCGCCTCGATCCCGCTGGCGATGGAGGAGATGCTGGTGACCGGCAAGGCTAAGGGCGGTCAGCTGGCGCTGCTGCTCGGCTTCGGCGCCGGGCTGAGCTACGCGGGCCAGGTCGTCACCCTGCCGCCCGCCCCGAAGGAACCGAGCTTCTGACGTGCGTGCGCTGCGAGCCGGTTATCTCGCGGCGGCGGCGGTCACCGTCTTCGGTGCCGTCACCGGCCGCGAACGCCTGCAATGGGTGGCCAAGCCGCTGCTGATGCCGCTGCTGGCCGCCGACACGATGACCAGCGGTGCCGAGCTCGACCCGGCCGAACGCCGGATCCTGCTCGGCTCGCTGGCCGCGGCCACCGTCGGCGACGTGCTGCTCATCGACCCCGACGACGACCGGCGCCTGATCGCGGGCGCCTCGTCGTTCGCGGTGATGCAGACCGGCTATTCGATCCTGTGGTGGCGCCGCGGCGCCCGCCCGCGCCCCGAGATCGCCGCGCCCCGGCTGCTCGCCTGGCTCGGTGCGGCGGGTTTGCTGCGCGCCAAGGCCCCGAATCTGCTGCTCCCGCTGACCGCCTACGGCGCGACGCTCGGGACGGCGGCCACCCTGGCTTCGGATCCGGCGCTCGCCCCGGAGTCGAAGAACGTTGCGGGACTGAACATCCCGAACGCGGATCCGCGCAGCCGGCTCGGGATCGGTGCTTTGCTGTTCACGGTGTCCGACGGGCTGATCGTGCTGCGGCGGCTCTTCGCGCGCACCGAGCGGGAACGCCGGGCGAGCGAAGGCGTCATCCTGGCGACCTACGCCGCCGCGCAATACCTGCTCACCGACCCAGCCGTACACAGCCGCCGAGACACGACCGTGCCGCGGCCGCAGTAAACCGCGCACTGCCCGCCGCGCGGTGGTCGCCGGAGTTTTCGTGCAATCGCGCGTCCGCCAGTCAGTTTTCTGTCTGTACATGCGAGAAATGCACGACTACGCCGGACGACTCCATCGAGAGCACCGACCCGGCCGCCCGATCGTGGCCCTACCGTCACCGGGGGCGCCCCACGACTCAGCGAACACAGCCTTCTGGCCGACAGATTTCGAGAGCACATGGGTAACTCACCGGGTACGGGCTGAGTCCACCCGTGCCTACCCGCCGACGCAACGCGGCAACAACCCTAGGTCTGGCCAAAATCGCGGAGAGGCGGCAACAGCATGATGTGGTCGCGGTCGTGGGGGTCGACGCGGATCGGCAGGGTCTGGCCGATGATCATGCGGGGTTTGTCGACCGGCATCACGTCGACCACGATCCGGCCGTGATAGCTGGCAGCGCCGGGCACGGTGAGTTCGACGTCGAGTTCGGTGAGTTCGCTGGCGTGGTCGGTGCGGGTCAGCGGGTGCACGCCGTCGATGCGGGCCCAGCCTTCTAGTCCGTGTCTGCGGAGCCGGCGATCGGCTCTGGTCGGCATGGATGCCAGCGTCATCGCGATGCCGGCGGCCGAACCGAACAGCCCGACCATGATCAGCACCTGATACGGCGTGGTCCCGGGCGGGGTGTGCGGCACGAGCCAGCCCAGCCACACCGCCAGCGCGATGAGATATCCCGCGACCACCCAGATCAGTGCCCGGAAGATGCGCGCGTGTTCCATGTCGACACCGCCTCTTGCCGTACTCCACCAGGATAGGCCGCGAAACGGTGGCGGCCAGGTACCCGGCGCCGGTGGCCGCCGCCTAGCATTCTCCGGGTGAGTGAGCCAGTGGAATCGCCCGAGACGCAGGTCCCCGGACCGACCGAATGGGGCGAGCACCCGCACGGACTCGGCCCGTGGGAGCAGGAGTACGGCACGCCGGCGCCCACCGGCGATCGCTACGACCCGGTGCTGCTGGCCGAGGGCGACCGGCGCAATGTCGTCGACGCCTACCGTTACTGGACCAGGGAGGCGATCGTCGCCGATATCGACGCGCGCCGTTTCCCGTTCCATGTCGCCATCGAGAACTTCGGCCACGACGCCAATATCGGCACCGTCGTGCGCACCGCCAACGCCTTCGCCGCCGCCGCGGTGCACATCGTGGGGCGGCGTCGCTGGAATCGGCGCGGCGCGATGGTCACCGACCGCTACCAGCATCTGGTGCACCACACCGATCTGGCCGAGCTCAGGGACTTCGCGGCCGGCGCGGGTCTGACCGTCGTCGCGGTCGACAATGTGCCCGGTGCGGTGCCGCTGGAGACAGCGCCGCTGCCGCGCGAGTGCCTGCTGCTGTTCGGGCAGGAAGGCCCGGGCGTCAGCGATGACGCGAAAGACGCTGCGGCGCTGACAGTTTCGATCGCCCAGTTCGGCTCGACCCGCAGTATCAACGCCGGTGTCGCGGCGGGCATCGCCATGCACGCCTGGATTCGTCAGCACGCTGACCTGTCTCTGGCCTGGTAAACCGGGCGCCGGCGAGCAGTGTGATCGAATCGGCCTCAGATCGGTAACGGAATGGGCGCGGAAACCGGGCGACAGCTGGCACCATGGAGCCATGACCTCGCCCAGCGGCCGGCGGCCACAGTCCTCTGATCGCGCCGGATCCGTGCCGTCGCCTGCGCTGTGGTCCGAGCGTGCCGACATGGCCGAGTCCGCGATCGTCTCGCGGCATCTGCGCACGCTGTGGGGTTGTCCCGGAACGGAATTGGGTGTCGTCGGCTGGCCGGCGACCCGGCGCGAACGGGCCTTCGTGAGCTGGCACTACTGGTGGCAGGCGCATCTGCTCGACGTCGCCGTCGACGCGGCCAACCGGGTCCCCACCCCGGCCCGGCGCCGCCGCATCGGCGCCATCGCCCGCGCCCATCGACTACGCAACATCACCGGCTGGACCAACCGCTACTACGACGACATGGCCTGGCTGGCGATCGCGCTCGAACGCGCCGAGCGCACCCAGGACCTCACCTCGGCCCGCGGCGGCCTGGCCGCGCTCGAACAGCAGCTCTACGGCGCGTGGGCGCCGGAGGTCGGCGGCGGCATCCCGTGGCGGGTGCGTTCGGACTTCTTCAACGCCCCGGCCAACGGTCCCGCCGGCATCGCGCTGCTGCGCCTTGGCCGGGTCGAGCGCGCCCAGGCCATGGCCGACTGGCTCGACGCCACCCTGCGCGATCCCGAATCCGGCCTGATCCTCGACGGCATCCACCTGCCCGGCGGCGAGATCGAGCGCCCGGTGTTCAGCTACTGCCAGGGCGTTGTCCTCGGGCTGGAGACCGAACTGGCCGTGCACACCGACGACGAGCGCCACGTCGAGCGGGTCAGCAGGCTGCTGGCCGCGGTCGAAGAACACCTGACCGGCAAGCTGGTCATCGCCGGTGGCGGTGGCGGCGACGGTGGCCTGTTCAACGGCATCCTCGCCCGCTACCTCGCCGTCGTCGCGCTGATGCTGCCCGGTGAGGGCAAGCAGCAGCAGATCGATCGGCGCACGGCCGCCGCCATCGTCAAGGCGTCGGCGAGCGCGGCCTGGGCCAACCGGCTCGAGGTCGAAGGCGAGCCGCTGTTCGGCCACGACTGGAGCAAACCGGCCAGGTTGCCCGGCGGCACGGCGGGCGCGGGCAAGTTCACCGCGGGCGGTTCGGTGACGGCCTCGGCCGTGCCCGAGCGCGACCTGTCGGTGCAGCTGTCGGGCTGGATGCTGATGGAAGCCGCCTACCAGGTGACCGCGGCGGGGCTCTAGCGCTCGGCGTCGCTGGTGACGCTGCCCAGCTCGTCCAGATCGAAGTCCTCGGCCGGCTTGGCCATCTCCTGGCGGTAGTGCCGCAGGCCGAGAATCGTCCCGATCACCAGTCCGGCGATGAGTGTGCCGATCACCGCGGGCATCAGCCACGAGACCCGCTCGAGGAACTCGCCGGCGTAGTAGCCGATCAGCAGCAGCACCGGCGCCCAGATGATCGCGCCCAGCGTGCTGGCGATGGTGTAGCGGCGGTGGTCCATCCGGGCCGCGCCCGCCACCATCGGGCACAGCGTGCGCACCCACGGAATCCAGCGCGCCACCAGCACCGCGAAGAAGCCGTGGCGTTCCAGCAGCGCGGTCACCTTGGCCAGGTTCTCGGTGTTGATATAGCGGCCGTTCTTGCGCACGACCATCCGATGCCCGGTGCGGTGACCGACCACATAGCCCACCTGATTGCCCGCGATCGCCGCGAGCATGGTGCCCACCGACAGCGCCCACACCTGGGACTCGCCGTTGGCGTGTGAAGCGAGCACGATCCCCGCCGTGATCAGCATCGAGTCACCGGGCAGGAACAGCCCGATGATGAACGCGCACTCGAGGAAGACGAAGACCAGCACCACCGTGCAGACCACGGCGGGGCCCGCCGAGATCAGCGGATCGAAGGAGCCCAGAGCGTGTGTCGACGGTCCTGCGGTCACTGCGATCAGTGCGCCTCGTTCGCCGAAGCGGCCAGCTCGCCGGCCTTCGCGGTCTCGGCGGGCGCGTTGCGCCGCTCGAGCACCTTCTTACCGACGGTGATGATCGCGGGCAGGATCGAGACGAACACGATCAGCAGGAAGATCGACTCGATGTGATCGCGGATGAAGCCGACATTGCCGAGGAAGTAACCCAGGATCGTGACACCGCCACCCCAGAGCACGGCGCCGACGATGTCGAAGGCCACGTACTTGCGGTAGCTCATCTTCGACACACCGGCCAGCACCGGCATGAACGTGCGCACGATCGGCACGAACCTGGCCAGGATGATGGTCTTCGGGCCGTGCTTTTCGAAGAACTCGTGCGTCTCGGTGATGTACTGCTTCTTGAAGAAGCGGCTGTCCTCCTTGCGGAAGATGGCCGGACCGATCTTGCGGCCGATCCAGTACGCGCATTGGTCGCCGAGGAACGCGGTGAGGATCACCAGCGGAACGAGGGCCCAGATCGACAGCTTCGCGTCGGGTTGCGCGGCGAGCATGCCGCCGGTGAACAGCAGTGAGTCACCGGGCAGCAACGGGAAGAGCAGACCGGTCTCGATGAAGACGATGGCCAGGATGGCGGGTAGAACCGCGTGTGCGAGCCAGGTCTGCTCGAGCAGATACATCGGGTCCAGCAACTGTGTCAACGCGAGGTTGTTCGTCACCGCGTCGGATACCGCCAGCAAAGTCACGGCCCCCACAGTACCGGGCGAATCTGGGACGTGAGCACCGGTGAACCTCTCGTTGCCTTCCTAATTTAGGGTGTGGCCTGACAGAATTGGTTTTCGCTCCCCACACACGGAGGTCACTGCTGTGCCTATCGCGACTCCGGAGGTCTACGCCGAGATGCTCGGCCGGGCCAAGGCGCACTCGTTCGCATTCCCGGCTATCAACTGCACCTCGTCGGAGACGATCAACGCCGCAATCAAGGGCTTCGCGGACGCGGGCAGCGACGGCATCATCCAGTTCTCCACCGGTGGCGCCGAGTTCGGCTCCGGTCTGGGTGTGAAGGACATGGTCACCGGCGCGGTGGCGCTGGCCGAGTTCGCGCACGTGGTCGCCGCCCGCTACGACGTGACGATCGCGCTGCACACCGACCACTGCCCCAAGGACAAGCTGGACACCTACGTGCGTCCGCTGCTCGCCATCTCGCAGGAGCGGGTGAACAACGGCCGCAACCCGCTGTTCCAGTCGCACATGTGGGACGGCTCGGCCATCCCGATCGACGAGAACCTCGAGATCGCCAAGGAGCTGCTCAAGCTCTCGAAGTCCGCCAACATCATCCTCGAGGTCGAGATCGGCGTCGTGGGCGGCGAGGAGGACGGCGTCGAGGCCGAGATCAACGACAAGCTCTACACCTCGCCCGAGGACTTCGAGAAGACCATCGACGCGCTCGGCGCGGGCGAGAACGGCAAGTACCTGCTGGCCGCCACCTTCGGCAACGTGCACGGTGTGTACAAGCCGGGCAATGTGGTGCTCAAGCCCGAGGTGCTGGCCGAGGGCCAGCGCGTGGCCGCCGCCAAGCTGGGCCTGGCCGCCGACGCGCAGCCCTTCGACTTCGTCTTCCACGGTGGTTCGGGCTCGCTGAAGTCCGAGATCGAGGACTCGCTGCGCTTCGGTGTGGTGAAGATGAACGTCGACACCGACACCCAGTACGCGTTCACCCGCCCGGTCGCCGGTCACATGTTCGCCAACTACGACGGTGTGCTGAAGATCGACGGTGAGGTCGGCAACAAGAAGACCTACGACCCGCGCAGCTACCTGAAGAAGGCCGAGACCTCGATGGCCGATCGTGTCGTCGAGGCCTGCAACGACCTCAAGTCGGCCGGGCGTTCGGTCAGCGGTTCCTGATAGGACCTCATGAGTCTAGATGTCCGCGTGCTCGGGCCCGTTCGTCTGCTCGTCGGTGGTGAGCCGGTGGCTGTCGGCGGGCCCAAGCCGCGCGCTCTGCTAGCCGCGCTCACCGTCAACCGGCGGCGCGCGGTGTCCTCCGCCGTGCTGGCCGAGATGGTGTGGAACGAGGATCCGCCGGACTCGTATGCCGCGAGTCTGCAGGTGTTCGTCTCCAATATCCGCAAGGCGATGCGCAACGCGGGGATCGACTCCGCCCAGGTGCTGCGCACCGAGGGCGCCGGCTATCGGCTCGAAATACCCGATACCGCTTGCGATCTCGGCCGTTTCGAGTCGGCGCGGGAAGCCGGTTCGCGCTGCTTCGAACTCGGTGACCATCCCGGTGCGGCGAATCTGTTCGGCGCCGCGCTCAAGGAGTGGTCGGGCCGGGCGCTGGCCGATCTGGCCGGGCTGCAGTTCGCCGACGGTTTCGCGACGGCGATGAACGAGGAGCGGCTACTCGCCGCGTCGGCGCGGGTCGACGCTGAGATCGCTTGCGGGCGCGCGTCTTCGGTGATCGGCGAGCTGGTCTCGATGACCAACGAACACCCGCTGCGCGAGCCGCTGTGGGGGCAGCTGATCACCGCGCTCTACCTGTCCGGCAGGCAGGCCGACGCGCTCGAGGCGTGCCGCCGGGTGCGCAGCGTGCTCGCCGAGGAACTCGGGATCGATCCCGGCGCCGCGCTGATCGACCTGGAACAGCGGGTGCTGCGCCAGGAACCGCTGAATATGTTGACCGTCAAGCGTTCCGAGCAGGTGGCCGCGGCGATGACCGAGACCGTCACCGAGGTGCCGCGCTCGATCCGCAACGGGAATCTGCGCTTCGCGGACGGGCGCACCATCCCGATTCCGCACGGCGGCATCAGGATCGGGCGGATGACCGACAACGAGCTGGTCCTCGACGACCCCAAGGCCAGCCGCTACCACGCCCACATCATGCCCAGCCGGGCCGGGCTGCTGATCAAGGATCTGCACTCGGCCAACGGGGTGTATGTGAACGAATCGCCTATCGACAGTGGGGCTTTGCTCGCTGACGGGGACGTGATCCGCATCGGCGCGACGTTGTTGACGTTCCTGGCTGTTTCCTAGGCGGCCCGCCGGCTCCGGAGCTGTCTAGGTCAGGCGGATTTCGGCTACCGCGCGGCCGAAAAGCTTGCGGCCCTCCGACATTCCGCTCAGCAGCACTGTGGCGGCGCGGCGGTCGTGGTCGATCGACTTGATCTTGCCGGAGAACTCGATGACGCCCGCCTCGGTCGGCGGCACCGGCACGAAACCGGAGAAGCGCACGCTCAGCTTCTCGATGGCGGTGGGGTCGCCCAGCCAGCCGGTGAGGTAGTCCGCGGCCAGGCCCATGGTGAGCAGGCCGTGCGCGACGACCGTCGGCAGACCGGCGAGCTCGGCGGCACGGTCGCTGAAGTGGATCGGGTTGGGGTCGCCGGAGACGCCGGCGTAGTTGGCGAGGTCGCCGCGGGTCACCCGGGCGGTGCCGACGGGGAGCTCGCCGCCCTTGACCAGGGAATCGAACTCGGGGGTGGTGTTCACCGGGACGATCTCGCGTGCCGGGGCAGGCCTGGCCGCTGCGGACTGGCGGAACAGCACGTCGCCGTTGTCCACCCCGGCGACGGTGACCGGGCGCGGCTGCATACTGATGTTCTCGACGGCCTCGACGATATTCGGGTCGACCTCGACACCCTTGCGGGCGACGATGGTCGTCGTGCCCTGCACGGTGACCTCGTCGTGCTGGTTGACCAGCTTGAAACCGACGGCGACGAAGTCGTTGTCGCCGAACTGGCGGATCGACTCGATCTCGATCTCGGTGGTGATCCGGTCGCCGGCCAGGATCGGCCGGTAGATCTCGAACACCTGGTCGGTCTGCAGCACCTGCGAGAGGTCGTACTCGGTGAGGACATTGTCCAGCAGCGCCCTGGTGGCACTCATGCCGATCACCGAGGCGAAGGTCGGCGGCGCGATGACACCGTCGTAGCCGAGCTTGCGCGCGTCGACTTCGTGCTGATGGGCTGGATGCAGATTCTGCACCGCCCTGGCGAATTCCCGGATCTTCTCGCGGCCTACTTCATAGTGATCGCGGAACCCGAAACGCTGGCCGACCAGCGTCGCATCCGGGACCACAGCTTCGATGTCCGGCTGCGAGACTGTCTTTTCCCTGCTCATGATCCGGAAAATGTTACCGGGGCATCCAGTCGGATGACCAGTTATGTGTGACCCGTCATAGCGGGCACGAAGCCCACCACGACGGGTTCAGCACCAGGTCACGGCGTTCCCGCGGGGTCGCAGACCTTCCATTCACCGTCCGTGCGTTGCAGATCGAAGGTTCGCGCGGTCTGCTTCGCCGGGTCGCCCGTGGTCGATACCGTGGCCTGGGCCAGCGCGGTGTCATCGGTGATGCGCACCGCGTCGACGCTGGACACGACCGGAATCGACCCGTGATCGGTGGAGAGCCGGTGCACGTTGTCGAACTGCTCGGCGGTGATGGACTGGTAGAAATCGTGCAGTTCGCCACAGGTGCTCGTCCGCAGATCCGCCAGGTTGCCACTGCGCAGCGCGTCGGTGTAGTCACCGATAGCCGCCTTGACCTGTCCCTCGGGCGAGTTGTCCCCGCCGGTGACCAAGGCGAGCGCCGCCCCGATCGCCACGACACCCACGATCGCCGCGCCACCGACACCCAACAGCCACTTCTTCGACCGCCCCGCCGCTGGCGCGTCCACCGCGTCCGACGCACCAACCCGCTTCGGCGGCGCCACCTGCCGCTGCCCCGCCACCTGCTCGGCAGGCCGAGTCGGCCGAATATCGGCAGGCGAAGGAGCCGAAGCCACCCCCGGCTGCTGCCCACCAGCCCCCTTCGGCGCCGAAGGCTGAGTCTGCTCGACCCCCATCGCCCCAAGCGCCGCCCCTTGCTGACCTGGACCTTGTTGACCTGCGTCTTGTTGACGTGGGCCCTGCTGGCCGGGTCGCTGCGGACCCAGCCCCTGCTGGAACTGCTGAGCAGGAACTACCGGCCGCTGCCCAAGTCCACCCGGCCCCTGCGGCCCCGAACCACCAGCACCCTGTCGACCGGGCCCACCCGGCCCCTGCGGTCCCGATCCGCCAGCACCCTGCTGCCCGGGTCCACCCGAGCCGGGGCCACCGGTGCGCTGTTGCCCCGGCCCGCCGACGCCGGGACCACCGGCATCCTGCTTGTTGAGGCCGGCCGGCCCTTGCTGCCCGAGTCCACCAGGCCCCTGCTGCGCGGGTCCATCGGCCCCCTGTCCGGGTCCACCCGAGCCAGGGCGGCCACCGGCCTCCTGCTTGTTGAGGCCGGCCGACCCCTGCTGTCCGGGTCCACCCGGCCCCTGCGGTCCCGACCGGCCAGAGCCCTGCTGGCCGAGTCCACCCGGCCCCTGATTACCCGGCCCACCGGGCCCTTGCCGACCTGGCCCGCTGGCATTCTGCTGGTTGGGACCGCCGGGTCCTTGCTGCCCTGGACCGCCCGCGCCCGGACCGCTCACGCCTGGACCGCCCGCGCCCGGGCCGCTCGTGCGCTGCTGGCCGGGGCCTCCGGTGCCAGGGCCGCCCGCATTCTGGTTGCCAGGTCCCTGATTGCCCGGCCCGCTGGGCCGCGGATGACCTGGCCCGCCGGCACCGGGTACCCCGGCGTTCTGCTTGTTGAGGCTGCCGGGCCCTTGCTGACCCGGTCCACTCGGTGCCTTTTGGCCGGGGCCACCCGTGCCGGGGCCACCCGTGCCGGGGCCACCCGTGCCGGGGCCACCCGTGCCGGGGCCGCCCGCACCGGGACCACCTGCGCCGGGACCGCCCGTGCCGGGACCACCCGTGCCGGGACCACCTGCGCCGGGACCACCCGTGCCAGGACCACCTGTGCCGGGGCCGCCGGTGCGTTGTTGACCGGCGCCGGGGCCACTGGCGTTCTGGTTGCCCGGCCCGCTCGGGCCCTGTCCCTGGCCTTGATTGCCGGGCCCGCCCGGACGATTCAGTCCGGCGGCGCCCAGCGCACCGGCGACGGTGGGTCCCTGATTGCCGGGTCCACCCGGGCCTTGCTGGCCGGCGCCTGCCGGTCCCTGCTGCCCCGGAGCGCCGCTGCGTTGCTGACCGGGTCCGGACGGTTGTCCGGGACTGCCGGGTCCGTGGGGTCCGGGGCCCGCCGCTCCTGGCCCACCCGGTCCCTGCTGACCTGCCTGCCGCGGTCCACCCGGACCACGCGGCGTAGCGGGCGGCGGAGTCATCGCGGGCCGACCACCCGCGGGCGGCACCACCCGATCGGTGCCCTTGGGGCGCTGCACCAGCATCGCCGTGGTCGGCGCCTCCGCCGGATTCACCACCCGCATAGCCACGGTCTGATCCTCGGAGGGTGCGACGCCACCCTTCGCCGCCCCCGTCTGGAACTTCTGCGTCGCCTCGACATCAGACGAGTCGCCCTCGCCTGCCCCCGAAGCCGAGCCACCTTCGCCCCCAACGCTTCCAGCCCCTGCGGCCGAGTCGCCCCTGCCCGCACCACTACCGGACTCCGAGGCCGAATCGCTCAGGCCCGCAACAGCTGTCGCGCCAGGTACACGCGGGCCCGAACCCGATGCGCCGGTACCGCCCGCGCTCGTATCGGCTTTCGCGTCCCCAGCCGGCCGACCCGCATCCGTCGCGCCGGCACCGTCCGCATCCGAAGTCGCCTCCGCGCCGGAGGCGGGCTGACCGGCATTCGCAGCACCGGCGATGCCGGCAGCATCGGAGCTGGTGTCTGTCACACGCGGCGAGCCGACGCCGGTGGGTCGCACGACGACTGTCGAATCATCCTCAGCCGCAGTGGCTTCGGCGTCCTGTACCCGTTGTCCCGCGCCGGGCGAGGCAACGTCGGCGTTGGTGTTCGCACCCGAACCCGGGGCATCGCTTGCAGTCGCAGTCGCCGCCTGGTTTGTCGCACCAGCACCAGCACCAGCACCTGTGCTCGCTGTACCCGCTGTCGCATCGGCGTCGTCACCGGTGCCCCGGTGATCGGTTTCGGTCCGGTCTGCAGCACCCCCGCCCTGGCTGCCAGCACTCGCACCGGTACCGAGCGCGGAGTCCCTGTCACGCACCCCACGATCGGGCCCCGGGCTGTGCACCGAGTTGGCCGCATCGCCTGCGTATGTCGCGTCAGACCCGCTGGCCTGTCCGGCATCCGAGGTCTCACCGCGGGTGGTGCCAACACCTGCGGCGGTGCTCCGGTCGGACTTCGGGTCCGCATCGTCCTTCGACGGACGATCGGCCTGTGCCATCGCCGCCGTCGACACGTCCTCTGGTGTCGGCTTCGACTGTCCGCGAACGGTTTTCACCGTCTGGTCGTCCGCTGACCCACCCCGGTCGACGGTCGGTATCCCGCCGGGAATCCGCATGGCCGTGGTCGGGGCGTCCGGTCCGGCGAGGTCGGCGGGGCCGCCCTGCGGGGTGTTGCCCTGTGTGCCCGGGCGTCCCTGGGCCAGTCCGGCCAGCGGTGAACCACCAGGTCCGGGCGAACCCGCGCCGGCAGGTCCTGGGCCTGCAGGTCCGGATGCATCGGCGGCACGGTCCGGGGTGCCCGACCGGCCGCCGGCGCGCGACGCCTCGGCGGCGGCACCTGCCGCGCCGGGCCGTGCGCCGCTGTTCGCTGGGGCCTGCCCGCCGGACTGCCCGCCGCTGTTCGCTGGGGCCTGCCCGCCGGACTGCGCGCCACCGCCCGCCGGGCCCTGGCCGCCGGGTCGCGCGTCGCGACGGATGACGACCGTCTCCGCGGTCGGTGGCGGAGTGGGGTGGCCCGATTCGGGGCTCGACGAATCGCCGCGCTCGGCGGGGCGTTGCCCGGGCGTGCCGGGACTGGTGGCATCGGCTGCCGGGTTGTTCTCGTCGGTCGGGTCGGACACCTCTGTACCCCTCGCTCAGGCTCGAACGTTGCACTCGCCGATCAGCCTAATGGGCGGCGCGCGCGAGGCGTCGCTGATCGCCGTGCGGCGGGCCGGGCGGCGGCGCCGGGGCCCGCGGTGCACAATGAAGCACATGTCTTCCTTCGGTGACCTGCTCGGACCGCAGCCGGTCCTCCTCCCTGAACTGATCGACGCCGAAGATGCCATCGCGGCGGGCACCGACCCGGTCAAGGTCGCCGCCGATCATCCGGCCGCGTCGATCGCCTGGGCCACGCTGGCCGAGGCGGCGCTGGACCGTTCCAGCGGCGAAGCCGACTACGACACCGTCGCCGCCTACGCCTTCGCCCGCACCGGCTACCACCGCGGCCTCGACCTGCTGCGCCGCAACGGCTGGAAGGGTTTCGGCCCGGTCCCGTGGAGCCACGAGCCGAACCAGGGTTTCCTGCGCAGCGTCGGCGCGCTGGCCAGGGCCGCGAAGACGATCGGCGAGTCCGAGGAGTACGCGCGCTGCCTCGACCTGCTCGAGGACTGCGACCCGCGCGCCGCGGCCGAGCTCGGTCTGGACTAGCCGGCACCGCGGATCGGATCGTCGGTGAGCGATCCCAGATCTGTCGTCGCCGCGGCCACCCCGGTGGTCACCGCGGCGAAGGCGAGCACGGTCGACCGCCTGAAGGCCTCGGCCGTGCGGTTGCGGCTCTCGGCGATCCCGATCGTGCAGTGCGCGCTCGGCGCGGCACTGGCCTGGTTCATCGCCCACGATCTCGTCGGTCACCTGGAACCGTTCTTCGCCCCGACCGCCGCGGTGGTCTCGATCGGGGTCTCCTTCGGCGCGCGCATCCGGCGCTCGGCGGAGCTGGTGATCGGTGTCGCGGTCGGGATCGGCATCGGTGACCTGTTCATCGCCCAGGTCGGCACCGGTGTGTGGCAGGTCGGGCTGGTGGTCGCCGGCGCGATGGCGGTGGCCGTATTCCTCGACAGCGGCGCGATTCTCACGATCCAGGCGGCCGGTTCGGCGGTGCTGGTCTCCACGCTGAACCAGGCGCCCGGCGCCGGCCCGGCCCGCATGATCGACGCGCTGATCGGCGGGCTCGTCGGCGTGCTGATGGTCGCCGCCATTCCGCTGCACCCGGTGCGCCGGGCCCGCGAGCACGCCGCCGAGGTGCTGTCGGTGATGAGCAAATCGCTGATCACCTGCGCCGACGGTCTGCTCGAACAGGATTCGTCCAAGGTGCACGAGTCGCTGACGTCGGTGCGCGCCACCCAGAAACAGATCGACGCGCTGCGCTCGGCGCTGGAGGGCGGCCGCGAGATCAGCCGCATCTCCCCGCTGTACTGGAACTCCCGCAAACGGCTCGAACGCATCCATTCCGCCGCCGACCCGCTCGACAACGCCATCCGCAACACCCGTGTGTTGCTGCGCCGTTCGCTCACCCTGGTGCGCGATGACGAGGTACTCGACCCGCGTCTGATCGACCTGGTCGACCAGCTCGGTCATGCCGTCGACGTGGTGCGCCGGATGATGCTGGCCGACCCCGGCGAGCAGCCCGATCAGGCCGAGGCGGCCCGGGGGCTGCGCAGCGTCGCCAGGAACTCGCGGCCGGAACTCGTTGCCGGCGCGGGCCTTTCGGCGCATGTGGTGTTCGCGCAGATCCGTTCGATCGTGGTGGATCTGATGGTGGTGTGCGGGATGCAGCGCATCTCGGCGATCGCGCTGCTGCCGCCCACCGTGCCCAATCCCTATGTGACGCCGGAGGAATGAGTCCTCAGTCGCCGACGGGGGAGACCCGCGCGCGGCCGGAACGCAGCGAGAACCGCTTACGGTCGAAGTCCCAGACACGGTAGATCGGCCACTGCGAGGTGTGCATCAGCCAGGCGCCGGTGATCACCGCCCGGTGGAACGGCACCACCGTGTAGCCCTGGTTGGCAATGGTCTGCAGGCCGCGCAGCTGGTATTTCCACCACACGCTCGGTGGCGTCCGGCGGCGGCGCGCCGAGATCTGCGCGCGCAGCCGGGGCAGCTGGTCGATGCGCAGTTTCGCCTTGGTCAGGCACAGGGCCAGATCCAGGTCTTCGTGCAGGTCGCGACGGGTGGTGGTGACCGGCCGCACCTGCTCCCAGGCACTACGCCGGATCGCCATATTGGCGCCGTGCACATTGCCGACAGGTTGATGCTTGATCAGCCCGAGCCGGTGCTGGGCGTCGATGGCGCCGGCCAGGAAGAACCCGATCGGCGAATCGTGGTAGGTGCTGATGCCGGTGACGGCCATGGTGTCCGGGTGCGCGTCCAGATGCGCGCGCACGGTGGCGCCCCAGTCGAGCGAGACGAGGGTGTCGGCGTCGATGCGGCCGATGATCTCCCCGCGCGCGGTTCCGAAACCGGCGTTACGGGCATGGGCGACACCGGGATTGCGCTCGTCGACCAGTTCGATCTTGGGATGGTGGGCGGCCAGCTCGGTGACGATCTCGCGGGTGCCGTCGGTGCTGCCGTTGTCGACGACGACGATCTGATCGATCGTGTCCTGGCCGACCAGCCGCTCCAGGCAGGCGGTGATGCGGGATGCTTCATCGAGCGCGGGAATGACGACAGTCAAGACAGCAGCGGAGCTCATAGCGTTTCCGTTCAACTCCAGAATCGGGTCAGGTAGCTCCCGTTGGAAGCCCACCAGTCAGGTACCCCCGATACCTCGAACAATGCGTACACCGCGTTGAAGAACACTTGGCTGAGCGGAGTGAAGAAGATGAGCGCAAACAGGATCAACATGCCGTACGGCTTGATCTGGTCCAGCGAGCGCCTGGTCTGGTAGCTCAGCGACGGCTCGAGCACCCCGTAGCCGTCCAGGCCCGGCACCGGCAGCGCGTTCAGCAGGAACGCCGTGATCTGCAGGAACGCCAGGAAACTGAGCCCGTACCAGAACGCCGCGTGCTCGGTGGCCGAGCCGAACGTCCGGATCACGATCAGCAGAATGATCGCGCACAGTGCGTTCGAGGCCGGGCCGACCCCGCTGACCAGCCGCTGCACACTCGCCTTGAAGCCGGCGGTGTTCACATACACCGCGCCGCCGGGCAGGCCGATGCCGCCGAGCGCGATGAACACCAGCGGCAGCCCGATCGACAGCACCGGATGGCTGTACTTGAGCGGATTCAGCGTGAGATACCCACGCACCTCCACCTCGTGGTCGCCCGCGCGCCACGCCACATACGCGTGCCCGAACTCGTGCAGGCACAGGCTGATGATCCAGCCGAACACCACCAGCACGAACACGCCGACCTTGGCGCGCACCGACTCGACATCGGCGTCCCAGGCGAGCGCGCCGCCGAGCACGGTGATCAAGACGATGAGCAGGAAGACCGGGCTGGGCCGGATGGCGCTGTGGCCGGTCCGTCTGCCCGATGTGAAGGAGTACGTCATCTCACCAGCAACCAGGGGTGTTCGTAGCGGTAGAAGGTCGAGCGGGGGACCTTGCGGTCGGTGGTCACGCCGTCCCGGGTGACGATCGCGCCGGGCGTCCCGAGCTGCGCGGCCCGCCCCGACACCCAGGTGCGTTTGCGCATGCCCCGACGGACCCGCGCGCGCACGCCGGGCATGGTCATCGTCGGCGAGATCAGCATCGTGGTGACGATGCCGCTGAACAGCAGCGTGTCGTCGACATAGGCCTCGCCTTCGAGCTTGGCGCCGTCGAGGCCGGTGATGCTCGCGCGCCCGACCAGCACGGTGCCGGTGTCGTCGCGGATCAGCGGCGTCTCGATGGCGCGGCCGGCGATGGCGATCTTGGCGGCGGCGTTGCCGGTGGCGGTCTGGTAGACCCGCGAGGCGTAGGTGGTCTCGACCGGTACGTAGCCGACCTCGACATGCAGTCGCTCGGTGCGCATCAGATGGGTGAGCACGGCGGCCAGCGCCGCGTCGGCGCCGAGCACGATCAGCCGGGGCAGGCTGTCGGCGGCGAGGACCGGAAGCAGTTCGTCGATCACGGCGAGATCGGGAATCGGGTCGGTCTGCGTGGTCGGTAAGGAGGCGAGGGCGATGGGGACCGGGATGTCACCACATCGGAGAACGTGGGTACTCAAACTGCGGTACACCCTCCTCGATCGGGTCGACTGTGTGTCGCCCACAAACACGTGGCAAAACCCCCTGCCGACAGGTAACCGTATCCGATGGCTAGACTGTGTCTCCGGCCACCGCCTCAGAAAGGCAGGTAGCTGCAGTGCTGATGTGCGCTGCCGTCGATCTGTAGGAGACTCCGAATGCCGGCAATCGTCCTCATCGGCGCCCAGTGGGGCGACGAGGGTAAGGGCAAAGCTACCGACCTGCTCGGTGAGCGGTTGCAGTGGGTGGTCCGATACCAGGGCGGCAACAATGCCGGCCACACGGTGGTGCTCCCCAACGGCGACAAGTTCGCGCTGCATCTCATCCCGTCGGGCATCCTCACTCCCGGTGTGAAGAATGTCATCGGCAACGGCGTCGTGGTCGATCCCGGCGTGCTGCTCGACGAACTGGCCGGGCTGGAAGAGCGCGGGGTGGATACCACCGGCCTGCTGCTCTCCGCCGACGCGCACCTGATCATGCCGTACCACGTGGCCATCGATAAGGTCGCCGAGCGTTTCCTGGGCAGCCGCAAGATCGGCACCACCGGGCGCGGTATCGGCCCCTGCTACCAGGACAAGGTCGCCCGCGTCGGCGTCCGCGTGGCCGACGTGCTCGACGAGAAGATCCTCACCCAGAAGGTCGAGGCCGCCCTGGAGTTCAAGAACCAGGTGCTGGTCAAGATCTACAACCGCCGCGCGCTGGACCCGCAGCAGGTGGTCGACGAGGTGCTGGGTCAGGCCGAGTCGTTCAAGCACCGCATCGCCGACACCCGCCTGGAACTGAACCTGGCGCTCGAGCGCGGCGAGACCATCCTGCTGGAGGGCTCGCAGGGCACCCTGCTCGACGTCGACCACGGCACCTACCCGTTCGTGACGTCCTCGAACCCGACCTCCGGCGGCGCCGCTGTCGGTTCGGGTATCGGTCCGAACAAGATCGACACGGTGCTCGGCATCCTCAAGTGCTACACCACCCGTGTCGGCTCCGGCCCGTTCCCGACCGAGCTGTTCGACAACTTCGGTGAGTTCCTGGCCAAGCAGGGCGGCGAGGTGGGCGTCACCACCGGCCGCGCCCGGCGCTGCGGCTGGTTCGACGCGGTGATCAGCCGCTACGCCACCCGCGTCAACGGCGTCACCGACTACTTCCTCACCAAGCTCGACGTGCTGTCGGGTCTGGACACGGTGCCGATCTGCGTCGCCTACGAGATCGACGGCAAGCGGGTCGAGCAGATGCCGACCACGCAGACCGAGTTCCACCACGCCAAGCCGATCTTCGAGGAGATGCCGGGCTGGTGGGAGGACATCTCGCACGCGCGCACCTTCGAGGAGCTGCCGGCCAACGCGCAGGCGTATGTGCTTCGGCTGGAAGAGCTTTCGGGCGCGCGGATCTCCTGCATCGGCGTCGGTCCCGGCCGCGATCAGACGATCGTGCGCCACGACGTGATCGCCTGATCCTGCGTCGCGAACAGCCCCTCCCCGTTATCGGGTGAGGGGCTGTTTTCGTCGGGCATCACCGCTGATCAGCGCGACACGCGCGAGTGATGTCGACTCGCTATCGATTTGACAGCATCCGCTCGGCAAACGCTATCGTCGCTGCGCGGTACGCGGGGACGTGCCGTTTTCCTTCGGTGTTGTGAGTGGGTGTTCGGCGTGATCCGTCGGTCCGATGATGTGAACTACTCGACGGCGCGGCGGATCGCCCGCCCGGTCGTCGGGGTGCTGCCGATGGCGCTGGCCGTGGCCTGCGCCGGGATCGCGGTCGCGGTGCCGCAGCCGGGCGTCACCGAGCCGCCCGTGCAGCCCGGCGTCACCAGCCCCGCGCCCGGCGACGACCGCTCGGAGCTGACCAACCCAGGCGGCGGCGACAGCCTCGACCATCTGGCGCCCGGGCGCGAGTCGCGGCCGGTGCCCGAATACGCCACGCCCGCGCCGCCGATCGTCATCGAGGAACTGCATCTGCCCGAAGCGGTCGAGCCGGTGGCCCCGATCGCCCCGCCGCCGCGCACCCTGCGCATCGGCGACTTCACCAGCCCCGTGCCCGACGAGGTGCCCGACGACCTGCTCGGTGGCGTCAACACCACCGCCGCCGATGTCGAGGCCGCCATCGCCACCCAGGGCCGCTCGGTCGGTATCAACCCGAGCCGTTCGGACAAGATCGCCGCGGCCACCGTCGGCGGCGCGCTGGCAGGCGCGACGGTCGTCGGCGTGCCCGGCGCGGTGGTCGGCGCGGTCGGCGGCGGCCTGATCGGCGCCGGTATCGGTGCCGGTGTCGGCTGGGTCGTCGGCGGCAGCACCCCGGTCCTGGTCGGTCCCGGCGCCGCGATCGGTGCCGCCGCGGGTGCGGCCGTCGGCGCGACTATCGTCGGCGTCCCGGCCGCGACCGTCGGTGCGGTGGGCGGTGGTGTCATCGGCAGTGTCGTCGGCGCGACCACCTTCCCCGGCACCGACCCCGGCGCCCCGGCCAGTCCCGCCGACCCACTGGAACAGCTGGTCGACGACCAGCTGAAAAACCTCCCCTGCGACGCGATCCCGCACCTCCCGCCGCTGCCGGTGGTCCCGCTCCCCGAGCTCCCGCTCCCACAGGTCGTCTTGCCGCAGGTCACCCTGCCCCAGCTCCCCGACTGCCCCTGCAAAGACTGACCCCCGCCCGATACGGCATCCCAGCGAGCTGACCCGCTGCCCATGCGCGCCTGCCGGTCGACGCCGGCCTCGGCGTGGCAGTCGGCGGCGTGCCTGGCGCGGTGGGCGGTGCGGTCGGCGGAGGCCTGACAATCACCGGTGGGAGCCGGGCGGGGGAGTACCGTCGGATCTGGTCCGGACGGAGGTGGCTGATGTCGGTGCGTGGTGCGGTGGCGCTGACGCTGCTGGCTGTCGGCGTGGCGGGATGCGCGCCGTCGGCCGACGCGCCACCCACGCCGTCGCCCAGTGACTCACCGGTGAGCAAGGTATTACCGCCAGCACAGACATTGACGCCGTCCCAGCAGCGCAACGAGCGCATCCGCGGCATGCTCTACACGGCGGGCTGCACCAGCAATGCCTGCGTGCAGACCTACTTCGCCTGCATGGACGGCTACCTCGACGGCGAGCCATGCCAGTTCTTCCGCGACCATCCACCACCACCCTGAGGCGCCATCGCCTGAGGGTCGGCGTCAGCGGCGGTATTACCTTGCGCGGGTGAGGAATTCGCCGACGGCGGGGGCGAGGATGGGGATCTTCGGGTCGTGGCTTACGCCGGGCAGTTCGGCGAACTCCGCGTCGGGCAGCACCTCGACCGCGGCTTTGGCGCCCTTGGTGAGCAGGGGGGCGGTGTGCTCGCCGGCCAGGACCAGCACCGGCACCTTCACGCCGGCCCAATCCTCGGCTTGGAGCTGCTGGCCGCGCATGTACGGCCGCATGACCGCCCAGTCGTGCGCGGTCGAATTCGAGGTGGCCGCCAGCTTCTTCCAGTACGGCGTCACCCGCATGACCCCGACCATCAGCCATGGCATGCCCATCACCTTGGTCATGTAGTAGCGCACTGTCTTGTTGCGCTTGCCCGCGGCGATCATCGGATGCAGTTTGTCGGCCAGATCCTTCGGCGGTACGTGGTCTTTCGGGTCGACGACGAACGGCGGCTCGAACGCCACCACACTGCTGACCCCGGGCACGGCCTGCGCGGCCAGCAGTGCCAGCGCCGCGCCGGAGGACCAGCCGAACAGCGCCGCCTGCCCGCCCGCGGCCTCGACGAGCGCCGCGATATCGGCGATCTCGTTGGCCACGTCGTACACCCCGGGCGAGTCGGCGCTGTCGCCGCGCCCGCGCCGGTCGTAGTTCAGCACGGTCAGGTCGTAGTCGTCGGCCAGTGCCTGCGCGAGCGCGACCATCGACGGGAACTCACGGTGACTGAACGCCCCGCCGATCAGGATCACCGTCCCGGCCGTGCCTGCGCCGACCCGGTCGTAGGCGATCGTCGTGCCATCGGCCGACGTCACTGTCTGCATGCTGGTTCCTCTCGATTCCGATGTGCGACCAGAGGGTACGCGATTCGGCTGTGCCCAGACGCGGAGCGGACTGGCGTAATCGTGCAAATCGTCGGCCGCGAATCGTTTTTCCGACTGGCGGACGGCCGATTGCACGATTACGCCGGTTCAGAACAGCGTCGGCTCCCCGAACCCCGGCGTCCGCTCGATGTCGAGCAGGCGCGCCTTCGTGCCGATCCCGCCCGGCGCGGAGAACCCGTGCAGGGTGTGGTCGGCGGCGAGGACGCGATGGCACGGGATGATCAGCGGAATCGGGTTTCGGCCCAGCGCCTGACCGACCGCCTGGGCCGAGCCTGGGGCGCCGAGGCGAGTGGCGACTTCGCCGTAGCTGAGGGTGGAGCCCGGGTCGATATCCCTGGTCACCGCGTACACCGCGCGATGGAATTCCGGTAGCCCGCGCAGGTCGACATCGATCCAGCGCAGCGGATCCACCGCACCCTCGAGGTGCGCCCTGACCCCCGCGATCGCCTCGGTGATCACGGCTCCCGGATGACTCTCCGCTACCGGCGCGCCGCCGAACGGCCGGGTGATCCGCGCCAGCGTCTCCTCCTCGCTGGCCTCGGGCAACTGGAACCGGACGACGCTCTCGCCGCGCCAGGCGATCGCGCACAGCCCGATCGCGGTGTCGAACAGGGCCGCGACGACTGTGTCCGTCCTGGTCGATTCGGTACCGGAACTCATAGACACAGTGTGCGCCGCCCGGGTGACACGTTCCGCCGGACCCCGCGATCAGGCAGCCAGTGGCTTGCGAACAGTGCCAGTTTTCGGCAACTGGACTGGTTCGTCGGGTTCGGGGGTGTGCGCCCGGATGGCGTCCAGATCACGCAGCGCCCGCTGCTCGTCGTACGTGCTGAATGCCCGGTCATGGGGCAGATATTGGAACGGCCAGAACGGCAGTTCGCCGCGCTTGGGGGAGAAGTGGTAGGCGGCGAATGCGACGGACAGGGCGACGGCGAGGGCGAGGAAAGTGGTCATGTTTCCAACAATCCGCCAACTGGCCTTGCCTGGAAATATCCACTTACGGAATACTGGACTTCATGGCGACAAGAGTGATCGGCGCGGCGGGCCTGGCCCGCGATCTCGGCCGGTGGCGTGACCCGGAGGCCGACGACGCCCCCGAGCGCCGCCCGCACCGCCCGGCCTACCTGGCTCTGGCCGAGGCGATCCGGCTGCTGATCCACGACGGCCGCGCGCCGCTCGGGGTCGCCCTGCCGAGTGAGCGCGATCTGGCCGGCACGCTCGGCGTCAGCCGCACCACCATCACCTCCACCTACTCGCTGCTGCGCGAGCACGGCTATCTGATCAGCCGCCAGGGTTCCCGCAGCACCGTCGCCCTGCCGCCCGCCATTCAGCACGACGGCGCCAAGCCCGCGCGCGGGATCATGGCGCTGATGGCGCAACCGGAACTGCCGACCATCGACATGACCTACGCCGCCATGTCTGCGCCACCGGAACTCCACGACGCCTATACCGCTGCCCTGCAAGGGATTCCGGCCTACCTCGGCACCCACGGCATGGACCCGGTCGGAGTGCTGGCCCTGCGCGAGGCGCTGGCCCGCCGCTACACCGCGCGTGGCCTGCCCACCGAACCCGATCAGATCCTCGTCACCCTCGGCGCCCAGCACGGCCTGCGCCTGCTGCTCAATGTGCTCACCTCGCCCGCGGCCCGCGTGCTGATCGAGCATCCGACCTACCCGAACGCGATCGAGGCGATCCGTGATGTCGGCGCCCGCCCGATCCCGGTGCCGTTGCGGCCCGAATTACCGCACGCCGGTTGGGATCTCGACGGTATCCGCAGCACCGCCCGGCAGACCGCGGCGACGCTGGCCTACCTGGTCCCCGACTTCAACAACCCCACCGGCCTGCTGCTCGACGAGGCCGGTCGCGCCGAACTGGCCGCCATCGCCCGCGACACCAGGATGACCATCGTCATCGACGAGTCGATGGGCGAACTGAACCTCTCCGGCGCGCCGATGCCGCCGCCGGTGGCCGCGTTCGCCAAGGGTTCGGAGATCATCACCATCGGCTCGGCGTCGAAGTCGTTCTGGGGTGGTCTGCGGGTCGGCTGGATCCGCACCAACCAGGCACTGATCACCAAGCTTCTCGGTATCCGCGCCACCGTCGACCTGGGCACGCCGGTGATGGATCAGCTGGCCACCGTCGACCTGCTGGAGAACGCCGACCCCATCCTCGATCGCCGCCGCGAACAGCTGCGCGCGCAACGCGCCGCCCTGCTCGACGCGGTCGCCGAAGACCTGCCCGGCTGGCACATCATGCCCGGTGCGGGCGGGATGTCGCTGTGGGCGCAGCTGCCGAGCCCGGTCTCCACGGCGCTGGCCGCCACCGCGCCCAATCATGGCGTATTGCTCGCCGCCGGACCACGTTTCGGCGTGCAGGGCGCCTTCGAGCGATTCCTGCGCCTGCCGTTCACCCACCCCGAACCGGACCTGCGGCTGGCGGTGAAATCGATCGCATCGGCCTACGCGGCGCTCACTCCGCGCGCTGCGGATCCGCTGCAACCGTTGACCTGCTACTGAGCGGTCAGCCGAACCCGCACGAGACGGGCGTGTTCGGCCGCACGGTCTCGTAGCCCGCGCCGAACATGAACAGCGTCGAGATCACCACGGCGACAGTGGTCAGCGGCACCGCGACGGCGCCGCGGCTGGACGGATGGCGGAACAGCAACATCAGCAGACACACCAGCGCGATGGTCGTGCCGAGCAGCAGACCGGTGGCCAGGCCGTTGAGCACGCTGACCGCGACCGGGACCGGCGCGTCACTGCGGCACCGGGATTCGACGAGCTGGGCCTGGCGATCGTCGAGCGCACCGGCCATGGCGAACGCGAGCAGCGCCGAGCCGAAGGCGGTGACCGCGATGAATGCGGCGAGCACCTTCGGTGGCCGATGGCCGGTGCGGACCCGAATCCTGTCGTCGATAGCGGTCAGACTACCGACGACAGGACGGGAAATCAGTCAGCCCAGACCGTTTCGATCGGTGTCGCCACGGTGGGCGGCGGGGTCGGGACGGCGCCGGGGGTGCGCGAGAAGCGCGGTGCGGGCGCGTGCTGGACCACGCCGTCGATCTCCACCAGGCCGGTGCGGGCCGCGATGTGCGGGTTCTCGGTGGCCTCGGTGAAGGTCAGCACCGGGGTGGTGCAGGCATCGGTGCCGTCGAAGATCTCGGCCCACTCGTCGCGGGTCTTGGTCTTGAACTTGTCGGTGAACAGCTTGCGCAGCTGCTCCTGCCCGTTCGGATCGATCTGCATCGGCAGACCCTCCGGGTCGATCTCCAGCCCGGCCAGCAGCTCGGCGTAGAACTGCGGCTCGATCGCGCCGACCGCCATGTACTTGCCGTCGGAGGTCTCGTAGGTGTCGTAGAAGGCCATGCCGGTGTCGAGCAGGTTGGTGCCGCGCTCGTCGGACCACAGGCCGACCCCGCGCATGCCCCAGATCATGTGCGACAGGGCGAGCGCCCCATCGACCATCGCGGCGTCGATCACCTGGCCCTTGCCGGAACTCTGCCGCTCGACCAGCGCGGCGAGCACGCCGAACACCAGGAACATCGAGCCGCCACCGAAGTCGCCGACCATGTTCAGCGGCGGCACCGGGCGCTCGCCCTTGCGGCCGATGGCGTTGAGCACGCCGGTCAGCGAGATGTAGTTGATGTCGTGGCCTGCGCGGTCGGCGAGCGGGCCGTGCTGGCCCCAGCCGGTCATCCGGCCGTAGACCAGGCGCGGGTTGCGGGCCAGCGCGTCGTCGGGGCCCAGGCCCATGCGCTCGGTGACGCCGGGACGGAAGCCCTCCAGCAGCACGTCGGCCTTCTCGACCAGGTCGAGGATCTTGGCCACGTCGGCCGGGTCCTTCAGGTTCGCCTCGACGATGGTGCGCCCGCGCCACTGTGGACGTTCCACGAAGCCGGGCAGCTGGTTGGGGCGCTGCACGCGCACGACATCGGCGCCCAGGTCGGCCAGCAGTAGCGCGGCGTGCGGGCCGGGCCCGATGCCGGCCAACTCGATGACCTTGATGCCCGCGAGGGGCCCCTGCTTGGCGGTGGACTCGCTGCTCACGCGTTGACCTCAGTTCGTCGACGAACGGTATTGACGCTTCGACAATAGCGCTGGGATGGCGGCTCGGGTAGGCCATGGGTGAGAATTTCCTCAGGCGCCACTCGGCGCGGAAAACGGGAGGACCCGGTTGTGAGCGTGTGGGGTGAGGTCGTCGTCGGCCTCGTCATTCTCGTCGGCATCGTCGGCGTGATAGTACCGATTCTGCCGGGGGTGATCCTCATCTTCGCGGCAATCGCGGTGTGGGCGTTGCTGACCGGCGGCTCGGCGGCCTGGACGGTCTTCGCGATCGCCACGGTCGCGCTGGTGCTGTCCGGCGTCGTGAAATACACCTGGCCGGGCAGGCGGATGCGCGAGGCGGGGGTGTCCAACCGCGCGCTGCTGGCCGGCGCGGTGCTCGGCGTCGTCGGCTTCTTCGTCATCCCGGTCGTCGGCCTGTTCATCGGCTTCGTCCTCGGGGTGTACCTGGCCGAGCTGTACCGGCTCAAGACCAACCAACTGGCCTGGCCCGCGACCCTGCACGCGCTCAAAGGTGTCGGCCTGTCCATGCTGGTCGAACTGTTCGGCGCCTTGGTCGCCGCCGGTGTCTGGCTGACCGGCTCGATCCTGGCCTGAGCTACTTCTCGATGACCGGCAGCGGGCGGGTGCGCTCGTCCGCGCCGGGGAGTTGGCTGCGGGGGATCGGGACGGTCGGGTTTTCGCTGCGGGGGATCGGCATGGTGGGCATCGGGTCGGTGGCTGGGCGGTCGACGGCGGGCAGGCGGTAGAACTCGCGGGCGTTGTCCTCGAGCACCGCGTGCATATCGGCGCCGACGACGCGGCTGATCAGGTCGACGTCACGGTCCTCGAACGGGCGGCCCGCGCGGGTGCCGGGCAGATCGGTACCGAACATCAGCGCGCCCGGATTCACCGCGTGGATGCGGCGCAAGGTCTCGGCCACGTCCATGTCGACCCGGCCGAACCCGGTCGCCTTCACCCTGGCACCGCGATCCACCAGATCCAGCAGATACGGCAGGCCCTCCTCGGACATGCCGAGATGGTCGATCGAGAGCGCGGGCAGCTTGGAGATCACCGGCTGGAGCGAGGCCAGCATCTGCCCGTCGATATAGAGCTCCACATGCCAGCCGGCCAGCTCGTGCGCGCGCAGCGCCTGCCGGGTCATCTCGGTGATGTCGGCGGCGGCGCGCTTGAGATTGAAGCGGATAGCGCGCACGCCGGCCTGATCCAGCTCGAGGATCTCGTCGTCGCCGGCGTCCAGATCCAGCCGGGTCACCCCCACCCAGTCCGGCCCGAGCGCGGCCAGCGCCGCCTTGAGGTAAGACTGGTCGACGCCCTGGAAGGACGCGCTGACCACCGCACCACCGCGAACCTCGAAGCGCTGCATACGCTTTCGATAGTCCGCGATGGTGTAGGGGTCGGGTAGGTAGCCTTCGTTCTCGATCAGCGGGAAACGCGGATCGATGATGTGGACGTGCGCATCGAACACCTGTACAGAATGCCCTATTTCTGGAGCGCTGGCTGCCTAGACCTTGTTGGGCTCCGAGGCGCGCAGCATGTCCTCGCGCTCGACGACCTTCACGCGCTCGCGGCCCTCGGGCTCGCCCAGGGCGCGCTCGTGGGCGTCGAGGCGGTACCAGCCGGCCCAGGTGGTGAACGGGATGCCCTTGCTCTCCAGGAACTCGGTCACCGCGTCGAGCTCGGGCTTGGCCGCCGGGGTGAAGTCCTTGGCGTCGTCGAGCAGGCAGGCGATGGTCTCGTTGGCGTCGCCCTTGGTGTGGCCGATGAGGCCGACCGGGCCGCGCTTGATCCAGCCGGTGACGTAGGTGGCCGGCATGAACCGCGCCGAGCCCTCGGCGGCCTCGTCGACGATCACGCGACCGGCCTCGTTGGGCACGGTGCCGGCCTGATCGTCGAACGGCAACTGGGTGACGTTCTGCGACAGGTAGCCGACAGCGCGGTAGATCGCCTGCACGTCCCACTGCTTGAACTCGCCGGTGCCCTTGACATTGCCGGTGCCGTCGAGCTGGGTGCGCTCGGTCTTGAGACCGACGACCTGGCCGTCCTCGCCGATGATCTCGGCCGGGGACTCGAAGAAGTGCAGGAACAGCTTGTGCGGGCGGTCGCCCTGGTCGCGGATCGCCCACTGTTCGAGGGTGTTGGCGACCATGTCGACCTGCTTGGAGTTGCGGCGCGCGGCCTCGGAACCCTCGTCGTAGTCGATGTCCTCGGGATCGACGATGACCTCGATGGTCGGCGAGTGGTCGAGTTCGCGCAGCTCGAGCGGGGTGAACTTGGCCTGCGCGGGCCCGCGGCGACCGAAGACGTGCACCTCGACGGCCTTGTTGGCCTTGAGGCCCTTGTAGACGTTCGGCGGGATCTCGGTCGGCAGCAGCTCGTCACCGGTCTTGGCCAGCACGCGCGCCACATCGAGGGCGACATTGCCGACGCCGAGCACGGCGACCTTCTCGGCCTCCAGCGGCCACGAACGCGGCACGTCCGGGTGGCCGTCGTACCAGGACACGAAGTCGGCGGCACCGTAGGAGCCGTCGAGGTCGATGCCGGGGATCGGCAGCGCGCGGTCGGCGTTGGCGCCGGTGGAGAAGATCACCGCGTCGTAGAACTGACGCAGGTCGTCGAGGGTGATGTCGGTGCCGTAGTCGATATTGCCGAGCAGGCGGACCTGCTCTTTGTCGAGCACCTTGTGCAGGGCGGTGATGATGCCCTTGATGCGTGGGTGGTCGGGGGCGACGCCGTAGCGGATCAGGCCGAACGGCGCGGGCATGCGCTCGTAGAGGTCGATCGACACCTCGGCATCGGACTTCATCAACGCGTCGGCGGCGTAGATACCGGCCGGGCCGGCACCCACGATCGCGATGCGAAGTGGGCGAGTCGCTGCACTCTGTTCGGTCATTTCTACGTGCACCCTTTGGTCGAGAACTATTGACGGCGTCAAATTTAGCTTAGGCTAAGTTGGCGATCCGGCTGCTGGCAGCTGCCTGTACACCCCGGCAGCAGGCCGCATTCTCCGCGATTCTATCTGCGGTGCCGTGGCCACCCGGCGCGCGGTGTCGTTGCCCGCATCGGGTCTGTCAGGATTACAACATGGACGAGGAGCAAACAGGCGCGGAAGACCAGCCCGTGGTGGTGGATCAGACCGACAAGCGATCCATCGTCCCGTTCGTCGCGGCCGCGGTGATCGCGATCCTCGTGCTCACCGGCATCGTGCTGGGCGGGCTGCTTTCACCCGCTGAGAAAAATGTCACAGAGGCCGACCGGTTCGCGGCCGCCGTCACCAACTATATCGACGCGCGCTCACGCAGTGAGCTGCGTCCGCCGCCGGGTGTCGCCTGCCCCGGCTTCGACGAGCAGAAGTCCGGCCTCACCGAGCGGCTCGGCGGCCCGAAATCGGAAGTGACGATCGACAAGAAGGGTTTCGACAAGGCCACGGTGAACGGCGACCGGGCCAAGATCGACGCCACCGTGCGGATCGGCGACACATCGTCCACCAGCACCTGGAACCTGACCAGGGTGGATGGCGACTGGCTGGTCTGCGCGCCGTAGCACTGTTTGACACGGTGACCACTGCCGGGGCAATCTCAGATCGCAAGGTCATGAGTACCAGCGCCAAGCCCCGGCTCGCTGGTCGGCAACCCTCCTCCGCGGCGGGGTGCTCCGGGTGACGACCTGGCCGTGTGCCCGGACAACCGGCACGGCAAGAGCGGATTCACGCAGGAGGTTCGACATGACTTACGCCGGCGACATCACCCCTGAGAAGGCGTGGGAGATCCTGACCGAGCACCCCGACGCGGTGCTGGTCGACGTGCGCACCGAAGGTGAGTGGGCGCAGATCGGCATCCCCGACACCAGCTCCATCGAGCGCCCGGCCCACTTCATCGAATGGGTCGACGGCACCGGAACCCGCAATCCGACCTTCGGCGCGGAACTCGAGCAGGCCCTGGCCGGGCGGCCCGACGACGCGCCCGTGGTGTTCCTGTGTCGCTCCGGGCAGCGTTCCATCGGCGCGGCGACCGTGGCGACCGCGGCGGGCATCACCCCGTCCTACAACGTGCTGGATGGTTTCGAGGGCGGCCCCGACGCGTTCGGGCAGCGCGGCAGTGTCGGCTGGCGCGCGGTCGGCCTGCCGTGGCGTCAGGCATAAGGAGAAACGCATGATCACCGGTGGTTCGTTCGACAAGCCACTGCCCGAGGGCGTCGGCCCCGCCACCCTCGGTGTGCGCGGCGGCGTGCGCCGTTCCGGGTTCGAGGAGACCTCCGAGGCGCTGTATCTGACCTCGGGTTTCGTCTACGAGAGCGCCGAGGCCGCCGAGGCCGCGTTCACCGGCGAGGTCGAGCATTTCGTCTACTCCCGCTACGGCAACCCGACGGTGGCCATGTTCGAGGAGCGCATCCGCCTGCTCGACGGCGCCGAAGCGGCCTTCGCGACCGCGTCCGGCATGTCGGCGGTGTTCACCGCGCTGGGCGCGCTGCTGAAGGCAGGCGACCGGCTCGTCGCCGCGCGCAGCCTGTTCGGTTCCTGTTTCGTGGTGTGCAACGAGATCCTGCCGCGCTGGGGCATCGAGACCGTCTTCGTCGACGGTGACGACCTCGAGCAGTGGGAGCAGGCCCTCTCGGTGCCCACCCAAGCCGTGTTCTTCGAGACCCCGGCCAACCCGATGCAGACCCTCGTCGACGTCCGCAAAGTCGGCGAGCTCGCGCACGCCGCGGGCGCGAAGGTGGTGCTGGACAACGTCTTCGCCACCCCGCTGCTACAGCGCGGTTTCGAACTCGGCGCCGACGTGATCGTCTACTCCGGCACCAAGCACATCGACGGCCAGGGCCGCGTACTCGGCGGCGCCATCCTCGGCGCCAAGGACTACATCGACGGCCCGGTCAAGAACCTGATGCGCCACACCGGCCCCGCACTGAGCCCGTTCAACGCCTGGACCCTGCTCAAGGGCCTGGAGACCATGCCGCTGCGCGTGCGCCAGTCCACCGAATCGGCGCTGCGGGTAGCCCAGTTCCTGGAAACGAACAAGTCCGTGAACTGGGTGAAATACCCCTTCCTCGAATCACATCCGCAGCACGCCCTGGCCACCTCCCAGATGTCCGGCGGCGGCACCGTCGTCACCTTCGAACTCGCCGGCGACGACGGCAAGAAGCGCGCCTTCGAGGTCCTCAACCGCCTGCGCATCATCGACATCTCCAACAACCTCGGCGACGCCAAAACCCTGATCACTCACCCCGCCACCACCACCCACCGAGCCATGGGCCCGGAAGGCCGAGCCTCCATCGGCCTCTCCGACGGCGTGGTCCGCATCTCGATCGGCCTCGAAGACCTCGAAGACCTCCTCGCCGACCTCGACCACGCCCTCAGCTGATCACCGCTCCCGCGACGGCCCGGCCGTCAGCGGGAGGCGGAGCGGTGTGTTCACTCCCAAGGATTGACGATCGGGACTCCCGTGGCAGTGAAGTCCTTCACGTTCCGGGTAGCCACCGTCATTCCGTGCTCGCCTGCGGTCGCCGCGATGAGGGTGTCACGTTCGGGGCGGGGATCAGGCACGTGCATGTGTGCGGCCCGGCGTGCGACGGCCAAGTCGATGTCGAGAATTCGTCCGGCGAAGGTATCGAGCACGGTGTCCTCCAACCATGCCCGGAGACGCTTTCCCTGCTCGTCGTCGCGCCGTTCGACTCGTCCGATGCCGATATCGAGCTCCATGATCGTGACCACGCTCAGATAGAGCTCGGACGGACGGCGGGCCGAAGTCCACGCACGCACCGCGGGGTCCGCCGCCTTCGCCGACTTGCGCAACTCGCTCAGCACGTTCGTATCGAGGAGGTAGTTCACAGCGGGGGAACCCGCAGTTCCACCCCGAGCGGCGACGGATCGAAATCGACGTCGTCGTAATCGTCCATGCTCAGTCGAGCGACGATGTCTTGACTGTCCGCGCGTAGCCGCCGGTACTCCTCGATCGAGAGCAGTACGAAGGCTTCCTCGCCGCGGTCGGTGATCACCACCGGTCCCTGCAAGGCGGCGCGTTTGGCGGCGCTGACATCCCGGTTGAGCTCACGCGCACTCATGGTCGACATCGCAGCTCCTCTCCTGAGAGTAGGTACGTACCTACTGTACGCCTACCTGTGCTCGACAATCGACGGGTTCAGACGCCGGTGGCACCGTCGATGCGTTCGCGGAGGAGGTCGGCGTGGCCGCAGTGGCGGGCGTATTCGGCGATCATGTGTGTGTAGATCCAGCGCAGGCTGACCTGGCTGTCCAGGAACGGGCTGGTATCGGTGAGTTCGCGGGTGGCGCAGTTGCGGCGGGCGTGGGCGGTCTCCTCGTGCCACACGGTGTGCGCGTGCGCGTACGACGAGTGTTCGGATACCTCGAACCCGCCGTCGTGGCCGGTGGTGTCGGCGTCCGGGTCGTGGATCGCCGGGACCGGCTCGCCGACGAGCACTCGGCGGAACCAATTCCTTTCGACCTCAGCCATGTGCTGCACCAGCCCGAGCAGTGTCAACGGCGACGGCGGCACCGTCGCCGCCCGCAGCTGATCATCGTCCAGCCCTTGGCATTTGGCCGCCAGCGTCGCACGGTAGAAATCCAGCCAGGACTCCAGCGTCGTGCGCTCGTCGGCATCCAGCGGCGGCATCGGCCGTTCATCCATCGTCACAACCACCGATGGTGTCACCCCGGTCCGACAGGAATCCGCGGTCGGTTCGTTCGGACCCGGTCACGCGGGCTGTGCGGCCTCCAGTGTCGCGATCACCTCGTCCAGCTTGTTGATGACGAACAGTTCGGTGCCCGTGTCGGTGTCGATACGTAGGCGAGTGCGCAGGCCGCCGCTGAACAGCCCGCCGTCAGGCTCGTGCCGCCCCAGCGCACGCAGCTGTGCGAGTGGGGTTTCCCAGCGCTTGCCACCGGTGACCGCGTCGAGGTGATTCGGGACGAACAGCAGCCGGGTTTCGGTCAGGTGGAGCCGCCCACCCACCGCCCGATTCCCTTGCGTCCGATTGGCGAAGCTCCGCCACACCACGTTCTCCGACGCCCCCAGCCCAGGGCTACCGATCCACAATCCCATCAGCCATTCCTCGATTCGATCCCGACATCCGTCACCCTGAATCGCTTTCCGACCGGGCACCGTTAATAGTGCATCGGTCCGGCCGTCGATGTGCTGGTAGTCCGGCAGGTGCCTGGTCAGTTCGTCCCGACCGGGTCGTAGATGGCGAAAGCTGCGCCACCGTCGCCTGATCTCCCACGAAAAGAGCCCCGGGCCAACGGGTCCCGGGGCTCTTTTCGTGTGGTGGATCAGACCTTGTCGACCTCTCCGTTGGACAATGCCTTCTGCAGGGAGTTGAACACCGTCAAGCCCTGGCCGACCATTCCGTTGACCAGTTCGCCGACGCCGTCGGGGCCGTTGAGGACGGTGAGGTTGGCGTTGGCGAGGCCGGTGGAGGCTTGTTTGACGATTTCGGGGAGTTGTTCGATGAGGAGCTGGTCGAGGGCGATGCGGTTGTTGGAGGCGGCGGCTTCGGCTTGGATGCGGGTGCGGTCGGCTTCGGCCTCGGCGAGGATGCGGACGCGTTCGGCTTCGGCGAGCGCGGGTTTCACGACCTCGGCCTGGAGTTCCTGCTGACGCAGTTCGGCGTTCTTGCGGGCCTGCTCGGCCTGGGCGGTGAGGACTTCCTGGCGGGCGATCGCGTCGGCGAGCGGACCGGCCTGGGCCGCTTCGGCTTTCGCCTTGTCGATGTCGCGCTGGTACTGCGCCTTGAGGATCGAGGTCTCGCGTTCGTATTCGGCCTGGCGGCGCAGCGATTCCTGTTCGGCCTCGGCCGAGCGCTGGGCGGCCTGGGCCTGGGCGATCTGGGCGTCGCGCTGCACGGCCGCGTTGTGCGGGGCGGCGAGGGCGTTGATGTAGCCGAGGTCGCCGTCGTCGATGGACTGGATCTGGAAGGAATCGACCCACAGGCCGATATTGCTCATCTCCACCTTGGAGGCCAGCAGTACTTCGTCGGCCAGCTTCTGCCGCTCGCGGATGATCTCCTCGACGGTCATCGAGCCGACGATCGAGCGCAGGTGGCCGGAGAAGATGCGCCCGGTCAGCACCGACATCTCCTGCTCCTGCTCGGAGAGGAAACGCTGGGCGGCGTTGACGATGGACGGGGTGTCGTTGGCGACCTTGAACGCGATCACCGCGCGCACGTCGAGCTGGATGGCCTGCTTGGTGACACAGCGTTCGCGGATCTCGGATTCGAACATCGCCAGGGAGAGGTAGCGGACCTTGCGGAACAGCGGAATCACCCAGGTGCCACGCCCGATGACCACCTTGAACGGTGCGTTGTCCTTGGTCTTGGCGCCGCTGACCAGCATGGCCTCGTCGGGGTCGGGAACGTGATAGCCCAGCATGTGAGCCCCCTTCTCTCAGATCTCTTGCGGAGGTTGCGGTGTGAGTGGAATCCAGCGGACGACCTCGACGATGCGGCCCGGCTGGACCGACACGATCAGGACCGTGGCACCCGCCTCGATCGCCTCGTCAGCGCGTGCGAGGTAGAGCTCGGTGCCCCCGCGAATCGCGACGAGTACCTCGCCGAGTGCTCCCGCCGCACGGATCGGTGACGTGATGGTGCCCGTCATGCCGTGCACGGGGTCGGTCATACCGGCTGAACCTCCTTGTCTCGCACCGAATGCCGTCAGGGTACGACAGCTCGGCCAATTTGCGGTTACAGAATTCTTATTGACAGCATTCTGTCAAATATGACAACATGCTGTCATGTCCAGGAAAACAGTTCACGCGGCCGTGTACGACTCTCTCGCGGACTGGGAGGCCGGCGCCGCTCTGGCGAATATCGCCGACACCTCCTGGCATCGGGAGCCGGGCGTCTTCGAGGTGCGCACCGTCGGGCTCACCGCCGAGCCGATCACCACGATGGGCCGCTTCCGGGTGACCCCAGAGCTCGCGCTCGCCGACCTCGACCCCGCCGACAGTGCCATGCTGATCCTGCCCGGCGCCGACCTGTGGTCCGGGGAGGCGCTGATGCCGTTCGCCGAGACCGCGAAACGATTCGTGGAGGCGGGTGTTCCGGTCGCTGGAATCTGTGGCGCCACAACCGGTCTGGCCAGAGTGGGACTGCTCGATGATCGTGCGCACACGAGCAATGCTTCGGAAGCACTTGCCCTGCCCGGCTATTCGGGCGCGGCGCATTATGTAGATGCCCCCGCCGTCACCGACCGCGATGTGATCACCGCGAATGCCATGTCCCCCTTCGAATTCGCCCGCGAGATCTTCGCCCGCCTCGACCTGTTCGACCCGCCGGTTCTCGACGCCTGGTTCCAGCTGTTCGCGCACAAAGATGCCAGCGCCTACGCCGCGCTGACGGCCACCGAATGACCCCCGAACAGGAACTGCTCGACGGCGCCGCGCTCACCGTCTACCGGCTGAACGGCCAATTCCTCACCGTCGGTGACGGATTGGCCGCGCCCGCCGGGATCTCGGTGGCCTGGTGGCAGGTGATGGCGGCGGTGCAGGACCGGCCGCTGCCGGTCGCCGGGATCGCGCGCGCCATGGGCATCACCCGGCAGAGTGTGCAGCGAGTGGCGGATCTGCTGGTGGACAAGGGAATCTGCGAGTACCGGCCCAATCCCGCGCACAAGCGCGCCAAGCTCGTCGCCATCACCGAAACGGGCCTGGCCGCGATCGAGCGGATCGGCCCGCAGCACGCGGCCATGGCCGAGCGGCTCGCGGCGGTGCTCGGCCCGGCGGAGTTCGCCGCCACCGTCGCCACGCTCACCCGGCTCTCGGCGGCCCTTGACGTCATCATCGCGGGAGCGCCGGACTAGGTGCGGCCGGGTCGACCACGCCTGATGCGAATTTGCTATCGTCCAATTCGCGCAGCAGAACAGTCGTATTCGCCCGGGAAATCGCCGCCAACGGATCGGATCGAACATGTCGAGAGCAGTCGCAGCAGCAGGTGTGGTCCTCAGCGTTCTCGGTGCCGTGACGGCCGGGCAGGTCGGCGTGGCGGATGCCGCGGCCCCTGCGGTGCTCGGTGGCGGTTCCGGCATCCTCGTCAACGACGCGACCTGCACCCTCACCACGATCGGGCACGATTCGGCCGGCCGGCTGGTCGGGCTCACCGCCGCGCACTGCGGGCCGGAGGGGGCGAGCATCGTCGCCGAGCAGAATGCCGACGCGGGCACCGTCGGTACGATCGGCTACCGCAGCGAAGCCATGGACTATTCCGTGATCACCTTCGATCCGGACCTGGTGGTGCCGGTGAACCGGGTGGGCAACACGACCATCACCGGCGTCGGCGGCCCGGCGCAGTTCCCGGATATCGCCTGCAAGGAAGGCCGTACCACCGCGCAGACCTGCGGGTTGGCCTACGGTGACCCGTTGCAGTCCGAGATCGCCACCCTCACCCAGATCTGTGTGGTCGCCGGTGATTCCGGCGGTCCGGTGGTGGTCGGTTCGACGCTGGTCGGCATGGTCAACGGCTATGTCTACGTGCCCTGCCTCGGGCCGGAGGTCGGCATGAACATCACCACGATCCTCGCCGACATCGACGCGCGCGGTGACCTCGGCGCTGGCTTCCGGCCGATCTGACCCCGGACACCACGATGCCCTCGCCACCGTCGGCGAGGGCATCGCGGCTGAGCTCAGCTCTGCAGGGCGACCTCGATCTCGAGGGTGAGGGTGATCTTGTCGCCGATCACCGCGCCGCCGTCGGGCAGCGGCATGTCGATGTCGAGGCCGAACTCGCGGCGCGAGACCACGGTCTTGGCCTCGAAGCCGGCGACCGGGCCGTTGCCCATGCCCGGGTTGACGCCGAGGAACTCGACCTCGAGCGAGACCGGCTTGGTGTTGCCGCGCACGGTGAACTCGCCGTCGACGACGAAGTCGGAGCCCTCGCCGCGGAAGGCGGTGGACTTGAAGGTCATCACCGGGAAGTCCTCGACGTGGAAGAAGTCGGCGGTGCGCAGGTGACCGTCGCGCTGGGCGTTGTCGGTGGTCAGCGAGTCGACGCGGATCTCGGCCTGCGCGGAAGCGGTGCCGTCGGCGTTGATGACGAGCGAGCCGTCGAAATCGGTGAAACGGCCGCGGACCTTGCTCACCATCAGGTGGCGGACCGAGAAGCCCACGGTGGAGTGGCTCGGGTCGATGGCCCAGGTGCCCGCGGTCAGTCCGGTGGCGATGGCGTTGGTCATGAGTTGCTCCTTCGAGTGGGTTCTAGCGGGAGAAGTTGCCTGCGAGCAGGTCTTCGAACGGGGTGGTTTCGGCAAAGGGGTCGATGGTGCGGGTCCGGGATCGGTCGGCCAGGAGTTCGGTGAATTCCTCGGCGGCCCGGTCGATCCGGCGGTTCAGGCCGTCGCCCGCGCCCTCGCCCCAGTCGCTGGACGCGGCGTAGACGGCGGTCGGGACGACGACCGAGCGCAGGTAGGCGAACAGCGGCCGCAACGCGAATTCGAGTGCGAGCGAATGCCGTTCGGTGCCGCCGGTGGCGCCGATCAGCACCGGCATCCCGACCAGCGATTCCGGCTCGATGACGTCGAAGAACGTCTTGAACAGGCCGCTGTAGGAGGCGCTGAAGATCGGTGTCACCGCGATCAGGCCGTCGGCGCTGACGACCCGGTCGATGGTGGCGCGCAGGGCGGGCGAGGCGAAGCCGGTGACCAGGTTGTCGGCCAGGTCCCTGGCGTGCTCGCGCAGGTCGACGAAGTCGAGTTCGATCTCGAGGCCGCGCGCCGTCGCGGCGGCCAGGCGTTCGGCGAGCAACCGGGTCGAGGAGGGCTGGGACAGCCCGCCCGAGACGACCGCGATCCGGCGGGTCATGCGGCCACCTCCGTCGACTTGGCGGCGAGCAGCGAGACGTGCGTGGGGGCGTCCGGGATGTGGGCCGGGCGGCCCGCGGCGAACTCCTTGCGCAGCACCGGGATCACTTCCTCGCCGAGCAGGTCCAGCTGCTCGAGCACGGTCTTCAGCGGCAGACCGGCGTGGTCGACCAGGAACAGCTGGCGCTGGTAGTCGCCGAAGTGCTCGCGGAAGGTGAGCGTCTTCTCGATGACCTGTTCGGGGCTGCCGACGGTCAGCGGGGTCTGCTCGGTGAACTCCTCGAGCGAGGGGCCGTGGCCGTAGACGGGCGCGTTGTCGAAGTAGGGGCGGAACTCGCGGACCGCGTCCTGGGAGTTCTTGCGCAGGAACACCTGGCCGCCGAGGCCGACGATCGCCTGGTCGGCGCTGCCGTGGCCGTAGTGCTCGTAGCGGCGGCGGTAGAGCTCGATGAGCCGCTGGAAGTGGTCCTTGGGCCAGAAGATGTGGTTGGCGAAGAATCCGTCACCGTAATAGGCGGCCTGTTCGGCGATCTCCGGGCTGCGGATGGAACCGTGCCAGACGAACGGGGCGACGTCGTCGAGCGGGCGCGGGGTGGCGGTGAACGACTGCAACGGGGTGCGGAAGCGGCCCTGCCAGTCGACTACCTCTTCGCGCCACAGCTGGTGCAGCAGGGCGTAGTTCTCGATGGCGAGGGGGATGCCGTCGCGGATGTCCTTGCCGAACCACGGGTAGACCGGGCCGGTATTGCCGCGGCCGAGCATCAGGTCGACGCGGCCGTCGGCCAGGTGCTGCAGGGTCGCGAAGTCCTCGGCGATCTTGACCGGGTCGTTGGTGGTGATCAGCGTGGTCGAGGTCGACAGCTGGATGCGGTCGGTGCGGCCGGCGATGTAGCCGAGCATGGTGGTGGGCGAGGACGGGACGAAGGGCGGGTTGTGGTGCTCGCCCATCGCGAACACGTCGAGGCCCACCTCCTCGGCCTTCTGCGCGATGGTGACCATCGCCTTGATCCGCTCGCCCTCGGTGGGGGTACGGCCGGTGGTCGGATCGGTGGTCACGTCGCCGACGGTGAAGATTCCGAACTGCACTGGCCCTCCTCGACTCGCTTTGGTTGCCATGGCAACTATAACTAGTTGACGAGGAAACTTATTCCGATGAGAGCTAGATCACATCACTCGGCGAACGGCCTGCGGGTGCGGCCGACCAGGTCGGCCACCGAATCCACCACCATGGTCGGCCGGAAGGGGTAGGCCTCGAGCGAGGACTTGGTGGAGATTCCCGAGGTCACCAGCACGGTGCGCAGGCCGGCCTCGAGACCGGCGATCACATCGGTGTCCATCCGGTCGCCGATCATCACCGTGCTCTGCGAATGCGCGCCGATCCGGCGCAGCGCCGAACGCATCATCAGCGGATTGGGTTTGCCGACGTAATACGGCTCCTTGCCGGTGGCCCGGGTGATCAACGCGGCGACCGAACCCGTCGCGGGCAGTACGCCGTCGCGCGACGGACCGGTGGCGTCGGGATTGGTGGCGATGAACTTGGCGCCCCGATCGACCAGGCGGATGGCGGTGGTGATCGCCTCGAAGGAATAGGTGCGGGTCTCGCCGAGCACCACATAGTCCGGGTCGACGTCGGTGAGGACGTAACCGATCTCGTGCAGCGCGGTGGTCAGTCCGGACTCGCCGACCACATAGGCGGTGCCGTTGGGGCGCTGGTCGTCGAGGAAGGTCGCGGTGGCCAGCGCCGAGGTCCAGATCGCCTCCTCGGGGATGTCGAGGCCGGTCTGGCGCAACCGCGCCTGCAGATCGCGCGGGGTACGGATCGAGTTGTTGGTGAGTACCAGGAACGGGATCTCGTTCGCGCGCAGCTCGGCGAGGAACTCGTCGGCGCCGGGGATCAGCTGATCCTCGTGCACCAGCACACCGTCCATGTCGGTCAGATAGGACAGGATCTGCTCATCGTTGGTGGTCACCAGCTAATCATCCGTTAAATCGCGGGCGCGTGCGAGCCGCCGCTACCCGGGCGTCGGCTCCCGGCGTTCGTTAATGTCGAGGACGCAGGGGCGCGACGAAGCGAACGACAGGAGTGGCTGAGATGGTTGATCTCAAGCTCGGGTACAAGGCATCGGCCGAACAGTTCGGGCCGCGGGAACTGGTCGAGCTCGCCGTGGCCGCGGAGGCGCACGGACTCGACAGCGCGACCGTGAGCGATCACTTCCAGCCGTGGCGGCACAACGGTGGGCACGCGCCGTTCTCGCTGGCCTGGCTGGCCGCCGCGGGCGAGCGCACCGAACGCATCATGCTCGGCACCTCGGTGCTCACCCCCACTTTCCGCTACAACCCGGCGGTGATCGCGCAGGCCTTCGCCACCTTCGGCTGCCTGTACCCGGGCCGGGTCATGCTCGGTGTCGGCACCGGCGAGGCGCTCAACGAGATCGCCACCGGATACAAGGGTGAATGGCCTGATTTCAAGGAGCGATTCGCCCGGCTGCGCGAATCGGTGCAGCTCATGCGCGCGCTGTGGACCGGTGAGCGGACCGATTTCGACGGCGAGTACTACCACACGGTCGGTGCCTCCATCTACGACGTGCCCAAGGGCGGCATCCCCGTCTACATCGCCGCGGGCGGCCCGGTGGTCGCGCGCTACGCGGGCCGCGCGGGTGACGGTTTCATCTGCACCTCGGGCAAGGGCATGGACCTCTACACCGAGAAACTCATGCCCGCCGTCGCCGAGGGCGCGGCCAAGGCCGAGCGCGACTTGGCCGCCATCGACAAGATGATCGAGATCAAGATCTCCTACGACACCGATCCCGAACTGGCGCTACAGAACACGCGCTTCTGGGCGCCGCTGTCGCTGACCGCCGAGCAGAAGCACGACATCACTGACCCGATCGAAATGGAAGCCGCCGCCGACGCGCTGCCGATCGAACAGGTCGCCAAGCGCTGGATCGTGGCCAGCGACCCGGACGAGGCCGTCGCCCAGATCAAGCCCTACCTCGACGCCGGCCTGAACCACCTGGTCTTCCACGCCCCCGGCCACGACCAGCTCCGCTTCCTCGACCTGTTCCAGCGCGACCTGGCACCGCGCCTGCGCGCACTGGGCTGAGCCGAGGTGGGCGTGGTCGTAGACATTCGTAGACAATGGCGCCTACCATGGCGTCATGAAGTCGATCAGCGTCGGTGAGCTGCGCCAGAACCCTGCCGAGATGATCGCCGACGTGGAGTCCGGCGAGGTCTACGAACTCACCCGGCACAACAATCGGGTGGGCTATATCGTCCCGGCGGTCAGCTCCGCCCAGATCATCCGGCGAGCTGTCGCGGGCGGTGCGCGCACGCGCGGCATCGCCCGCCACCAGCTCCGCACCGCCGCGTCGATCGACGAGCTCCTCGACTCCGAGAAAGGCGAGTGGTGAGGGCCTACTATCTCGACAGCTCGGTCGCGGTCCGGATCATCCTGGGTCACTCCATCGATGCTGCCGAGTGGTTCGACGCGACCACGGCCGACCGGGACAGCCGGATCATCTCCTCGCGGTTGCTGCGCACCGAGCTCACCCGGGTGCTGCGCCGCGAGGGGCTGCCGGTCCTGGATCGTGGCCAGATCATCGACTACATCGACACCATCCCGGTCGATCACGCGGTACTGAACGAGGCCGAAGCGATCATCTCGCACATCAAGACCCTCGACGCCATTCATCTGGCGTCGGCCCTGCGCAGTGGCCTGGACGACCTCACCGTGGTCACCCATGACAAGACGATGGCCACCGTCGCGGGCGACCTCGGATTCGAGGTCTACGACCCGGTTCGCTGAACCGGCCCAACGCGGTCGAACACACACCGCCCGGCCGGATCGCCATCGATTAACTAAGCTCGCCAGCATGGTCGAACACGCGCCGTCCACTGTGTACATAGCCTCCCCGGAGGGTGACACCGGAAAATCCACCGTGGCGCTGGGCGCACTGCAGATGCTGTGCGCGACCACCGCCCGGGTCGGGGTGTTCCGCCCGATCACCCGCTCCTCGGCCGAGCCCGACTACATCCTGGAACTGCTGCTCGAGCACAGCACCGCCGATATCGGCTACGAACAGGCCGTCGGCGTCACCTACGAGGACGTGCACCGCGACCCCGACGCCGCGATCAGCGATATCGTCATGCGCTTCCACGATGTCGCCAAGGCGTGCGACGCGGTGGTGATCATCGGCAGCGACTACACCGATGTCGCCAGCCCCAGCGAACTGCGCTACAACGCCAGGATCGCGGTGAATCTGGGCGCGCCGGTACTGCTGGTGGTGCGCGGCGCCGAACGGACCCCGGCCGAGGTCAAGCACCTGGTCGAATTGTGTGCCGGCGAACTGCACGCCGAGCACGCGCAGCTGGTCGCGGTGGTCGCCAACCGGTGCGTGCCCGATGAGCTCGACGAGATCGCCACTGCCCTGGCCGATTTCGATGTTCCGTCCTGGACGCTGCCCGAGGTGCCGCTGCTGATGGCGCCGACCATGGGTGAGCTGTGCGGGGCGATCGACGGCGAAATCTACAGTGGCGACCCGGAATTGCTGCAACGCGAGGCACTGCGCATCATGGTCGGTGGCATGACCGCCGAGCACATTCTCGAGCGCCTGTCCGACGGCGTCGTGGTGATCGCGCCGGGTGATCGCTCCGATGTCCTGCTCAGTGTCGTGAACGCCCATGAGGCGGCGGGCTTTCCGTCGCTGGCCGGGGTGATCATGAACGGCGGCATCCGCCCGCACCCGGCCATCGCCCGGCTGATGGAGGGCCTGCACCCCAAGCTGCCGATCCTCACCACCGAACTCGGCACCTACGACACCGCCAGCGCGGTGCACCGCACCCGGGGCCGGATGTGGGCGGGCAGCCCGCTCAAGGTCGACACCGCGCTGGCCCTGATGGAACAGCGCGTCGACGCGGCCGCCCTGCTCGAGCGCATCCAGGTGCCCGCCTCGAATGTGGTGACCCCGCAGATGTTCGAGTACCGGCTGATCGAACGCGCCCGCGCCGACCGCAAGCGCATCGTGCTGCCCGAAGGCGACGACGACCGCATCCTGCGCGCGGCGGGCCGGGTGCTCCAGCGCAAGATCGCCGACCTCACCATCCTCGGCGACGAGACCGCCGTGCGGGCCCGCGCCGCCGAACTCGGCGTCGACATCGAGGCCGCGCAGGTGCTCGACCCGCGCACCTCCGGCTACCTCGACGAGTTCGCCGCCGAATACACCGAGTTACGCAAGCACAAGGGCATGACGCTGGAGCGAGCCCGCGAAACCATGGCCGACATCTCGTATTTCGGCACCATGATGGTCTACAAGGGGATCGCCGACGGCATGGTCTCCGGTGCCGCGCACACCACCGCGCACACCATCCGGCCCTCCTTCGAGATCATCAAGACGGTGCCTGGCGTCTCGACCGTGTCGAGCGTGTTCCTGATGTGCCTGGCCGATCGGGTGCTCGCCTACGGTGACTGCGCGGTGGTGCCGGACCCGAGTGCCGAGCAGCTGGCCGATATCGCGGTGTCCTCGGCCGAGACCGCGGCGCGCTTCGGGATCGAACCGCGGGTGGCGATGCTGTCGTACTCGACCGGCGCTTCGGGCACCGGCGCCGATGTCGACAAGGTGCGCACGGCCACCGAGTATGTGCGTGAGCGCGCGCCCGAGCTGCCGGTGGAGGGTCCGATCCAATACGACGCCGCGATCGAGCCCGCCGTCGCCAGCACCAAGCTGCCCAATTCCACGGTGGCGGGCAAGGCGACGGTATTCGTCTTCCCCGACCTCAATACCGGCAACAACACCTATAAAGCGGTGCAGCGCAGCGCGGGTGCGGTGGCGATCGGCCCCGTGTTGCAGGGTCTGCGCAAGCCGGTCAACGATCTCTCGCGCGGCGCGCTGGTCGCCGACATCGTCAACACGGTGGCCATCACCGCCATCCAGGCGCAGGGGGACCTGTGAGCGACCTCGTACTGGTTCTGAACTGCGGATCATCCTCGATCAAATATCAGCTGCTGCACGCGGATTCGGCCCAGGTGCGGGCCTCGGGGCTGGTCGAGAAGATCGGTGAGGCGCACGGTGGACGCGTCGTGCACGAGTGCGGCGAACAGAAACTCGTGCACGAGGGACCGATCCCGGACCACCGGGCCGGCCTGCGCCAGGCCTTCGAGATGTTCCGCGCGACCGGCATCGACCTGACCACCGCCGGCATCGGCGCGGTCGGCCATCGTGTCGTGCACGGCGGTGAGGTGTTCTGGCAACCCACCCTGATCACCGGCGAAGTCCTGCGCACCATCCGCGAACTCTCGGTCCTCGCGCCCCTGCACAACCCCGCCAATGCCATCGGCATCGAGTCGACCAGCGAACTGCTGCCCGGCATTCCGGAGGTCGCGGTCTTCGACACCGCGTTCTTCCACACCCTCCCCGAAGCGGCCCGGACCTACGCGATCGACGCGAAAATCGCTGCCGCGCACGGTGTCCGGCGCTACGGTTTCCACGGAACCTCACATGAGTACGTCTCGGAGAAGGCCGCCGAGTATCTCGGCCGCCCCACCTCGGAGCTGAACCAGATCATCTTCCACCTGGGCAACGGCGCCTCGGCCTCAGCGGTGCGCGGCGGCCTCGCCATCGACACCACCATGGGCATGACACCGCTGGAAGGGCTGGTCATGGGCACCCGCCCCGGCGACCTGGACCCCGGCATCATGCCTCACTTGATGAATGTCGCCGGGCTCGATCTGCCCGCCGTCGAACAACTCCTCAACCGTGACTCCGGGATCAAGGGCCTCTCCGGCGTCAACGACTTCCGCGAGTTGCAGCAGCTCATCGAAGGCGGCGACGCCCAAGCGAAGCTGGCCTTCGATGTCTACATCCACCAGCTCCGCCGCTACCTCGGCGCCTACCTGGTCGAACTCGGCACCGTCGACACCATCGTCTTCACCGCGGGGGTGGGCGAGAACAGCCCGGCCGTGCGCGCCGCCGCGCTGGCCGGCCTGACCGGCCTGGGCATCGATGTGGACAACGCGCGCAACGAGACTCGCGCGCCCGGGGTCCGGCGCATCTCCCCGGATTCCGCCCCGGTCGCGGTGCTGGTGGTGCCGACCAACGAGGAACTCGCCATCGCTCGCGCCGCCGACGAACTGGTCAACAGCTAGTCGAGCGGTCACTCACGGCGGTAAAATCGACGGGCGCATCGGGTCAGCGCGGCATCGAAACTCGGTGGGAGGGGCGATGATCGGCCGAGTGCTGGCGATTCTGGTAGGCGGCGGTCTGCTGGTGTTCGCGGTGACGCAGACCGTCGATCCGTTTCATCAGACGCGGGAATACCGGCATCAGGTGGCGTGCGAGAAGACGGTGGGGAGCTGCTTCGACGAAGAGACCGTCACCATCGTCGAGAAGGAAACGTCCTCATCGACGTCCACCCACATCAACAGTGACGGCACCACCAGCACGACCACGACGAATCACCTCACCATCCGCTGGCTGCGCGATGGGGAGAAGCAGTCGCACGACGTGAACGGCGAGCTGTTCGGGAAGGCCACCGAGGGCGGGCAGGCGACGCTGCGGCTCTGGCAGGGGCAGGTCGTCGGCATCGTCATCGACGGGGCATCCGACGCGTACAACCCGAGTCAGGCCGGGCGGCTGGGATGGTGGCTGTGGCTGGCGTTCGTGGGGCTCGGGTTGGTGCTGGCGGGGCTGTTCGAGCCGGTCGGCGGGTTCATGGGGGCTTTCCGGCTGGGCGCGTGGTCCTTCGCCGGAGCGCTCCCGCTCGGCGTGTTCGTGCCGAGCCTGCTCGCCAACGGGGTCCAACCGGATGTCGGATTCTTCGTGCTGGCGGGGGTCACCGTGCTGTTCACCGGGGCCGGGGTCGCGATGCTGGTCAACTCGCTGCGCGACTGAGTGATTCAGAACCAGGACTTCGGGCGCAGCGAATTGGCGAGGTCGACCAGGGCGTAGCGGTGGGCGCGGTTCGGGGCGTTGCGGGCCAGGGCGCGCAGGCCTGTCTCGGTGCCGTCGCGCAGGTCGCGTTCGTCGAAGGGGCGGCCGAAGAGCTTGGCGTCCTTGCGTTTCGGGGTGTTGCCCGCTCGCAGCCAGGCCAGGGCGGTGCCCTGTACCAGGGTGCGCATGAGGGTGGCGCGGTGCTCGCCCGCGGGGACGGACTGGGCGCGGGAGGCGGCCAGACGCAGCACCTGTTCGTCGAGGTCGGCGACCGGGGCGCTGGTGAGCAGCAGCAGGATGGCGGTGGTCTGGGCGGTGGTGAAGTGGCGCGACGCGGCGGGGACCTCGTCGAGGGCGTGCACCGCCTCGCCGACCTGGTCGGCCACGGCCAGCTGCCTGGCCAGGCCGAAGGCGGCGCTCACCACGGCGCGATCGGTGCGCCAGACGGTCGCGTAATAGCGTTCGGCGAAGGCCCGCCACTGCTCGGGCGCATCGGAATCCCAGTGTTGCAGAATCAGTTCCGCGGTGGCAGCCAGCGCCAGCTTGGGGGCGATCTCACCGGGCAGCACCCGCAGGACCGTCTCGAATGCGGCGAAGGCGGACTCGTAGTCGAGTTCGAGTAGCCCGGCCAAGCCTTTGAACCAGGCGGTGCGCCAATCGGATTCGCTGGGAGCGCGATCGAGCAGGTGCAGGACCGCCGCTGACTCGCCCAGTTCCAGGCGGGCGCGGGCCTCGGCGTAGAGGAGTTCGCCCGCCAGGGTTTCCGGTGCGTTGTCGGGGTCGGCCTCGGCGCGTTCACGGGCATCGTGCAGGGCCTCGAGTACGCGTTCGGGTTCGGGGTTGGCGGTGGCGGCCAGCAGCGGCGCGGACGGGTCGGACGGGTCGATCAGCGGAATCGGCAGGGCGGCGACCACATCGCTGGAGTCCAGCAGCGGGGAGCGTCCGGTGCCGTCGAGGTAGGCGTCGGTCTGGCTGATCAGTTCCTCGGTGCCGAAGCTGGTGCGCTGGGGACTGAAGACGGTGGACAGCTGGGGATGTTCGCCGCCGGTGTCGTAGGCGAGGATCTCGCGCAGTACCCCGGCCAGCTGGGCCGACATCGCGCGCGCCGACGGAAAACGCTGTGCCGGATCGAGTTCGGTGGCGGTGAGCAGGAAACGGTGGAAGAACTCGTAGCGGGCGAGCAGCGGCTCGTCGGCCGGATCGGGGATGCCGTCGAGGTAGCGGCCGTGCTCGCTGGGTAGATCGAGGGTGAGCGCGGCCAGCGTCCGGCCGACGGTGTAGATGTCGGAGGCGGGGGTGGGGCCGGTCTTGGCGATCTCGGGTGCCTGGAATCCCTTGGTGCCGTAGAGGTTTCCGTAGGCCTCGATGGTGGCGACCGCGCCGAGGTCGATGAGTTTGACCTGGTCCTCGGTGACCATCACATTGTCGGGCTTGAGGTCGTTGTAGGTCAGACCGATCGAATGCAGGTGCTCGAGGGCGGGCAGGATCTCCAGCACATACGCGATGGCCTCGGCCAGCGGCATCCGGATCTGGCCGGGCCGGGCATCGAGGATGTCACGCAGCGAATGCCCGCCGACGTACTCCATCACGATGTAGCCGATGCTCGACCCGTCCCCGGCCGTGTGCTCGACGAAGTTGTGGATCTTGACGATGCTCGGGTGCGCCACCTCGGCCAGGAACTGCCGCTCGGCCACCGCGACCGCCTGCGCCTCGGCGTCACCGGCGTGCAGCAGGCCCTTGAGCACCACCCAGCGGTCGCTCACATTGCGGTCGATCGCCAGATAGATCCAGCCGAGCCCGCCGTGCGCGATACAGCCCTGGATCTCGTACTGCCCGGCGACCATATCGCCCTCGTGCAGCGACGGCCGGAAATCGTATGCCGCGCCGCAGGTTTCGCATACGCCACTGGAATTCGCGGCCTTGGCCGGGGTGGAGCGGCCCACCGGGTTCGCGCAGCGCCAGCAGAACCGCCTGCCCTCCGAGACCACCGGATCGGCGAGCACGGCATCGCGGGGATCGGCGGGGGAGACGGTCGGGATCGGCACCAGGCCAGCACCGAGACGGCGGGTCGGGCGCGAACGCGCGGTGCGCACACTGCGTCCGGAGCGCGACGTGGCGACCGGCTCGGAAACCCAGGCTTGCGTGGCCGGACCGACCGGAGTGGCCTGGGTACCGGGCGGTTCCGGCCGGGCCGCCATCTCGGTGACCGCGTGCGCGGTGAGTTTCGGCAGCGGCTGGGTCTCGTCGTCGGCGGGTGAGTCGGCGGGCGGTTCGGCGGACTCCGGCGGCAGCGTCCAGCCGCCGGGCAGCGTGCCGGGGCGGGGACGCTCGGTCAGCTGTGTCGGCTCGCGGCGCGTCAGCTCGGTGGGGGTGTGCGCGGCCGGGTCGTCCTGCGTACTCATCGGCGATCAGTCCTGGTACGTGGGTGCGGGTGGGGTCGGCGGGTCACCGAGGGAGGCGAGCCAGCGGCGATGGATGCGCGTCCAGGTGCCGTCGTTGCGGATGCGTTCGAGGGTGGCGTTGACGAAACGCACCAGGTCGTCATCGCCCTTGGGGATGCCGATCCCGTACGGCTCGGCGCTGATACTGCCGCCGACCACCTCGGTGTAGGGATCCTGGGCGGCCAGGCCGGCCAGGATCGAATCGTCGGTGCTCACCGCGTCGACCTGGCGTTGCTGCAACACCACCAGGCAGTCGGCCCAGGTCGGCACGGTCAGGATGGTGGCGGCGGGCTGATCGCGGCGGATGTGGTCGAGCGAGGTGGTGCCGCGGGCCACGCAGACCCGTTTGCCCGCCAGGTCGGCCAGGCCGTTGATGCCGGAGTTCTTCACCGCCAGCACCCGCTGGTCGGCGCGCAGGTAGACCGTGGAGAAGGCCACGCGCTGACGCCGTTCGCAGGTGATGGTCATGGTCTTGGCGATCAGGTCGACGGTGTGGTCCTGGAGCGCGCGTTCGCGCTCTTCCGAAGCGAGACTGCGGTATTCGATCAGATCCGGGTCGCCGAGCAGATCGCGGGCGATCTCGCGGGCGATGTCGACGTCGAAGCCGACGATGCGGCCGGTCAACGGGTCGCGGAAGCTGAACAGGTTACTGCCCGAGTCGAGTCCGACGACCAGGCGACCGCGGGCGCGGATGGCCTCGATGGTCGGTCCGCTCGCGGTGCTCGGACGCAGACTGGCCGTCGGGTCGCCGCACTGTTCGCCACTGCGCGGCGGCACGGGAGTGTCGGTGCCGACGGGGATCGCCTTGGCGGGCAACGGCGGTTCGGAATAGACGCCGCGTTCGTCGGGCGCCGGGGTGCTGTCGGAGCAGCCGGTGAACAGCGCCATCGAGGCCAGCAGCAGCGCCGCGCCGACGCGCGCCCGCCTCACCGGTACTCCCGCAGCCGCGGCCACAGGCCGAGACCGACACCGGCGGCCGCGGCGATACCGAGCACGAGCGCGCCGGGACCGAGGAACGACAGCACATCGGTGGCCTGGGAGACCTTGGAGCGCAGGGTGTCGCGGGCCGCGGCGGAGGCTTCGGTCAGCGCGCGGTCGATGGCGTCGACCTGGGCGGTGGAATCGGCCGCACTGGGGCCGGTGGCGACAGCGGCCGCGCCGACGAAATCGCCGCGGGCCAGGGTGTCGTTCATCCTGGCGTGCGCCGACTGCCAGCGGGTCAGCGCGGCGCGCGCGGCGGCGACCTCGGCACGGGCGGGTGCGTCGTCGGGGTAGCCGTCGAGCAGTTCGGTGAGCCGGGCGGCGTTGACATCGAAGGTGCGGTCGTAGTCGCCGGTGGCGTCGCGGCGCACCAGCTTGACCATCTCCGCGGATCTGGCCTGCTGCACCAGGATTCGGCTCTCGGCCAGCCGCGCGGCCGGCACCGCGCCCTGATCACGGCAGTTGATCATCGCGATCGCCGACAGTGAACCGGCCACCACTGTCCACAGCAGCGTCAACGCCAGCGCGGCCGTGCTGATCAGCAGACCCATATTGAAGAAACGACGTGAGCGGCGGGCGAGTTCGACCTGCACCCAGACCAGCGCGGCCAGCGCCACCACGAGCAGCACGATGGCAGGCCATGGCGGCTGCACGTGCCGGTGCTGGGCGGCGGTGACCGCGTCGATGCGGTGGGTCTCCAGTTCCTCGGCCATCGGCAGCAAGGTGGTCTGCATCTGGTGCGAGGCCTCGCTGAGGTAGGCCGCGCCGACCGGGTAGCCGTTGCGGTTGTTGGCCCGGGCGGTCTCGATCAGGCCGGTGTAGACCGGCAGACCGGTGGCGATGCCGGTGCGCAGGCGGCGGTCGGTGCCGTGCGGGTCGGCGGCTTCCTCGACGGAGAGGTGCCCGGACTGGGCGACCAGCTCGGCCGCGGCCTCGCCGATGGCCTGGGTGTAGCGGTCGCGCACCGCCTGCGGTTCCAGGCCGCCTGCGATGAACGCGGTGCTCGCGGCGGCGTCGGCGATCGAGAGCGAGGAGTACAGGTGATTGGCCGAATGGGCGTCGGGTTCGGTGTCGTCGAGCAGGACGCCGAGCGCTTGCTGGCGGTCGCGCACGATCGTCGAAGTCATCGCTCCCGCGGCCACGCACAGCACCATCAGCACCAGTCCGGCGGCGACCAGACGACCCGGCGAGGACTGCGCGAAGCTGCGCATCCGGGCCGGATCGAACTGCGCGCGCAACGCTCTGACGTCGGGCGCGGGCGGGCGCTCGGTGCCGATGGCCGGGCGGCGCGACGGTGCGCGCTTGCCGGTCACCGGTGTCGACGCGGTGCCCGTCGCGGTCTCCGCACCCGCTCCGGCCTGCGATGACGAGGCCGAACGCACCGCGGCGACCTCCGTCGAGGCAGTACGGTTCCCCGGTCCGACCACAGTTCACCTCCCCGACTAGTCCGCGCGCCATTGCTGTAACGGAGTTTATGGTGGTGCGACGGGCGGCGCAGCCTCCCGGGCACCCCGGAGGCGGTTGCTGGTCGGCTGCTACGGAAGAGAGTAGTTCTGATGCGCGGTGACGGAGACGGCTGGGCGACGAGTCCGGGTGGGGTTCGGCATTGGGGGCGGTTCGGTGCGGCGGGACTGCTGCTGCGTGCGCCCCTGCCCGCCGGTGGGTCGGCGGTGCTGTTGCAGCATCGGGCGCCGTGGAGTCATCAGGGTGGGACCTGGGCGTTGCCCGGTGGGGCCCGTGATTCGCACGAGACGGCCGAGCACGCCGCGGTCCGCGAAGCCGAGGAGGAGGCGGGCATCACCGCCGATCTGCTCCGTGTCCGCGCGCAACGTCTCACCATGACCGCTCCGAGCGGCTGGACCTACATCACCGTCGTCGCCGACGCCGAATCCCCGCTGGCCACCATCGCCAACAAGGAGAGCTCCGAACTCGCCTGGGTCCCCGAGGCCGAGGTCACCGACCTGCCCCTGCATCCCGGTTTCGCCACCGCCTGGCGCACCCTGCGCGCGATCCCGCTGCGCGTCGAGCCCGCCGACGACGAACTCGCCGCCGCCCTGCCCCGCACCGTCGACCTGCGCGACCAGGGCTTCTTCTGGCTGCACACCAGCATCGACACCCCGGGCGCCACGATCGCCATCGACACTCCGACCCTCTCCGGCCCCACCCTCACCCGCGCAGACCTCCTGTCCTGACCCACCCGACAGTCGTCCACGAAGTTGGACGATTGATCACCAGGCCACCAGGTAGACGAACGTCGAGAAGGAAAATCCCTGAGGGCCTGGTGATCAATCGTCCAGATCCTGAAGGTGGTCAGGTTGCGGCGAGGAGGGCTTGTTTGAGGGCGCGGGCGGCGGCTTCGGGGTCGGGGGCTTCGGTGATCGCGCGGACGACGACCACGCGGCGGGCGCCGGACGCGAGGACCTCGGGGACGCGGTCGAGGTCGACGCCGCCGATGGCGAACCAGGGCAGGGTCGGGTGCGAGTCGGCGGTGGAGCGGACCAGGTCGATACCGGCGGCCTGGCGGCCGGGCTTGGTCGGGGTGGTCCAGACGGGGCCGGTGCAGAAGTAGTCGAGGTGGCCGTCGATCGCGGCGAGGCTCGCCTGATTGCGGTTGTGGGTGGAGCGGCCGATCACCACGTCGGGGCCGAGGATGCGCCGCGCGTAGGCGGGCGGGAGATCGCCCTGGCCCAGATGCAGCACGTCGGCGCCGGCCGCCAGCGCGATATCGGCGCGGTCGTTGACCGCGAGCAGCGCGCCGTGGCGGCGGGTGGCGGCCTTGATCTCGGCCAGCGCGCCCAGCTCGGCCTTGGCCTCGAGCGGACCGAACTCGGCCTCACCGGGCGAGCCCTTGTCCCGCAGCTGCACGATGTCGACGCCACCGGCCAGGGCCGCGTCGACGAACCTGGCCAGATCACCCTTTTCCCGGCGCGCGTCGGTGCACAGATACAGCAGTGCGCTCGACAGGCGCTCCCTGGGCGGGACGGAACGATTCGGATGGGAGGGCTGCACGGTCTCGACGGTAGTCGCGCTACCGTGGGGATGCGAACGCCGTGGCGGGCGACAGGCGGAAAAAGACAGGTGGAACGTGATGCGGACTCTGGCGGTCGTTGGCGGCGGCGCCGTCGGACTCGCCGTCGCGTGGCGGGCCGCCGAGGCGGGCTGGACCGTCACCGTCTTCGATCCGGCGCCCGGTTCCGGCGCCTCCTTCGTGGCGGGCGGGATGCTTGCGCCGCTGTCGGAGGGCTGGCCGGGTGAGGACCGGGTGCTGGCTTTCGGCGCGGCCGCGCTGGCCGAGTGGCCGGCTTTCGCCGAGCGGCTGCGCGCGGTCACCGGGGAGTCGGTGTTCGTCGCCGAGCAGACGCTGACCGTCGCCCTGGACGCCGCCGACGCCGCCGACCTGCGCACCGTCTCGGACTGGCTCGCCGGCTTCGGTCACGACCTGCGGGTGCTCGACCGCGCCGGGGTCCGCGCCATCGAACCCGCACTGGCCCGCACGGTCCGCGCCGGGCTGCTCGCCACCACCGAACCCGCCGTCGACAACCGCCGCGTCCTGCACGCGCTGCGCGCCGCCTGCGCCGCCGCCGGTGTGGAGATCCGCGCGGAAGCCGTTGCGGCACTGGCCGAGCTGCCGCACGACCGGATCGTGCTCGCCGCAGGCGCCCACTCCGCCGAGCTGTGGCCCGGCCTGCCGGTGCGTCCGGTGAAGGGAGAGATTCTGCGGCTGCGCCGCCGTGCGGGGGTGAGTCCGCCGCCGAGCCGGGTCATCCGGGCCAGGGTGCACGGCAGGCATGTCTACCTGGTGCCGCGCGCGGACGGAATCGTGCTGGGCGCAACACAATACGAGGCCGGCCACGACACCACGGTCACCGTCGGTGGCGTCCGCGACCTGATCGCCGACGCCGAGACCATCCTGCCCGGCATCGCCGAATACGAACTGGCGGAAGCGAACGCGGGCTCACGCCCCTGCACCCCCGACAACCTCCCGCTGCTCGGCCCGCTCGACGAGCGCGTCGTGGCGGCCACCGGCCACGGCCGCAACGGCATGCTGACGCTGGCGCTGACCGCCGCCGTGCTCCCCGCCCTGCTCGACGGGCAGACACCCCCGGTCGCCGAAGCCGTATCCCCCCATCGTTTCCCGGCATCTTCGATGCTGTCGTCCCCAGGAGGAGTTCGATGACCTCGACCATTCCGATCGGCGTCACCGTCAACGGTGTCGATCACGAGTTCGCCGAGCCACTCAGCATCCGCGAACTGCTGACCAGGCTCGAATTGCCCTGTCAGGGTGTGGCTTTGGCCGTCGACGGCGCGGTGTATCCGAAATCGCGCTGGGACGAACCGGTCGGGCGCGGCTGGACCATCGAGGTGCTGACGGCGGTTCAGGGTGGCTGAGCACGGCCTGCGCATCGCCGACAAGGAGTTCGGCTCGCGCCTGATCATGGGCACCGGCGGCGCCGAGAACCTCGCCGTCCTCGAGGAGGCCCTGATCGCCTCGGGCACCGAGCTGACCACCGTCGCGATGCGCCGCGTCGACGCCGCGGGCGGCACCGGCGTGCTGGACCTGCTCAAACGCCTCGACATCACCCCGCTGCCCAATACCGCGGGCTGCCGCACCGCCGCCGAGGCCGTGCTCACCGCGCAGCTGGCGCGCGAGGCGCTGGAGACCAACTGGGTCAAGCTCGAGGTCGTCGCCGACGACCGCACCCTGCTGCCGGACCCGATCGAACTGCTCGACGCCGCCGAACAGCTGGTCGACGACGGTTTCGTGGTCCTGCCCTACACCACCGACGACCCCGTCCTGGCCCGCAGGCTCGAGGAGGCGGGGTGCGCGGCGGTGATGCCGCTCGGCTCGCCGATCGGGACAGGTCTGGGCATCGGCAACCCGCACAATATCGAGATGATCGTCGCCGCCGCGGGCGTGCCGGTCATCCTCGACGCGGGCATCGGCACCGCCAGCGACGCCGCCCTGGCCATGGAGCTGGGCTGCTCGGCGGTGCTGCTGGCGACCGCGGTGACCAGGGCGCGTGAGCCCCGGCTGATGGCCGAGGCGATGGCCGCCGCCGTGCGGGCTGGTTATCTGGCCGGGCAGGCCGGGCGCATCCCCAAGCGGTTCTGGGCTCAGGCGTCTTCCCCATCCCGGTAGTCCTTCGGCTCAGGGTCGGGTCATCCTCGAGGATGACCCGACTCGCGACCTCACGGCGACGCGCTCGCCACCTTCGTCCGGCAAGCTGGGGCTCATGATCGAGCTGAAGGGCCTGACGAAGCAATTCGGCCAGACCGTCGCGGTGCAGGACCTCTCGTTCACCGTCCAACCTGGACTGGTGACCGGGTTCCTCGGACCCAACGGTGCCGGTAAATCGACGACCATGCGGATGATCCTCGGGCTGGACCAGCCCACCTCGGGCACCGCGCTGATCAACGGCAAGCACTACCAGGAGCTCGAGCGTCCGCTGACCCAGGTCGGCGCGCTGCTCGACGCCAAGTGGGTGCATCCGAACCGGTCGGCGCGCGCGCATCTGGAGTGGCTGGCCGCCTCGAACGACCTCCCGAAGTCCCGGGTGGAGGAGGTGCTGCGCCTGGTCGGCCTCTCCGAGGTGGCGAACAAGAACGCGGGCGGGTTCTCCCTGGGCATGTCCCAGCGGCTGGGCCTGGCCGGCGCGCTGCTCGGTGACCCGAAGGTGCTGCTGTTCGACGAGCCGGTCAACGGCCTCGACCCCGAGGGCATCCTGTGGATCCGCCGGTTCATGCAGCGGCTGGCCGCCGAGGGCCGTACGGTGCTCGTCTCGAGCCACCTGCTCTCGGAGATGGCCCAGACCGCCGAGCACCTGATCGTGATCGGTCGCGGTCAGCTCATCGCCGACACCACCACCAAGGACTTCATCGAGCGCGCCTCCGAGCAGTCGGTGCGCGTGCGCAGCCCCCAGCTCGACCAGCTGCGCAGCCTGCTCACCTCGCACGGCATGACCGTGCGCGAGGAGGGCGACAACGCCCTGATCGTGGCCGGGGTGAGCAGCGACGAGGTCGGCAAGGTGGCGGGCACCAACAACGTCACCCTCTACGAGCTCGCGCCGCAGCAGGCCTCGCTCGAGGAAGCTTTCATGCGGATGACCGGCGGTGCGGTGGAGTACCACGGTGCGTCCCTCGACCAGGTGATGGGAGGTGCGCTCTGATGGGCGTGCTCGCTGCGGAACGAATCAAACTCACCTCCACCCGTTCGCCCTGGTGGTGCTCGGCGGTGGTGGTCCTGCTCGGTATCGGCCTGGCCGTGCTGATCGCGGTGGTGACCAAGACCGCGGGCAACACCGACCCCAGCTCGCAGCCGGACATGCTCACCACGAGCGTGGCGGCCTCGGGTGTGGCCGGCTTCGGCGTGATGGTCCTGATGATCATGGCCGCGCTGACGGTGACCAGCGAATATCGCTTCGGCGTCATCCGCGCCAGCTTCCTCGCGGTGCCCAACCGGACCAAGGTCGTGGTGTCCAAGGCCGCCCTGGTCGGCGGTTACGCGGCGGTGCTCACCGGCGTGCTCTCGCTGATCGCCTTCGCGGTGGCCAAACTGATCGCCGGTGACACGGCGACCAACCTGGTGCTCGACGGCAACTGGCGCGGCATCTACAGCGTCCCGATCTACGCGCTGCTGTGCGTGTTCCTCGCGATCGGGGTCGGTGTGCTGGTGCGGCAGTCGGCGGCGGCGATCTCGCTGATCGTGCTGTGGTCGCTGCTGCTGGAGAACCTGCTCGGCGCGTTCGGTGGCTTCGGCCGCGCGGTCAAGCCGTTCCTGCCCTTCCAGAATGCCAACCGCTTCCTGAGCGTCGAGGAGTACGAGGCGAACTGGCACTGGGGTATCTGGGGCAGCCTGATCTACTTCGCGGTGTTCACGGCGATCGTGTTCGGTGCGGCCCTGGTGGTCGTCAACCGGCGCGACGCCTGACAGACAACCCGGGCGGCCCTCGCAACAGCCCGGGTTCCCTTCGACCGGCCGCTGCCCGGCCGGTCGAAGGCACGACCGCCGGTCCGCTGGAGGCAAACAGCGGACCGGCGGTTGTCGTCGGGTGATATACCCTGGCGGCGTGAGTGATACGCCTTCTGGCGGGGTGGATCCGCGGCCGCACGACGCGGACCCGGAGGTGGTCATCCCGCTGGAGCCGACCGAGACCGATCAGCCCGACTCCGCCGCGCGCGCGACGGACGCGCGGACCGGCCGCAGGCGCCCCCAGATCTCCTCGAAATTGCAGGCCGCCAACCGCCGCGCCGATGTGATCGGCGCCGTGCGCAAGGCCCGGCAGCAGCTGCCCGGTGACCCGGCGTTCGGCGATCCGCTCTCGGTCTCGGGCCCCGGCGGCGCCAGGGCGGTGGCCCGGGTCGCGGACAAGATCGTCGGTGGCACCCCGACCGCGGCCAGGGAGATCGGCTTCGGCGCGCTCCAGGTCTGGCAGGCGGCGCTGGAACGGATCGGGCGAGGGCGCGGCACCGAACAGGTGACCATCGTCTTCACCGATCTGGTCTCGTTCTCCAGCTGGTCGCTCGCCGCGGGCGACGAACGCACGCTCGAGCTGCTGCGCAAGGTCGCCAAGGCGATCGAGCCGCCGATCGCGGAGCGGGGCGGTCAGGTGGTCAAGCGCATGGGTGACGGCCTGATGGCGGTGTTCTCCTCGCCCGATCGCGCGGTGCGCGCGGCGCTGGCGGCCCGGCGCAATCTCGCCGGCGTCGAGGTCGACGGCTACAAACCCCGCATGCGCGTCGGCCTGCACACCGGTTCGCCGCGCGAGATCGGCGGCGACTGGCTCGGCGTCGATGTCAATATCGCCGCGCGCATGATGGAGGCGGGCGGCAACGGCAACATGATGCTGTCCAGCACCACGCTCGAGGCGCTGCGCCCGGAAACGCTCGGTGAGCTGGGCGCCACCGTCAAGCCCTACAAACGCAATTTCTGGGCCGCGCCGCTCAACGGCGTCCCCGAGGACGTGCGGATCTTCAAGCTCACCGCCCCCTGACCACGGCTACTGCAGCCAGAGCACCGCGCCGACGGCGGCCATCGCGGCGGCGACGAGCAGGGCGATCGAGAGCTGGCGGTTGGTCTTCCAGGTGGTGTAGACCCCGCCCAGCAGGAAGCCGGTGAGGGCGAACAACAGGATCACGCCGGTTTGAGAGGACATGGGTCCATCTTGCCTGGTCGATTGCCCGCGATTAACAAGCACGCATGCTTGCTTTTTTTGTGAACCGGTGTGATCCTGGACCGCATGAGTCTTCTCTCGGCCGACCCGGACCTGATCCGGATCGGCAACTGCTCCGGCTTCTACGGTGACCGGCTCAGCGCCATGCGCGAGATGCTCGAAGGCGGGCAGCTCGACGTGCTGACCGGCGACTACCTCGCCGAACTCACCATGCTCATCCTCGGCCGCGACCGGATGAAGGACCCGAGCCTCGGCTACGCCAAGACCTTCGTCAAGCAGATCGAGGACTGCCTCGGCCTCGCGCTCGAACGCAATGTCCAGATCGTCACCAATGCCGGCGGCCTCAACCCGGCCGGGCTGGCCGAGCGGCTGCGCAAGGTCGCCGCCGACCTCGGCCTCGACGCCAAGATCGCCTATGTCGAGGGTGACGACCTGGTCGGGCGTGCCGCCGAGCTCGACCTCGGGCAGCCGCTGACCGCCAACGCCTACCTCGGCGCGTGGGGCATCGTGGAGTGCCTGAACTCCGGCGCCGATATCGTCGTCACCGGCCGTGTCACCGACGCCTCGGTGATCGTCGGCCCGGCCGCGGCCCACTTCGGCTGGGATCGAACCGATTACGACGCGCTGGCGGGCGCGGTGGTCGCCGGGCACGTGATCGAGTGCTCCACCCAGGCCACCGGCGGCAACTTCGCCTTCTTCACCGAACTGCCCGATCTGGGCCGCCCCGGCTTCCCGATCGCCGAGATCCGCCGCGACGGTTCGTGCGTGATCACCAAGCACGACGGCACCGGTGGCGCGGTCACGGTCGACACCGTCGAAGCCCAGCTCATGTACGAGATCCAGGGCGCGCGCTACGCCGGTCCCGACGTGACCACCCGCCTCGACACCATCGCGCTGACCCAGGAAGGCCCGGATCGGGTGCTGATCAGCGGTGTCACCGGTGAGGCGCCGCCGCCGCAGCTCAAGGTCTCGCTGAACACCCTCGGCGGCTTCCGCAACGAGATGGAGTTCGTCCTCACCGGCCTCGACATCGAGGCCAAGGCCGCGCTGGCGCAGCGCCAGCTCGAGTCCTGGCTGCCGGTCAAGCCCGCCGAGCTCACCTGGACCCTGGCGCGGCTGGACCGCCCCGACGCCGACACCGAGGAACAGGCCAGCGCGCTGCTGCGCTGTGTGGTGCGCGATCCCGATCCGAACAAGGTCGGCCGTGGATTCTCCAGTGTCGCCGTGGAATTGGCGCTGGCCAGCTATCCCGGCGCGAGCTTCACCGCGCTGCCCGGCAACGGCTCGCCCTACGGCGTGTTCACCCCCGGTTTCGTCGACGCGCACGAGGTGCCGCATATCGCCGTGCTCGCCGACGGCACCCGCGTCGATATCGCTCCCGCGACCGAAACCGCTGTGCTGGAACCGGTTCCGGAGCCCGAGCTGCCGCAGCCCCCGCCCACCGGCGAGACCCGCCGGGTCCCACTCGGCACCATCGCCCTCGCGCGCAGCGGCGACAAGGGCGGGGACGCCAATATCGGCGTCTGGGTGCGCACCGACCAGCAATGGCGGTGGCTGGTGCACACCCTCACCGTCGACAAGCTGCGGGAACTGCTGCCCGAGACGGCCGAGCTGACCGTCACCCGCACCGTGCTGCCCAACCTGCGCGCGGTCAACTTCATCATTTCCGGTCTGCTCGGCAAGGGCGTCGCCTACCAGGCGCGGTTCGACCCGCAGGCCAAGGGGCTCGGCGAATGGCTGCGCTCCCGCCACCTAGAGATGCCGACGGAGCTGCTCGCATGACATCTGTTTGGGACACCCCGGAACGTAAGGAGCTGCGCGCCACCGTGCGCGGCTTCGTCGAGCGGGAAATCCTGCCCGACCTCGACACCTGGGAGCGCGATGGCCTGATTCCCCGCGAATTGCACAAGAAGGCAGGCGAACTCGGCCTGCTCGGCATCGAGTACCCCGAATTCGCCGGTGGCGAAGGAGGTTCCCCGATCGACGGGGTGGTGCTCAGTGAGGAGCTGCACCTCGCCGGTGCCTCGGGCGGACTGTGGGCCTCGCTGTTCACCTGCGGAATCTCGTTGCCGCACATCATCGCCTCGGGTAACCAGGAGCAGATCGACAAGTGGGTCAAGCCGACCCTGGCCGGTGACCTGATCGGCTCGCTCGCCATCACCGAGCCCGGCGGTGGCTCCGATGTCGGCCACCTCACCACCTCGGCGGTGCGTGACGGCGACGACTTCATCATCAACGGCGCCAAGACCTTCATCACCTCCGCCTGCCGCGCCGACTTCATCGTCACCGCCGTGCGCACCGGTGGACCCGGCGCCGCCGGGGTCTCGCTGATCATCGTGCCCACCGACACACCGGGTTTCGAGGTCACCCGCAAGCTGGAGAAGATGGGCTGGCTGGCCTCCGACACCGGCGAGCTGTCGTTCACCGATGTGCGGGTGCCCGCGACGAATCTGGTCGGCGCGGAGAACTCCGGGTTCGCCCAGATCGCCAGCGCGTTCGTCAGCGAGCGGGTCGGCCTGGCGGTGCAGGCGTACTCGATGGCCCAGCGCGCCCTCGACCTCACCCTCGAATGGTGCCGCAACCGTGAGACTTTCGGCCGCCCGCTGATCAGCCGCCAGTCGGTCCAGATGACCCTCACCGAAATGGCGCGGCGCATCGACCTCGCTCGCGTCTACACGCGCTCGCTCGTCGAGCGCGTGGAGAACGGCGAACAGGGCCTGATCGCGGAAGTCTGCTTCGCCAAGAACACCGCCGTCGAAACCGTGGAATGGGTCGCCAACCAGGCGGTCCAGCTGCACGGCGGCATGGGCTACATGCGCGAGTCCGAGGTGGAGCGCATCTACCGCGACATCCGCATCATCGGCATCGGCGGTGGCACCAACGAGATCCTGACCATGCTGGCGTCGAAAGTATTGGGGTACCAAGCATGACGACCTTCCGTTCCACCCTCGACCCCGCGTCCGAGGAGTACACCGCGGCCGCCGAGGCCATGTCGGCCAAGCTCACCGAGATCGAGGGCGAGTTCGCCAAGGCCATCGCCGGTGGCGGGCCCGACAAGGTGGCCCGGCATCACAAGCGGGGCAAGCTGACCGCGCGCGAGCGCATCGAGCTGCTGCTCGACGAGGACTCACCGTTCCTCGAGCTGTGCCCGCTGGCGGCCTGGGGCAGCGACTTCCACGTCGGCGCGTCGACCATCGCCGGAATCGGCGTCGTCGAAGGTGTCGAGTGCATGATCGTCGCGCCCGACCCGACCGTGCGCGGTGGTACCTCCAATCCGTGGACGCTGCGGAAGACATTGCGCATCAACGACATCGTGCGCGAGAACCGGCTGCCGGTGATCTCGCTGGTGGAGTCCGGCGGCGCCGATCTGCCGACGCAGAAGGAAGTCTTCATCCCGGGCGGCGCGATGTTCCGCGACCTCACCCAGGCCTCTGCGGCCGGAATCCCCACCATCTCCCTGGTTTTCGGCAACTCGACCGCCGGTGGCGCCTACATCCCCGGCATGTCCGACTATGTGGTGATGGTCAAGGAAGGCGCGAAGGTCTTCCTGGCAGGCCCGCCGCTGGTGAAGATGGCGACCGGTGAGGACTCCGACGACGAGACCCTCGGAGGCGCCGAAATGCACGCGCGCACTTCGGGTCTGGCCGATTACATGGCCGCCGACGAGCAGGATGCCATCCGGATCGGGCGCGGCATCGTGCGCAGGCTGAACTGGAAGAAGCAGGGCCCCGAGCCGCGCGCCGAGGTGATCTCGCCGCTCTACGATCCCGAGGAACTGCTCGGGATCGTCCCCTCGGACCTCAAGATCCCGTTCGACCCGCGCGAGGTCATCGCCCGCGTGGTCGACGGTTCCGACTTCGACGAGTTCAAGCCGCTCTACGGCTCCAGCCTGGTCACCGGCTGGGCCGAGATCAACGGCTTCCCGATCGGCATCCTGGCCAATGCGCGCGGTGTGCTGTTCTCCGAGGAATCGCAGAAGGCCACCCAGTTCATCCAGCTGGCGAACAAGAAGAACACGCCACTGCTGTTCCTGCACAACACCACCGGCTACATGGTCGGCAAGGAATACGAGCACGGCGGCATCATCAAGCACGGCGCGATGATGATCAACGCGGTCGCCAACTCCAAGGTGCCGCACATCTCGCTGCTGGTCGGCGCCTCCTACGGCGCGGGCCACTACGGCATGTGCGGTCGCGCGTTCAACCCGCGCTTCCTGTTCGCCTGGCCCAGCGCCAAATCCGCGGTGATGGGCGGTGCGCAGCTGGGCGGCGTGCTCACCATCGTGCAGCGCGGCGCGGCCGAGTCCAAGGGCCTGCCCTTCGACGAGGAGGCCGCCGCCGGTCTCGCCGCCATGGTCGAGGCGCAGATCGAGGCCGAGGCGATGCCGATGTTCCTGTCGGGCAGGCTTTTCGACGACGGCATCATCGACCCCCGTGACACCCGCACCGTGCTGGGGATGGCCCTGTCGGCCATCCACACGGCACCGATCCAGGGCGCCGAGGGCTTCGGCGTCTTCCGAATGTGAGGCGCACAGTGTCTATGTCCCCCACCCCACCCCGGATCACGAACGTTCTCGTCGCCAACCGTGGTGAGATCGCGCGCCGCGTGTTCGCCACCTGCCGTCGGATGGGTATCGGCACCACCGCCGTCTACTCCGACGCCGACGCCGCGGCCCCGCACGTCGGCGAGGCCGACGCCGCCATCCGGCTGCCCGGCAACACTCCCGCCGAGACCTACCTGCGCGGCGAGCTGATCATCGAGGCCGCGCTGTCGGCCGGCGCCGACGCCATCCACCCCGGCTACGGATTCCTTTCGGAGAACGCCGAATTCGCGCGGTCGGTGCTCGACGCGGGTCTGGTGTGGATCGGTCCGCCGGTCGCGGCGATCGAGCAGATGGGCTCGAAGGTCGAGTCGAAGAAGATGATGGACGCCGCCGGTGTCCCCGTCCTCGCCGAGCTCGACCCGGCCGAGGTCACCGAGGCACACCTGCCGGTGCTCATCAAGGCCTCCGCCGGTGGTGGCGGTCGCGGCATGCGCGTGGTGCGCGAGCTGGGCGACCTCCAGGACCAGATCGCGGCGGCTCGCCGAGAGGCCGAATCGGCCTTCGGTGACCCGACCGTGTTCTGCGAGCGCTACCTCGAGACCGGCCGCCACATCGAAGTCCAGGTCATGTCCGACACTTTCGGCAAGACCTGGGCCGTGGGCGAGCGTGAATGCTCGATCCAGCGCCGTCACCAGAAGGTCGTCGAGGAGGCGCCCTCGCCGCTGGTCGAGAAGATCGACGCGTTGCGAGCTCAGGGGTGGGACACGCAAGCGCAGCGTGACCACGCAGGCCCCGCGAGCAGCGCCGATGGGCAGAGCATGCGGGATCGGTTGTTCGAGGCGGCCAGGCTGGCTGCTGAGGCGATCGGGTACGAGGGTGCGGGCACCGTCGAGTTCCTGGCTGATGAGAAGGGTGACTTCTTCTTCCTGGAGATGAATACCCGCCTCCAGGTGGAACATCCGGTCACCGAGCAGACCACCGGCCTGGACCTGGTCCGCCTGCAGTTGCAGGTGGCCTCGGGTCTGCCGCTGCCCGCCACCCAGCCCGCTCAGCGCGGTCATTCGATCGAGGTCCGTCTCTACGCCGAAGACCCGGCGCACGATTGGCAGCCGCAGAGCGGTCCGGTGCACAAGCTCGAAATTCCGTTCACCGCAGGCGAATTCACCGTTCTCGACCAGCCCGGCGTGCGCCTGGACACCGGCATCGTCGACGATTCGGTGGTCGGCGTGCACTACGACCCGATGCTGGCCAAGGTGATCTCCTACGCCGAAACCCGGGCCGAGGCAGCGCATCTGCTCGCCACCGCGTTGCAGCGGGCCAAGATCCACGGCCTGGTCACCAACCGCGATCTGCTCGTGCGGGTCCTGCGGCACCCGGCGTTCCTGGCCGGTGACACCGACACCGCCTTCTTCGCCACCCACGACCTGGCCGCACTGTCCGCGCCGCTGGCCTCGGAGTCCGACGAAGCACTTTCGATCGTCGCTGCGGCACTGGCGGATTCGGCCGCCAACCACGCCGCGAGCCGCTACACCCGGCTGGCCCCCAGCGGCTGGCGCAACCTGGCCTCGCTGCCGCAGACCAAGTCCTACGAGAGCCGCACCTCCGGTACCCACGAGGTGCGCTACCGCTTCACCCGCACCGGTGTACAGGTGGAAGGCCACGAGGGTCTGGAACTGATCTCCGCGACACCGGAGCGGGTGGTGCTGGCGGTGCCGGGCGAACGCGGTCCGGTACGCAGGCAGTTCGAGATCGCCCGCTACGGCGACCTCGTGACGGTGGACTCCCCGCTCGGCCCGGTGGCCGCGCGCAGGCTGCCGCGCTTCACCGACCCGGCCGAACAGGTCGCGGCCGGGTCGCTGCTCGCCCCGATGCCGGGCAGCGTCATCCGGCTCGGCGCGGCCGAAGGAGACCAGGTCAGGCAGGGTCAGCCGATCCTGTGGCTGGAGGCGATGAAGATGGAACACACCATCGCCGCGCCGGCCACCGGCATTCTCAGCGCACTCAATGTGACCGTCGGCCAGCAGGTCGAGGTCGGAACCGTTCTCGCCGTCGTCGAGGAAGAAGAGCAGGAGCAGGCATGAGTTTCATTGAAACTGAAGAGCAGAAGGCGCTGCGGGCGGCGGTCGCGTCGCTGGCGGCCAAATACAACTACCGCGACTACGTGCTGCCGCGCTCGCGCAAGAACGAGCCGCTCACCGAACTGTGGGACGAGGCGGGCAAGCTCGGATTCCTCGGCGTCAACCTGCCCGAGCAGTTCGGCGGCGGTGGCGCCGGCATGTACGAGCTGGCGCTGGTGCAGGAGGAACTCGCGGCCCAGGGTGCCGGGCTGCTGCTGATGGTCGTCTCCCCGGCGATCTGCGGCACCATCATCACCAAATACGGCACCGACGCGCAGAAACAGACCTGGCTGACCAAGCTGGCCGACGGCTCGTCGAAGATGGTCTTCGCCATCACCGAGCCCGACGCGGGCTCCAACTCGCACCAGATCACCACCACCGCCCGCCGCGACGGCAGCGACTGGATCCTCAACGGCCGCAAGATCTTCATCTCCGGGGTCGACCAGGCCGAGGCCATTCTGGTGGTCTCACGCACCGAGGACCACAAGACCGGGAAGCTCAAGCCTGCGCTGTTCATCGTCCCGGTCGACGCGCCCGGCCTGGTGAAGAACGTCCAGGAAATGGACATCATCGAACCGGACAATCAGTTCACGCTGTTCTTCGATGATGTGCGGCTGCCCGCCGATGCGCTCGTCGGCTCCGAGGACGCGGCTATCGCGCAGTTGTTCGCGGGTTTGAATCCGGAGCGGATCATGGGTGCGGCCATGGCGGTCGGGCTCGGTCGCTACGCCATCGACCGGGCCGTGGAATACGCCAAGGAGCGTACGGTTTGGAAGACTCCGATCGGTGCGCACCAAGGTATTTCGCATCCGTTGGCTCAGGTCAAGATCGAGCTGGAGCTGGCGAAGTTGATGATGCAGAAGGCCGCGACGCTTTACGACACCGGTGATGAGTTCGGTGCTGCTGAGGCGGCCAATATGGCTAAGTACGCTGCTGCGGAGGCGAGTATCAAGGCGTTGGATCAGTCGATTCAGACGCATGGTGGGTCGGGGTTGACTCGGGAGGTTGGGCTTGCGGCTATGTTGCAGGCTTCGCGGATTGCTCGGATTGCGCCGGTCAGTCGGGAGATGGTGTTGAACTTTGTTTCGCAGCATTCGCTTGGGTTGCCGCGCTCGTACTAGTCCCGGACGGTGGTTGCCCCGGTGGTGGGGCGACCACCGCACCCTCTCGAGTGATCAGGAGTCCCGATGAGTGATGTGACGGAAGCACCGTTCGTTCGGTATGAGGTGGTCGATGGGTTCGCGACGTTGACCTTCGATTCGCCGCATAATCGGAATGCGCTGTCGTCCAAGTTGGTTGGTGAGCTGCTGGCTGGATTGGACGCGGCGAACGCTGATCCCGCCGTGCGCGGGATCGTGCTGGCCCACACGGGGGACACCTTCTGTGCGGGCGCCGATCTCAAAGAGGCGAGTAGTGCTGATCCGGCGACGGCGGCTGATCAGCGCACGCGGGTGATGATCGATGTGTTGCGCGGCATTCTCGCCTCGCCCAAGCCGGTGCTCGCGCAGATCGATGGCAATGTGCGGGCGGGGGGTATGGGCATCATCGCTGCCTGCGATCTGGTGGTGGCCGGTCCTGGCAGCAGTTTCGCGCTCACCGAGGTGCGGATCGGGATGGCGCCGTTCATGATCTCGCTCACGCTCGTGCCCCGGCTCGACCAGCGTGCGGCGAGCCGCTACTTCCTGACGGGGGAGCGGTTCGACGCCGCGACGGCGCGGGAGATCGGGCTGGTCACGGTGGCCGCCGCGGATGCCGCCGCCGAGGTGAAACGCCTGTGTGGCGAGCTGCGGAAGGGTTCGCCGCAGGGGCTGGCGGAGTCCAAGAAGCTGGTCAACGCGGCGCTGCTGGCGACCTTCGACGTCGAGGCCGAGGCGCTGGCGCAGCGGTCGGCCGGCTTCTTCGGCACCCCTGAAGTGATCGAGGGCATGACGGCCTTCTTCCAGAAGCGCCCGCCCAGCTGGGCACAATAGTCCGATGGCGACACCCCACGAACCCAAGCAGGACCGCAGCCGGGCCACCCGGCAGCGGCTGCTCGAGGCGACCATCGACTGCCTGGCCGAGACCGGCTGGGCCGCCGCCACCGTCTCGGTGGTCGCCGAGCGGGCCGGGGTGTCGCGCGGTGCGGCCCAGCACCACTTCCCGACCAGGGAAGAGCTGATCACCGCCGCGCTCGAGTACATGTTCGACACCAGAATGGACCAGTCGACCGCGGAGGCGGCCACGATCAACGAGGTCGCCGAGGGCGCAGGCCGCACCCGCGCCGTCGTCTCCGGCCTGGTCGAGTCCTACACCTCACCGCTGTTCAAAGCCGCGCTCCAGGTGTGGACGCACGCCGCCGCCGACCCCGCCCTGCGGGAACGCATCGTGCCCATGGAGGCCCGCTTCGGCCGCATCGCCCACCGCCGCGCCGTCGAAGCGCTCGGCGTCGACGACTCCGACCCGGTCAACCACCACCTGGTCCAGGCCACCCTCGACCTGGCCCGCGGCCTCGGCCTCGCCGACGTCCTCACCGACGACTCCGCCCGCCGCAAACTGATCGTCGACCAGTGGGCGGCGACCCTGCACACCGCCCTCAACACCCCAGAACAGCCCTTGTGACCTGTACCTTTCCGGGTATATAGTCTCTGCATGGGGGAATATATATCGAGGGACTGCGACATGACCAAGCGACTGATCGAGATCGACGACGAGCTACTTGCCTCCGCGCAGGACGCGCTCGGTACGTCGGGTGTCTCCGATACTGTTCGCGCAGCGCTGCATTCCGCGGCGGTGGCCGCTGCCCGCGCACGTCACGTCGAATGGCTGATCAACGGTGGGATGGCCGAGTTGGCCGACAAGGATCGGCGCGATGAAGTATGGCGATAACCGCTCGATTCCTCGTCGATACGAGCGCATATGCGCGAATGAACCGCCCCGATGTCGCCCGAGACCTGGTACCGCTGATCGAGTCCGGCGTTGTTGCCACGTGCGCCGTGCTGGATTCCGAGGTTCTCTACAGCACTCGTAGCCCATTCGAATACGAACAGGTGCGCGCGGACCGCCGCGCATTGTTCGAATATCTCCCGACCAATGACGAGCACTGGCACAGCGCGTTCGCCATTCAGCGCGAACTCGCCCGTTCCGGTCGTCACCGTGCGGTCGGCATCCACGATCTGCTCGCCTCGGTCCTGGCGGTCGAGCACCGGTTGGTACTGCTTCATTACGACGCCGATTTCGAAACCGTCGCGTCGGTGGTCGACCTCAACCACCGCTGGGTCGCCCCACGCGGCACCCTCGACGCGTCCTGATGCCGGCCTGATGTGATGTCACACTGCGCACCGCCGCTCCGTCATCTCTGTGAACGCGTAAGCAGCGACGGAGGAGCAGACCATGGGTGAGCAGCAGAAGATCGCGGTGGCGGGTGCGACCGGCCGGCTGGGCAAGCACGTCGTTGACGTGCTGAACGAGCGCGGCCACGAGGTCGTGGCGTTCTCTCGCGCGAACGGAGTCGACATCGAGACCGGCGCCGGCCTCGACGAAGCGCTCACAGGGGTGGACATCGTGATCGACGCCTCGAGCACACCCTCGGCGGACCAGCGGGTGGCCACGGAATTCTTCACTGCCGCCGCCCGCAATCTCCACGCGGCCGGTGCGCGGGCTGGTGTACAGCGGCTGGTGGTTGTCTCCATCATCGGGATCGACGGCTCAATGGCCGGCTACAACGCCGCCAAGCTCGCCCACGAACAGGAATTGCTGAAAGGATCTGTGCCGGTGCAGATTCTGCGTGCCGCACAGTTTCACGAGCTGGTCGAGGTGATGATGGGATGGGGGACCCAGGGCTCGGTCGCCCACCTGCCCGCGATGCGCACCCAACTGGTCGCGGCGCGCACGGTCGCCGAGGCGCTGGTCGACTTGGCGACGAATCCGGTTCCCGCCGAGGAGATTCCATTCCCCGAGATCGCCGGCCCGCGCCCGGAGACGATGGCGGGGGCGGCCACCGCGCTGGTCGCGGCGCGCGGTACCGACCTGGAGGTCGTCGAGGTCTCCGACCCCGCCAACCCCGACCGCGAGCAGTTCGAGAACGGCACCCTGCTGCCTTCCCGCCACGCCGTCCTCGCCGGCCCGAGTTTCGCCGAGTGGCTGGTGCACGCGCGCTGACCACGTCGTCCTCGCAGGCCCGAGTTTCGCCGAGTGACTGGCGCAGGCGCGCTGACCACGTCGTTCTCGCGGGGCCGAGTTTCGCCGAGTGGTTGGCGTAGGCGCGCTGACCAGGCCGTTCTCGCGGGGCTGAGTTTCGCCGAGTGGTTGGCGTAGGCGGGCTGGCCAGGCTGTTCTCGCGGGGCTGAGTTTCGCCGAGTGGTTGGCGTAGGCGGGCTGGCCAGGCTGTTCTCGCGGGGCTGAGTTTCGCCGAGTGGTTGGGGCAAGCGGGCTGGCCAGGTCGAACGGCCCGGCGGATACTGTTCCGCCGGGCCGTTTTTCGGGTGGATCGACTACGTCTTCGGCTGGGTCAGGTCGTACATGGTGACCCCGTCGACGGTGGTCGCGGTGAAGTTCTCCGTGACCCAGGTGCTGATCGCCGAACTGGTCGACGCGCTGTTGCCGCCGGGACCGCCACCGCGCCCACCGGAGATGAAGTAGTGGATCTGCCCCTCGGCCACATAGCGCTGGAACTGCTCGAGCGTGGGCGAGGGATCGCTACCGTTGAACCCGCCGATCGGCATGACCGGGAGCTCGGTGGCGAGCTGATAACCTGCCGCGCTGTTGGACCCGACCGTCGCGGCGACCCAGGTGAAATCGCCACCATCCGCCTCGAGCATCGTGACAATCTGATCACTCGGCCGTGAGCCACTGAGCAGCCCACCAGCACCACCCATCCCCGGCCCACCTTCAGCACCACCCATGTTCGCACCGCCCCCGGGCGTAGCTGCGGCGCCGCCGGCCGTGCTGCCGTCCGCCGACATGCCGCCGGGTGTGCTGCCGTTCGGGGTTGCGCCGCTACCGGGTGTGCCGCCGTCGCCCGGCCCGCCGCCGGGCGTACTGCCGTCCGCTGGCATGCCGCCGGGCGTGCTCCCGTTCGGGGCTGTGCCGCTACCGGGTGTGCCACCGTCGCCCGACACGCCGCCGGCCGTGGTGCCGGTCGGGGGTGTGCCGCCATCGCCCGGCATGCCGCCGGGGGTGGTGCCGTCGCCCGGCATGCCGCCAGGTGCGGTGGTGCTGTTCGGAGGTGTGCCGCCGAGGGTGGTGCCGTCGCCCGGCATGCCGCCAGGTGCGGTGGTGCCGTTCGGAGATGCGCCGCCGCCGGGCATCGCACCCCGCTGACTGTCGCGCCCGTCGGGGCGTCCACCGGGACCGCCCATTCCGTGCATCCCACCGGCACTCGGCCCCGCGCTCGGGATCGCACCGGAATGCGAACTCGCGAGCGTGTCGATCGAATAGGCGACCGGACCAGCGAGCCCGACGAAGGCGACGGCCAGCGCCGCGGCGACGGATTGCTTGCGCGCCAAGGGGAACGCCAGCGCGATCGTCACCAGAATGCCGAGCGCCAGGATCGTCCATCGCAGCCACGGCTGGAAGGAAGCGCTGCGCGACAACAACATCCACGCTGTGGCAGTGGTGAGCCCGACGCCGAGCGCACAGGCCAGCCGCACCCACAGCCGATCACGCGCACCCCACAGCTGCATCGCGCCGATGCCGACCAGTGCGGCGACCGCCGGTGCGAGCGCAACGGTGTAGTACTGGTGGAAGATGCCTGCCATGTAGCTGAAGACCAGGCCGGTGACGAGAAGCCAACCGCCCCAGAGGATCAGCGCCGCCCGGCGCTCGTCGGTGCGCGCCGCACGGCCCCGAAGGACGAGCCCGACCACCAGGCCGACCAGCGCGGCCGGGATGAGCCAGGCGATCTGACCGCCCTGCGCGGCGTCGAACATCCTGGTGATCCCGGTGCTGCCCCACATACCGTTGCCGCCGGCGGGCAGCTCGCCGCCGGGCCCGACACTGCCGGTCTCGTTGCCGTTCAACCGGCCGAGCCCGTTGTAACCGAGGGTGAGCTCGATGATCGAATTGTTCTGCGAGCCACCGATCCACGGACGGCTGTCGGCTGGCCACAGTTCCACGATCAGCAGCCACCAGCCCGCCGCGGCCACCATGGCCGCACCGGCGGCGAACAGCTGCGCGATGCGCTTGCCGAGTTTCGGCGGCCCGGCGATCAGATAGGTCAGTGCCAGCGCGGGCACCACGAGCAGCACCTGCAATTGCTTGGCGAGGAAGCCGAATCCGATCAGTCCACCGGTGAGTACCAGCCACCGCCACCGGCCGTCGGCGACCGCGCGGGTCATCGCCCAGGCCGCCGCGGTCATCAGCAGGACCAGTAGCGCGTCGGGGTTGTTGAACCGGAACATCAGCACCGCGACGGGAGTCACCGCGAGCACCGTGCCCGCGATCAGTCCGGCCGCCGGGCCGAACGAGCGCCGCACCGTCGCCCACAGCATCGCCACGGTCGCGACGCCGAGCAGCACCTGCGGTACCAGGATGCTCCAGCTGCTCAGCCCGAACAGCCGCACCGACAGTTCCATCACCCACAGCGAGGCGGGCGGTTTGTCCACGGTGATCGAGTTGGCCGCGTCGGAGGAGCCGAAGAAGAACGCTGTCCACGATTGCGAACCCGCTTGTATCGCAGCGGAATAGAAGTCGTTGGCCCAGCCGTTGGCGCTCAGGTTGATCAGGTAGGCGATAGCGGTGCCGAGGAGCAGCGCCGCGAGCGCGGGCCGTTCCCAGCGTGGTCGCGAGGCGACGGGCGACGCGGGCTCCGCGGCGGTCGGCGGTGCGAGAGTGGCGGTCATCGGGGCACCACCAGTGAGTTCGGTGCGCACAGTGCGGTGGCGGTCATCGACTCACCTCCATGCCCTGTGCCGGGTTGACGGCACGACGGCGACGGACGGCGTCGAGTTCGTCGTGGAAGTCGGCCGGGTGCTCTCGCGCGTCCCCCGCGTGCCGGAACACCCAGCGCAGGCCGACGAAACGGATGAGGGTAGCCACCAGATTCGCCGTCACCAGCACCCCGAGTTCCACCGTGACGGCGGCGTCGGGCGCCCAGCGGTGCAGCGCGAACAGCGAGCCGCTGGTGATCGCCAGCCCGAACCCGAAGATCGCCAGCCCCTGGAACTGATGCGACACCGCATCGGCCCGTCCGCGCACACCGAAGGTGAAGGCCCGGTTGGCCGCGGTATTGCCGATCGCGGTCACCAGCAGCGCGAACAGATTCGCGCCCTGGGCGCCGAGCAGCGGCTGCAACAGCAGGTACAGCACGATATAGGCCAGCGTCGAGCTCACCCCGACGATGGCGAAGCGCACCAGCTGCCCGATCATGCCCAGCGGCACTCCGGCCACCAGCGGCTCGCGGCCGACGGCTGCGCGCAGCTCGTCCAGCGGCAGCGCGCCGGTGGTCAGCGCCTTGGTCAGCCGCCAGATGCCGCGCAGATCCTTGCGCGCGGTGTCGACGATGTCGACCCGGCTGTCGGGGTCGTCGATCCAGTCGACGGGCACCTCGTGGATGCGCAGCCCGGCCCGCTCGGCCAGCACGAGCAGTTCGGTGTCGAAGAACCATTCGCCGTCGCGCACCAGCGGCAGCAGCTCCCGCGCGACATCGCTGCGAATGGCCTTGAACCCGCACTGCGCGTCCGAGAAGCCCGCGCGCAGTGTGGTTTTCAGGATCAGGTTGTAGCAGCGGGAGATGAACTCGCGCTTGGGTCCGCGCACCACGCGCGCGGCGGAATCCAGGCGGGTGCCGATCGCCAGATCGGAGTGCCCCGACACCAGCGGCGCGACCAGCGGCAGCAGTGCGTTGAGATCGGTCGACAGGTCGACGTCCATATACGCGACCACCGTCGCGTCCGACCCGCTCCACGCGGCCCGCAGCGCCCGCCCGCGCCCCTTCGCGTCCAGGTGCAGCACCTCCACCTCGTCGAGCTCGTCGGCCAGCAGCTCGGCCACGTCGAGGGTGGCGTCGGTGCTGGCATTGTCGGCGATCGTGATGCGGGCGGTGAACGGGAAACCGTCGCGCAGGTAGGCGTGCAATCTGCGCACGCACAGCCCCAGATCGGTCTCCTCGTTGTAGACGGGTATCACCACATCGAGCACCGGCGCCCGGCTGCTCTGCATGGCCTTCTGCTCGGCCTCGGTCTGTGTCATACGACCACAGTCGGCGGCGGCGCTGCCACCGAGCTGGGACCGGCCTGGGAGGTTGCTGGTAACTCTGGACAGGGCCGCTAGCGGCCGCGCCGCACTCGCAGCACACTGTCGGCGCGCTCGCCGGCCACGCCGTCGGGGCTGGTCGAGGGGCTGTAGACCAGTTCGGCGGTTTCCACCTGCCACTCGGGGCCGAGGGCGAGCTGGTCGAGGACCTGCTCGATGGTGGGGAAGGAGGCGTGCCCGTGCGGGGGGTCGGTGACCCAGCTGGGCCAGCCGTGGTGCCCGCCGATCACCAGCACGCCACCGGGCGCGACGGCTGACGCGGCCCGGCGCAGAATGCTCGAGCGCTCGTCGGGACGCTCCACCGGCGAGTGCAGGAACTGGGCGGAGACCAGGTCGAAGGTGCCCGCGGGGAAGCTGTCCTGGAGGTCGTGGCGCGCCCAGGTGATGGTCAGCCCGGCCTGCGCGGCGCGTTGCTCGCCGCGGGCCATGGCGGTGGTGGAGATGTCGACGCCGGTGACCTGCCAGCCGCGTTCGGCCAGCCACAGCGCGTCGGCGCCCTCGCCGCAGCCCAGGTCCAGCGCGGTGCCGGGGGTCAGCTCGCTCACCTCACGGACCAGCAGCGGATTCGGGTTTCCGGTCCAGATCTGCTCGCGATCGCGGTAGAAATCCTCCCAGAACTGTTCGGCGGTCGGCGTGGTCTCGGTCATCGATGCTCCTGGTCTGCTCGGGAAGTAGTGCGACCATGGTGTGTCGACACCCAGAAAAGAGGCAACAAAACTTGCTGTTCCGGCAAAGGGAGCCCCGCGGGTGGCGCATCGGCGTGCCGCCAATAGGCTGGTTGTTGTGACGCGCGGTTACTCGAAAGCAGGCGATGTGCCGGGCCGTCGCGTCGACGCCCGCACCGAGCGCTGGCGCGAACACCGGGTCCAGGTCAGGATCGAATTCGTCGACGCCGCCTTCCGCGCGCTGGACCGGGTCGGCCCCGATGTGAGCATGGGCGACATCGCCAAGGAGGCCGGCGCGGCCAAGCCCAAGCTCTACCGCCATTTCGAGGACAAGACCGACCTCTACAACGCGATCGTCGACCGGGTCCGCGACATGCTCTGGGAACGCGTGCTCACCAGCGTCAACCTCACCGACGACGCCGTCGCCGAACTCGTGCGCACCGGCGCCGCCGCCTATGTCGCGGTGGTGTCCGAGCATCCGAATGTCTTCCGGTTCATGCTGCACAGCCATTTCAGTCAGCAGGCCAAGGAAACCGAGCGGGCCCTGGTCGCCGCCCGCCAATCCGCGCGGCGGGCAGCGGAATTCCTCGCGGAGCTGGTGCCGACGGAGCCGATCGACGTGGCCGGGATCGAACTGGTGAACTATTCGATTTTCGGTGCGGTGGCCTCGGCCACGGACTGGTGGCTCGGCGCGAATCAGCGTGAGGTGTCGGCGATGCCGGTGGAGCGCTTCGTCGACTATCTGGCCGAAAGCATTTCGGCACTGGCCCAGGCGCATGCCCGCTTCAACGGGGTCAGAATCGACCCCGCGCAACCCTTGCGTGACGCCTTCACTGTGTTGGTCTGAGCGCTGGCGCGCTCGAGTTCGCGGCCCCGCCGGTCCCGGGGGGGGGGGGCCCCCGCGGGGGGCAGGAGGGGCGACCGCCCCGGCCCCCCAGCACGCGGCGGCCGCCCCCCCCCCCCCCCCCCCCGGCCCCCCCCCCCC